>JBBQEF010000001.1:0-58360 GCA_038320445.1 Mycobacteriales bacterium
CCCGGCCACGCCGATCTCGCCGGGATGACGAAGTACGGCTTCGACGACGCCCGGCCCGTGCTGGAGCGGGCCAGCGCGCGGGAGACGGCGTCGCGGGTGGTGCTCGGCACCGTGGCACGGGCGTTCCTGAAGCAGGCCTTCGACATCGACATCGTGTCGCACGTCGTGGAGCTGGGCACCGTGGTCGCCCCCGACGACGAGCTGCCCGGCCCGCACGACCTGGAACGGGTGGACGCGAGCCCGGTCCGGGCGTTCGCCGATGCGGCCACCGCCGCGATGGTCGCCGAGGTCGACGCGGCCCAGCGCGAGGGCGACACCCTCGGCGGCGTGGTCGAGGTCATCGCGTACGGGGTCCCCGTGGGCCTCGGGTCCTACGTCCAGTCCGACCGGCGGCTGGACGCCCGGCTCGCGGGCGCGCTGATGGTCATCCAGGCGATGAAAGGTGTGGAGATCGGCGACGGCTTCCGCACCGCGCGGCGGCGCGGCAGCGCCGCCCACGACGAGATGATCCCGGGCGCGGGGGCGGGCGGGCGCGTGGCCGAGCGGCTGTCCAACCGGGCCGGTGGCATCGAGGGCGGCATGACCAACGGCGAGCCCGTGCGCGTGCGGGTCGCGATGAAGCCGATCTCCACCGTGCCGCGGGCGCTGCGCACGATCGACGTCGCCACCGGAGAGGCGGCGCAGGCCATCCACCAGCGGTCCGACGTGTGCGCGGTGCCGGCCGCGGGCGTGGTCGCCGAGGCCATGGTCGCGCTCGTGCTCGCCGACGCGGCGGTCGAGAAGTTCGGCGGCGACTCGCTCGCCGAGACCCGCCGCAACCTGCGCTCCTACCTGGACGCCAGTGCCGAGCACCTCACCGCGCGGAGCTGACGGACCGATTCGGGCGGCGCGCGCCTTCCCGCACCCACCGCGCGCGGTCCCGGATGTCCGTGAGCGGCCCGGGCGCGGCTGACCGCTCCTCAGCGATCGTCGCGGACGTCCTCGGCCTGCGCCGGGCCGTCGGCCCGGTCCGCGCGACCGACTTGCGTGCCCGCACGGAACGCGGCCGGAGCGTCCCCGTGCGCGCTCCGCACCGGAGCAGGTTCGGGATCGGCGGCCGCGAACGGCGCGAACGGCGTGCCCTCGCCGGTGCCGCCCGGCACGCGCAGCTGGGGCTCGAGATGATCCTGCCGCGACCGGCGGGGGAGCGGGAGCTGCTCGCGACGCGGAGGTGGGGGGTCGTTGTCGTCCCGGGGGCGCAGCGGGTGCACGGGCGGCTCGCCCCGGCGGGCCGTCATCGGATGGTCCGAGGGGCGGGTCGGTTCGCGTCGTGCACCCGGTCACTCCCATCGTGCGACAGTCGCGCCACTTCCGTCACGGCCGGTCACCCGCGCCGCGGATCGAGGGTAACCGATCACCGGCCCGGCCCGGCCCGGGGTCGCGCCCGGTCCGCACGGCGGTGCTCGACCAGGCAGCGGCACCGACCGTCGGTGGCGATCGGTACGGTGTCAACGGTGATCCCGGAGAGACGTCCCACCCTGGTGCTGGTCGGCCCGCCAGGGGCCGGCAAGACGACCGTCGGCCGCGTACTGGCGCGCCGGCTGGGCGTCGGGTTCACCGATGTGGACGGCATGATCGTCGAGCGCGCCGGCAAACCCATCGCCGACATGTTCCTGCAGGACGGCGAGGACGCGTTCCGCGCGCTCGAGCGGGAGGTCGTCGCCGAGGCACTCGTCGCCACGGACGGGGTGCTCGCGCTGGGCGGCGGCTCGGTCCTCGCCGACGTCACCCGCGGCCGCCTGCGCGGCCATCGGGTCGTGTACCTGAACGTCGGGCTCTCCGACGGCCTGCGCCGCACGGGGATGTCCACCGCCCGGCCGCTGCTCGCCGGGGTCAACCCGCGGGCCACGTTCAAGGCGCTGCTCGACGCCAGGGCCCCGCTCTACAGGGAAGTGGCCACGGTCGAGATCGACACCAGCCGGCGCAGCGCCAACCAGGTGGCGAGGGCCGTGCTGGAGGCGATCGGCGAGGTCCCGAGCAGTGCCCCGGCGGACCCGGTCGACCCGGCCGACCCGCTCGACGTGCCCACCCCGTTCGGCGCGGCCACCGGGTCGGCTGCTCCGTTGCCGGACCCGACCGTCCGCTCCTGACGGTCGGCCCCGCGCGTCCGGGTCGCCCGACAGCTTGCCGAGCCGGCGCGCGCGTTCCGTCGCCGCGCTCGCGTCGCTGCGCGCGTCGGCCACAGGACGCGCGCGTCACCCGGTCGGGAGCCGTGCACCGGCGGCCTGGCGAGCGCCCTCGGTAAGGTCGGTCCCGTGGATCAGGCAGTGGGCGAAGTACCGGGGGAGCAGGCCGGCGTCGTCAGGGTCGACGTCGCCACCGAACGGCCCTACCCGGTGCTGATCGGGCGCGGGGTGCGGGAGCGGCTGCCGGCCACCGTCCTGGAGCTGGGAGCGTCGGCGGCGGTGCTCGTGCATCAGCCGGCGCTGGCCGACGTGGCGGAGCAGGTGCGTGCCGAGCTCGCGACGGTCGGGGTGGACGCGCACCGCGTCGAGATCCCCGACGGCGAGGCCGGCAAGGCGCTCGCGGTGGCCGGCTTCTGCTGGGAGGTGTGCGGCCGGGTCGGGCTCACGCGCGGCGACCTGGTGATCTCGCTGGGTGGCGGCGCGGCCACCGACCTGGCCGGCTTCGTCGCCGCCACCTGGATGCGGGGGGTGAAGGTGGTGCACGTGCCCACCACGCTGCTCGCGATGGTGGACGCGGCGGTGGGCGGGAAGACCGGCATCAACACCGAGGCCGGCAAGAACCTCGTCGGGGCGTTCCACGAGCCGTCCGCCGTACTGGTCGACCTGGCGACGCTCGACACGCTGCCACCCGAGGAGATCGCCTCGGGCAGCGCCGAGATCATCAAGGCCGGGTTCATCGCCGACCCGGTGATCCTCGACCTCGTCGAGGCCGGCCCCGCCGCCGCGCTGGACCCGGCCGGGACGGTGCTGCCGGAACTGGTCGAGCGCGCGATCCGGGTCAAGGCCGGGGTCGTCGCCGCCGACCTCCGCGAGTCGCACCTGCGCGAGATCCTCAACTACGGCCACACGCTCGGTCACGCCATCGAGCGGCGTGAGGGGTACACCTGGCGGCACGGGGCCGCGGTGAGCGTCGGGCTGGTGTTTGCGGCCGAGCTGGCCCGGGCCGCGGGCCGCCTCGACGACGCCACCGCCGACCGGCACCGCGCCGTGCTCGCGTCCGTCGGGCTGCCGGTCTCCTACGTCCCCGACGTCCTGCCCGAGCTCGTCGAGTCGATGCGCGGCGACAAGAAGGCCAGGGCGGGCACGCTGCGCTTCGTCGTGCTCGACGGTCTCGCGCAGCCCGCGCGGCTCGAAGGCCCCGAACCCGCGCTGCTGGAGCGGGCGTACGCGGCGGTGAGCACATGAGACGTCCCGTCCTCGTGCTCAACGGCCCCAACCTCGGCCGGCTCGGCACCAGGGAGCCCGCGGTCTACGGCTCCACCACCTACGCCGACCTCGTGGAGCTGTGCGAGAAGGCCGGTTCCGATGTGGGGCTGGACGTCGAGGTCCGGCAGACCGACCACGAGGGCGAGCTGCTGGGCTGGCTGCACCGCGCCGCCGACGCCGGCACCCCGGTCGTGCTCAACGCGGCGGCGTGGACGCACACGTCCGTGGCCGTGCGGGACGCGTGCGCGCAGCTCACGGCACCGCTCGTGGAGGTGCACATCTCGAACGTGCACCGGCGTGAGGAGTTCCGGCACCACTCCCACATCTCCGCGGTGGCCACCGGCGTGATCGTCGGACTGGGTGTGGGTGGCTACGCGCTGGCGCTGCGGTGGATCGCCGAGCAACCGGCGTCATGACCGCGGCCCGCCGGGACGCGCTGCGGGCGCTCCTGCGCACCGCGGAGCTGGACGCGGTGCTCGTCACGGACCTCGTGAACATCCGCTACCTCACCGGCTTCACCGGCTCCAACGCCGCGCTGCTCGTGCACTCCGACGGCGACGCGGCGAGCCGCTTCTGCACCGACGGGCGCTACCGCACGCAGGCGGCCGAGCAGGTGCCCGATCTGGAGACCGTCGTCGACCGCGGCAGCGCGCTCGCGCTGGCCGGTCTCGCCCGGGGCCGGGTCGGATACGAGTCGGGCCACGTGACTGTCGACGGGCACGCTGCGCTCGCCGAGGCCGCGGAGGGTGCGCGCCTGGAGCGGGCGCCCGGCCTCGTCGAGCAGCTGCGCGTGGTCAAGGACGGTACCGAGGTCGCCCTGCTGCGGGCCGCGTGTTCCGCGGCCGACGCCGCGCTGGCCGACCTGATCGCCGCCGGGGGACTGGTGCCGGGCCGCACCGAGATCGCCGTGGCGCTGGACCTGGAGGGCCGGATGCGTGGTCACGGCGCGGACGGCCCGTCGTTCGCGACGATCGTCGCGACGGGGGCGCACTCCGCAGTGCCTCATCACCTGCCGACCGGGGCGCCGGTGCGATCCGGCGATCTGGTCAAGATGGACTTCGGCGCGCTCGTCGGCGGCTACCACTCCGACATGACCCGCACCGTCGTCGTCGGCCGCGCCGCGGAGTGGCAGCGCGAGATGTACGCGCTGGTCGCGGCGGCGCAGCGGGCCGGGTGCGCCGCGCTGGCCCCCGGCACCGACGTCGCCGCGGTGGACGGGGCGGCCCGGTCCGTCATCGCCGCCGCCGGGCGCGGTGAGGAGTTCGTCCACGGTCTCGGGCACGGGGTCGGCCTCGAGATCCACGAGGCCCCGGCGTTGTCCGCGACCGGCACCGGTGTGCTCGCGGCGGGCATGGCCGTCACCGTCGAGCCCGGGGTGTACGTGGACGGGCGGGGTGGGGTGCGCATCGAGGACACGCTCGTGGTCCGGGACGGCGACCCGGAGCTGCTGACGCTCACCACCAAGGAGCTGGTCGAGGTCTAGACCGGCCGGACCGGTAGTGTGGACCGCGGACGACGGCGCCGAGCACGGTGCCGCAGACCCGGCGCGTGACGGCTCCGCGCCCAGCACAGACGCAGGAGATGTACGCACGTGGCCACCACGAACGACCTCAAGAACGGGCTGGTCCTCAACCTGGACGGCCAGCTGTGGACGGTCACGGCCTTCCAGCACGTCAAGCCCGGCAAGGGCGGCGCCTTCGTCCGCACCACGCTCAAGAACGTGATGACGGGCAAGGTCGTCGACAAGACGTTCAACGCCGGCACCAAGGTCGACACCGCCACCGTCGACCGCCGCGACATGACCTTCCTCTACCGTGACGGCGCCGATTTCGTGTTCATGGACGGCGACACGTTCGACCAGATCCCGATCCCCGAGGTCACCGTCGGGAGCAACGCGGGCTACCTGCTGGAGAACCAGACGGCGATGGTGGCGCTGCACGAGAGCGTGCCGCTCTACATCGAGCTGCCCACCTCGGTGGAGCTGGTCATCGCCCACACCGACCCGGGGCTGCAGGGCGACCGCTCCACCGGCGGCACCAAGCCGGCCACCCTGGAGACGGGCGCGGAGATCCAGGTTCCGCTGTTCGTCACCACCGGCGAGAAGGTCAAGGTGGACACCCGCGACGGTCGCTACCTGGGCCGCATCTCCTCCTGATGCCCCGATACTCATGCTGAGAGCGCGCACCAAGGCGCGGAAACGCGCACTGGACATCCTGTTCGAGTCCGAGGCCCGTGGCGACGATCCGCTGGTCGTGCTCGCCCATCGCCGCGAGACCGACGATGCGCCCCCGGTCTCGGAGTACGCCGCGATGCTCGTGGAGGGCGTCGTCGAGCACCGCGAGCGCATCGACCAGCTGCTCGCCGAGCATGCCGAGGGCTGGTCGGTCGCGCGCATGCCCGCTGTCGACCGCACGCTGCTGCGCATCGGGGTGTTCGAGCTGCTCTGGGTCGACGAGATCGACGACCCGGTGGCGATCACGGAAGCGGTGGAGCTGGCGAGAACCCTGTCGACGGACGACAGCCCGCGATTCCTGAACGGGGTGCTGGGCCGGATCTCCGACATAGCGGAGCACCTCCGCGCCACCCGCTGAGCAGCTCCCACCGCATCGCAGCTGCATGACCCCGAACCGGGACGGCGGTGTTCGGAACCACATCGAATCGATTCGACAGCGGCTCTGACCGCGGCGTAGCGTCGGGACCTGGCCAGCTGCAACGACGAGGCGGCCGTTCACCGTCCCGCCGTCTGCAGGAGTACCGCCGTGCCCGTCGCGATCGTCGCGATGGCGCTGGGGGCGTTCGCCATCGGGCTCTCCGAGTTCGCCGTGATGGGTCTGCTGCCCCGCATCGCCACCGATCTGTCCGTGTCCGTTCCGGTCGTGGGCAACCTCGTCACCGCCTACGCCGTGGGCGTGGTGGTCGGGGCCCCGTTGCTCGCCGCGGCGGCCGTGCGGCTGCGTCGTCGCACCGCGCTGCTGCTGTTCATGGCGCTGTTCGCCGCGGGCAACGCGCTGGCCGCGCTGGCCCCCGGGTTCGGGCTGCTGCTGGTGGCGCGCTTCCTGTCCGGGCTGCCGCACGGGGCGTTCTTCGGCATCGGGGCGCTCGTGGCGGCCTCGCTCGTGCCGGAGCGCAGGCGGGCGTCGGCGGTGGCCTCGATGCTGCTCGGGCTGACGGTCGCGAACCTGGTCGGGGTACCGGCGGCGACGCTGCTCGGGGGGCTGGCCGGCTGGCGCCTGGCCTTCGTCATGATCACCGTACTGGCGTTGCTCTGCGTGGCCGGGATGCTCGCCACCGTCCCCCGCGACTCCGTCACGGCCCGCCCGAGCCTCGCGGCCGAGTTCGCCGCGCTCCGGGCCCCCGCGGTGCTGCTGGCGCTGGGCACGGTGGTGATCGGCTGCAGCGGTCTGTTCGCCTTCTACACCTTCATCGCGCCGATGATGACCGAGCTCGCGGGCTACGGAGCCGCCGCGATGCCCGTGCTGCTCGCCGTCTTCGGCCTGGGCATGACGGTGGGCACCGTCCTCGGCGGCCGGCTCGCCGACCGATTCGACCCGCGTCGCGTGGTGGTCGGGCTGCTCGGCGGGCAGGCGTCGTTGCTGCTCGTGGCGGTGTTCGCGGTCCGTTCCCCGGTGCTCGCCCCGGTCATGATCTTCGGAGTCGGGGCGATCGGGGTGGCGCTCGTACCCGCGGTGCAGTCCGTGGTGATGGACTCGGCGGGCGACGCGCCCGCACTGGCGTCGGCGGCGATCCAGTCGGCCTTCAACCTGGCCAACGCGATCGGCGCCGCGTTCGGGGGAGTCGTGCTCGCCGCCGGATGGGGGCTCGCCGCGCCTCCCGGCGCCGGGGCGGTCCTGACGGCGCTGGGGCTGGTGCCGGCGATCGTGGTCGTGACGAGGGCGGGCCGCACGACCGCCGCCCTCGAGGCAACCCCCGCCTGACCCCGCAACAGCAACGAGCCCGCGCGATGCGCAACGTGGGCTCCCGCAACAGCAACGAGCCCGCGCGATGTCGGGAGACGGGGTGTTGAAAGCGCGACGAGCCCGCGCGATGTGACACGGGGCCCCGGCGGGCCGCACCGTCTGTCGGGGAGTCGGTGCGGCTCGCTGTCCGTGGTCCGGCGCCCTTCCCCGAGTGCCGGACCTGCGCGGGCTACCCGACCGGGCGCGCCTCGGGGGGCAGGACGCCCCAGTCGATAAGCTGGTCGGTGAGCTCGCCCGGCGTCATGTCGTAGATGATCGACAGCGACCGGAGGTCCTCGGCGCGGATCGAGAGGACCTTGCCGTTGTAGTCACCGCGCTGGCTCTGGATCGCGGCGGCGTAGCGGGCCAGCGGGCCGACCTTGTCGGCGGGGAGCTGCTGGAGTCGCTCCAGGTTGATGACGATCTTCGTGGCGGGTTCCGAGCCGGACGGGACGCGTCCCTCGGGGAGCAGCTCGGCCACGGGAACGCCGTAGAAGTCGGCCAGCTCGGCCAGCTTCTGCACGGTGACGGCGCGGTCGCCGCGCTCGTAGGAGCCCACGACGACCGCCTTCCAGCGACCGCCGGACTTCTGCTCGACGCCGTGGAGTGACAATCCCTGCTGCTGCCGGATGGCGCGCAGCTTGCCGCCGAGCGCCTTGGCGTAGTCGCCCATGCTGGCGACCTCCTTACTTGCTGGTCCATCGGTTCCCGCCGCGGAGGTGGGGAACGCGGTGTTGACTGGGGTGCGCAGGGAGCCGTTGCGCGGGAGTGCGGGGACCCTTGGCCGGCCCGGTGTGCCCCCCGCAACCGCGGACACCGAGCGAACAAGGAATCAATACGCAGAGTAATCATGCGCTCGCGCCGCCGATCGGTCAAGTTGCCCACCCCCTGATCGTGACCTTCGGACCAGAGATCACTCGATCGGCTGATCGACACGCCTGGGCCAGCCCTTTCGCGCCACCGGCGGCACCCACGCGCGCTCCGACGGTGACAGAGGTGTGACCCGTGAGGTACGAGTGGGTGGCGGTCCGTTCATACCCGGCGTGACACTCCCGTTGTCGAGGTGGCCGGGCGGGTCGGCCACCCGGCGCTGATACGGTGCTCCCACAGATCCTTTAATGGCCCGTCCGGTGAGGCGGGGAAGGAGAGACTCGTGGCGGACGCTCGCCGCGGGGACCAGGTCGGTGCGAGCCCTCCCGCACGGGAGCTCCTCAGCGCCGCCGACGTCACCCGCACCATCGCGCGCATCGCGCACCAGATCATCGAGAAGACGGCAGGCGCCGAGAACGTCGTGCTGATCGGCATCCCCACCCGCGGCGCCGTGCTCGCCCGCCGGCTGGCGGGGGCGATCGCCGAGTTCGAGGGGAGCGCCCCGCCGGTCGGGTCCGTCGATCCGACGCTCTACCGCGACGACCTGCGCCGCCGGCCCGCTCGCGCGCTGGAGGACACCCAGGTGCCCGAGGGCGGGCTCGACGACGTGCTGGTCGTCCTGGTCGACGACGTGCTGATGTCCGGGCGCACGGTCCGCGCGGCCCTGGACGCGCTGAGCGACCACGGCCGTCCCCGCGCGGTGCAGCTCGCCGTCCTCGTCGACCGCGGGCACCGGGAGCTGCCCATCCGTGCCGACTACGTGGGCAAGAACGTCCCGACCTCCCGTGAGGAGCAGATCCTGGTGCTGCTCGAGGAGACCGACGGCGCCGACGCCGTACGGCTGGGACGCGCATGAAGCACCTGCTCTCGGTGACCGACCTCGACGCCGCCGCGGCCACCGCCCTGCTCGACACCTCCGACCGTCTCAAGCAGGCCCTGCTGGGCCGCGAGGTGCGCAAGCTGCCGACGCTCCGCGGCCGCACCGTCGTCACGATGTTCTACGAGAACTCCACCCGCACCCGCGTGTCGTTCGAGGTCGCGGGCAAGTGGATGAGTGCCGACACCGTGAACGTCAGCGCGTCCGGCTCGTCGGTGGCGAAGGGCGAGTCGCTGCGCGACACCTCGCTCACGCTCTCCGCGATGGGCGCCGACTGCGTGATCGTCCGCCATCCCGCGTCGGGAGCGGCGCACCGCATGGCCGCGTGGGCCGACCGGGACGCCGCCGCCACCGGCACCCACACGTCGATCGTCAACGCCGGCGACGGCACGCACGAGCACCCCACGCAGGCGCTCCTGGACGCGGCCACGCTGCGCGACCGCCTCGGCTCGATCGCCGGGCGCCGGATCGGGATCGTGGGTGACGTCCTGCACAGCCGCGTCGCCCGCTCGAACGTTCTGCTGCTCGCCACGCTCGGCGCCGAGGTGGTGCTGATCGCGCCGCCGACGCTGCTGCCGGTCGGGGTCGTCGAGTGGCCGTGCCGGGTCAGCCCCGAGCTCGACGCCGAGCTGCCCGCGCTGGACGCCGTCATGATGCTGCGGGTACAGGCCGAGCGCATGCACGGCTCGTTCTTCCCGTCCTCGCGCGAGTACGCGGTGGGCTACGGGCTGTCCGAGGAGCGCGCCGCGCTGCTCCCCGAGCACGCCGTCGTCCTGCACCCCGGGCCGATGGTGCGGGGCATGGAGATCGCGCCCGCGGTGGCCGACGGCGCGCGGTCGGCGGTTCTGGCGCAGGTTCGCAACGGCGTCCACGTGCGCATGGCCGTCCTGTACCACCTGCTGGCAGGAGCCCCGGAATGAGCCGTCTGGCGGCCGGCAGGGTGACACTGCTGCGACTGAACCGGAGCACTCTCACCATGCTGCGATCGGGAACGGAGCCCCCGTGCACGACCTGCTGATCACCTCCGCGCGGCCCTACGGCGGCCCCGACGCCGTGGACCTGCTGGTGCGGGACGGGGTCGTCGTCTCGATCGGCTCCGGGATCACCCCGCCCGACGGCGTGCCGGTCCTCGACGCCGCGGGGCTCGTGCTGCTGCCGGGCTTCGTCGACCTGCACACGCACCTCCGCGAGCCCGGCGGTGAGGAGTCCGAGACCATCGCCACCGGCTCGGCCGCCGCCGCGCTGGGCGGGTTCACCGCGGTCTTCGCGATGCCCAACACCGACCCCGTGGCCGACACCGACGTCGTGGTGGAGCACGTGCGCCGCCGCGGGGAGGACGTCGGGCTCGTGGACGTGCACCCGGTCGGAGCGGTCACCGTCGGGCTCGAGGGCACGAAGATGGCCGAGCTCGGCACGATGGCGCGCAGCCGCGCACGGGTGCGGATGTTCTCCGACGACGGCCGGTGCGTGAACGATCCCTTGATCATGCGCCGGGCGCTGGAGTACGCGTCCGCGCTCGACGTCGTGATCGCCCAGCACGCGGAGGACCACCGCCTCACCGGGGGCGCGCAGGCGCACGAGGGTGTCGTGGCGTCCCGGCTGGGGTTGGCCGGCTGGCCCGCCACCGCCGAGGAGACGATCGTGGCGCGCGACTGCGCGCTGGCCCGCGAGGCCGGTGCCGCGCTGCACGTCTGCCATGTCTCGAGCGCCCGCACGATCGACGTGCTGCGCGCCGCCAAGGCGGCAGGCGTACGGGTCAGCGCCGAGGTCACCCCGCACCACCTGCTGCTCACCGACGCCCGGCTGACCAGCTACGACCCGGTGAACAAGGTCAACCCGCCGCTGCGCACCGGGCCGGACACCGACGCGATGCGCGCGGCGCTCGCCGAAGGCGTGATCGACGTCGTCGCCACCGACCACGCGCCCCACGCGCCCCAGTACAAGGACACCGAGTGGGCCGCGGCCAGGCCCGGGATGCTCGGCCTGCAGACGGCCCTGTCCGTGGTGGTGCACACGATGCTCGAGCCCGGCCTGCTCGACTGGCGTGGCGTCGCGCGGGTGCTGTCCGAGCGGCCCGCGGAGATCGCGGGGCTGCCCGACCAGGGCCGTCCGATCGCTGCGGGCGAGCCCGCGAACTTCGCGCTGGTCGACCCGGACGGCGTCTGGACGGTGCGGGGCGCGAAGCTGGCCAGCCGCGCGTCCAACACGCCCTACGAGGGCATGCGGCTGCCGGCCACGGTGGTCGCCACGGTGCTGCGCGGGCGGATCACGACGAGGAACGGGGACGTTGTATGACCACGCCGACCACCACCACGGGCCCGGTACCGGGAGCGCCATCGGCCGAGGAGCACCCGGCATGACGGCGCTGCTGGTACTGGAGGACGGCAGGATCTTCCGTGGCGAGGCCTACGGCGCCACCGGCACCGGGCTCGGCGAGGCGGTGTTCACCACCGGCATGACCGGCTACCAGGAGACGCTGACCGACCCGTCCTACCACCGTCAGATCGTGGTGCAGACCGCCCCGCAGATCGGCAACACCGGCTGGAACGACGAGGACGACGAGTCCTCGGCCATCCAGGTCGCCGGGTACGTGGTGCGCGACCCGAGCCGCTCGCCGTCCAACTGGCGCTCCACCGGCACGCTCGACGCGGCGCTGGAGCGGAACGGGATCGTCGGCGTGGCCGGGATCGACACCCGGGCCCTGGTGCGGCACCTGAGGGAGCGCGGCGCGATGCGGGCCGGGGTCTTCTCCGGCGACGCGCTCGCCCCGGACGCCGAGCTGGTCGCCCGCGTCCTGCAGAGCCCGCACATGGAGGGCGCCGACCTCTACGGCGCCGTCACCACGCCCGAGCCCTACGTCGTGCCCGCGGCCGGGCCGACCCGTTTCCGGGTGGCCGCGCTGGACGTCGGCATCAAGTCCAACACCCCGCGGATGCTCGCCGCGCGGGGCATCGAGACGCACGTGCTACCGGCCTCGACGACGATCGAGCAGATCGAGGAGCTGGCCCCGGACGGGTTCTTCCTCTCCAACGGACCCGGTGACCCGGCCACCGCCGACGGCCCGGTCGAGCTGACCCGCCAGGTGCTGCAGCGGCGGATCCCGCTGTTCGGCATCTGCTTCGGCAACCAGATACTGGCGCGCGCGCTGGGCCGGGGCACCTACAAGCTCCGCTACGGCCACCGCGGCATCAACATCCCGGTCGTCGAGCACGCCACCGGCCGCGTGGCGATCACCTCGCAGAACCACGGGTTCGCCGTCGAGGGCGAGGCGGGGGAGCGGTTCGACACGCCGTTCGGCCCGGCCGAGATCACCCACACCTGCCCCAACGACGGCTGTGTGGAGGGCCTGCGCGCGCTCGACGTCCCGGCGTTCAGCGTCCAGTACCACCCCGAGGCGGCGGCGGGCCCGCACGACGCGGCCGAGCTGTTCGACCGCTTCGCGGACCTGATGAGCCCCGGCGGCCGCCACCACCTGTCAGGAGGGGCCGCCTGATGCCCAAGCGCGACGACATCCGCCACGTCATGGTCATCGGGTCGGGACCCATCGTCATCGGGCAGGCGTGCGAGTTCGACTACTCGGGAACCCAGGCGTGCCGCGTCCTGCGGGCCGAGGGCATCCGGGTCTCGCTGGTGAACTCCAACCCGGCCACGATCATGACCGACCCCGAGTTCGCCGACGCCACCTACGTCGAGCCGATCACGCCGGAGTTCGTGGAGCAGGTGATCGCCGCGGAGCGCCCGGACGCGATACTGGCCACGCTCGGCGGCCAGACCGCGTTGAACACCGCGATCGCCCTGCACGAGAACGGCGTCCTCGAGCGCTACGGCGTGGAGCTGATCGGCGCCGACGTCGAGGCCATCCGGCGCGGCGAGGACCGGCTCAAGTTCAAGGAGATCGTGCTGGGTGTGGGCGGCGACGTGCCGCGCAGCGCCGTCTGCCACTCCATGGACGAGGTGCACTCCGCGGTCGCCGACCTGGGGCTGCCGGTGGTGATCCGGCCGTCGTTCACGATGGGCGGGCTCGGCTCGGGCATGGCCCACACCGACGAGGACCTGGAGCGGCTCGCCGGCGGGGGGCTCGCCGCGTCGCCGGTCACCGAGGTGCTCATCGAGGAGTCGGTGCTGGGCTGGAAGGAGTTCGAGCTGGAGCTGATGCGCGACCGCCACGACAACGTGGTCGTGATCTGCTCCATCGAGAACATCGACCCGATGGGCGTGCACACCGGTGACTCGATCACCGTCGCCCCGGCCATGACGCTCACCGACCGCGAGTACCAGGACATGCGCGACCTCGGCATCGCGGTGCTGCGTGCGGTCGGCGTCGACACCGGCGGCTGCAACATCCAGTTCGCCGTGCACCCCGACACCGGGCGGCTCGTCGTCATCGAGATGAACCCGCGCGTCTCGCGGTCGAGCGCGCTCGCGTCCAAGGCCACCGGGTTCCCGATCGCGAAGATCGCGGCCCGGCTGGCCGTCGGGTACACGCTCGACGAGATCCGCAACGACATCACCGGCGAGACGCTCGCCGCGTTCGAGCCCGCCCTGGACTACGTGGCCGTGAAGGTGCCGCGGTTCGCGTTCGAGAAGTTCCCGGGCGCCGACCCCGAGCTGACCACCACCATGAAGAGCGTCGGCGAGGCCATGGCGCTGGGCCGGTCGTTCCCGGAGGCGCTGGGCAAGGCGCTGCGGTCGATGGAGACCGCGGCGGCCGGCTTCTGGACCACGCCCGATCCCGAGGGCGAGCCGGAGATCCGTACGCCCGTCGACGGGCGGATCTACGCGGTCGAGCGCGCGTTGCGCGGCGGCGTCTCGGTGCAGCGGGCCGCCGAGGTATCGGGCATCGACCCGTGGTTCCTCGACCAGATCGCCGTGCTCACCGAGCTGCGCCAGGAGATCCTCGACGCGCCGGTGCTGGAGGCGACGCTGCTGCGCAGGGCCAAGCGGGCCGGGCTGTCGGACCGGCAGCTCGCCGCGCTGCGCCCGGAGTTCGCCGGCGAGGACGGGGTACGCCTGCTGCGCCACCGGCTCGGCATCCGGCCGGTCTACAAGACCGTCGACACCTGCGCCGCCGAGTTCGCCGCGAAGACCCCGTACCACTACAGCGCCTACGAGACCGACCCGTCCGCGGAGTCGGAGATCGCGCCGCAGACCGAGAAGCCGAAGGTGCTCATCCTGGGCTCCGGGCCCAACCGCATCGGGCAGGGCATCGAGTTCGACTACTCGTGTGTGCACGCGGTGATGGCGCTGCGGGAGGTGGGTTTCGAGACCGTGATGGTCAACTGCAACCCCGAGACCGTCTCCACCGACTACGACACCGCCGACCGCCTCTACTTCGAGCCGCTGACGTTCGAGGACGTCATGGAGGTCGTGCACGCGGAGCAGCAGAGCGGCACCGTCGCGGGCGTGATCGTGCAGCTCGGCGGCCAGACGCCGCTGGGGCTGGCCGACCGGCTCACGGCCGCGGGCGTGCCCGTGGTGGGCACCTCCGCGGCCGCGATCGACCTGGCCGAGGACCGCGGCGCGTTCGGCGAGGTGCTCCGCAGGGCGGGCCTCCCGGCGCCCGCGTTCGGCATGGCCACGACGTTCGCCGCGGCCCAGGAGATCGCCGCGCGCATCGGCTATCCGGTGCTCGTCCGGCCGTCCTACGTGCTGGGCGGGCGCGGCATGGAGATCGTCTACGACGACGAGACGCTGCGCGGCTACATCTCCCGCGCCACCACGATCAGCGACGAGCGCCCGGTGCTGGTCGACCGTTTCCTCGACGACGCCATCGAGATCGATGTCGACGCGCTCTGCGACGGCACCGACGTGTTCATCGGCGGCGTCATGGAGCACATCGAGGAGGCCGGGATCCACTCCGGCGACTCCTCGTGCACGCTGCCGCCGATCACGCTGGGCGCCTCGGTGCTCGCGACGGTCCGCACGTCCACCGAGGCCATCGCGCACGAGGTCGGGGTGCGGGGGCTGCTCAACGTCCAGTACGCGCTGCACGGCGAGACGCTCTACGTGCTGGAGGCCAACCCGCGCGCGTCGCGCACCGTGCCGTTCGTGTCCAAGGCGACGGCCGTTCCGCTGGCGAAGGCGGCGGCACGGATCATGCTCGGCGCGACGATCGCCGCGTTGCGGGAGGAGGGGCTCCTGCCCGCCGAGGGCGACGGCGGCGTGATGCCGCCCGACGCGCCGATCGCCGTCAAGGAGGCGGTGCTGCCGTTCAACCGGTTCCGCACCCGCGAGGGCAAGAACATCGACCCGCTGCTCGGCCCGGAGATGAAGTCCACCGGCGAGGTGATGGGCTTCGACGCCTCCTTCGGCGCGGCGTTCGCGAAGTCGCAGGCGGGAGCCTACGGCTCGCTGCCGACGTCGGGACGGGTGTTCGTCTCGATGGCCGACCGCGACAAGCGGGCCATGGTGTTCCCGGTGCTGCGGCTGGCCGACCTCGGCTTCGAGGTGCTGGCGACCGCGGGCACCGCCGACGTCCTGCGCCGCTACGGGCTCGCCGTGACGGTGGTGCGCAAGCACTTCGAGGGCGGCGATCCCCACCTCGAGACCATTGTGGACATGATATACGCAGGTGTCGTCGACATGATCATCAACACCCCCTACGGCAACTCCGGCCCCCGCGTGGACGGCTACGAGATCCGCGCGGCTGCCGTGAGCCGGGGCATCCCGTGCATCACGACCGTGCAGGGCGCCGCGGCGGCGGTACAGGGCATCGAGGCGATGAAGGCGGGCAGGATCGGCGTCAGATCGCTGCAGGACGCGCACGCGGCGCTGAAGAAGGGGCGGTGAGCGCCCCGTTCGGCACGAGGCTCACGGCCGCCGTCACCGCGCTCGGGAACCTGTGTGTCGGGATCGACCCGCACCCGGCCCTGCTGGCCGAGTGGGGGCTCACCGACGATGCCGAGGGGCTCGCCCGGTTCTGTGACGGGTGCGTCGAGGCGTTCGCCGGGCACATCGCCGTCGTGAAGCCGCAGTCGGCGTTCTTCGAACGGCACGGTTCCGCCGGGATCGCCGTGCTGGAGCCCCTGCTCGCCGCCTTCACCGGAACCGGCACCCTGGTGATCCTCGACGTCAAGCGCGGCGACATCGGGTCCACGATGGACGGCTACGCCGACGCCTACCTCGCGGTGCAGGCGCCGCTGGGCGCGGACGCGGTGACGCTCTCCCCGTACCTCGGGTTCGGCGCCCTCGGCCCCGGGCTGACGGCGGCCGCCGAGGCCGGGCGCGGGGTGTTCGTGCTGGCCCGCACGTCGAACGCCGAGGGAGAGGGCGTTCAGCTCGCCTCCGTGGGCGGCGTGACGGTGGCGCAGTCGGTCGTGGACGCCGCCGCCGCGCGCAACGCCGCCGCCGCGCCGCTCGGGGACGTCGGCGTGGTGGTCGGCGCGACGGCGGACCACGACCTGGACCTCTCCACGCTGAACGGGCCCGTCCTCGCTCCCGGGCTCGGCGCGCAGGGTGCGGGCCCGGCCGACATCGCGGCGCGGTTCGGGGGGCTGGCGGGGATCGTCCTGCCGTCGGCGTCCCGGTCGGTGCTGAGGGCCGGCCCGTCCGTGGCGGCCCTGCGCGGCGCCGCGCAGGTGCTGCGGGACGAGCTGGCGACGGCGGACTGAGGGCCGGTGATCACCCGGGTCGTGCGCGGAGACGCCACGGCGCGCCGGGCGCCCTCGTACGGTGTGTGGTCGACCGCCTACCGCCCGTTGTGTCCGCGATCCAGGGGCGGTCCCACCGGTGCGCTGAGCGGGCGCGTCGCGCCGCGCCGAGTTCGCCCGTTCGTGCTATCGCCGTATGCGTCGCGGGGAAGAGAACCCACAGGTGGCACCCCCCGTTGCCGTATCCGGGAGGGAGCTGAGTACGTTCGGACCACCGAGCGGGGAAGCCCGCCGGCGCAGATGTTGCAACCCTGACGACGGGGCTGCAGGACGAAAGACGGAGGAGACCGTGGCCCTTCCCCAGCTGACCGAGGAACAGCGTGCTGACGCGTTGCGGAAGGCGGCCGAGGCGCGCCGGGTCCGGGCCGAGTTGAAGGAGCGGCTCAAGCGCGGCGGCACGACGCTCGGCGAGGTGCTCAAGCAGTCGGACACCGACGAGGTTCTCGGCAAGATGAAGGTGACGGCCCTGCTCGAGGCGATGCCGTCGGTGGGCAAGGTCCGTGCCGCCCAGATCATGGAGCAGCTCGAGATCGCCCCGTCACGGCGGCTGCGCGGTCTCGGCGACCGCCAGCGCAAGGCACTGCTGGCGCACTTCGAGGGGTGAGCGACCCCCGCGACGTCCGGAGGGGCCGGCTGATCGTCCTGGCCGGCCCCTCCGGTGTCGGGAAGACCAGCATCGTCGCCGAGCTGCGCACGCAGCTGCCCGAGTTGTTCTTCAGCGTCTCGGCCACGACCCGCGGCCCGCGCCCCGGCGAGGTCGAGGGCGTGCATTACCACTTCGTCGGACCCGAGGGCTTCGACGACCTGCTGGTCCGCGACGAGCTGCTGGAGTGGGCCGAGATCCACGGCGGGCTGCAGCGCTCCGGCACCCCTCGGGAGCCGGTCGAACGCCACTTGGCCGCGGGTGATCCGGTGCTCGTCGAGGTCGATCTCCACGGCGCCAGGGCGTTGAAGGCCGCGATGCCGGAGTCCATCACGGTCTTCGTCGAACCACCGTCGTTCGAGGAGCTGGAGCGCAGGCTCCGCGAACGCGACACCGAATCGCCCGCCCAGTTCGCCCGCCGTCTGGAGACCGCGCGCGAGGAGCTGGCCGCCCGCAGCGAGTTCGATGTGGAGCTGGTCAACCACGACGTCGGAGAGGTCGCGGCGCGGTTGGTAGACTTGCTGGTCGGCCGGGCTCGACCCGGCCCATCGCCACTGACTGGAGTAACTGAGTGAGCATGCCGCTGACCGGCCCGAGGGCCGGTTCCGTTCCCGAGGGCATCACCAACCCCCCCATCGACGACCTCCTCGGCCAGGTGAGCTCCAAGTACGCGCTGGTCATCTACGCGGCCAAGCGTGCCCGCCAGATCAACGACTACTACTCGCAGCTGGGCGAGGGACTGCTGGAGTACGTGGGCCCGCTCGTCGAGCCGGGTCCGCGCGAGAAGCCGCTGTCGATCGCCATGCGTGAGATCCAGGCGGGGCTGCTCGAGCACACCGAGGGCGAGTAGGCACGTGGCTCCCCGGGTCCTGCTCGGGGTGGCCGGCGGCATCGCCGCCTACAAGAGCGTGGAGCTGCTGCGGCGGCTCACCGAGACCGGCCACTCCGTTCGGGTCCTGCCCACCGCGTCGGCCCTGGAGTTCGTGGGGGCCGCCACGTTCGAGGCGTTGTCCGGCCAGCCGGTGCACACCGGCGTCTTCGTCGACGTCCCGGCCGTCCCGCACGTCACGCTGGGCCAGGAGGCCGATCTGGTCGTCGTGGCGCCCGCCACGGCCGATCTCATGGCACGGGCCGCTTCGGGCCGCGCCGACGACCTGCTCACCGCGGCGCTGCTCACCGCCCGGTGCCCGGTGCTCTTCGCCCCGGCCATGCACACCGAGATGTGGGAGCACCCCGCCACCCGGGCCAACGTCGCGCTGCTGCGCTCGCGCGGTGTCGTCGTGCTGGAGCCCGCGTCGGGCCGGCTCACCGGGAAGGACACCGGCCCCGGGCGGCTTCCCGATCCGGCCGAGATCGCCGATCTCGCGCGCCTGCTGCTGGAGCGTGCGGATGCGTTGCCGCGAGACCTGGACGGCCGGCGGGTCGTGGTCTCCGCCGGGGGCACGCGGGAGGCGCTCGATCCCGTCCGTTACCTGGGGAACCGGTCGTCCGGGCGGCAGGGCCACGCGCTGGCGCGGGTGGCGGCGCAGCGGGGCGCGGCCGTCACGCTCGTGGCCGCCCACACCGCCGACCTCGGCGATCCGGCGGCCGTCGAGGTCGTGCGCGTCGGCTCGGCCGCCGAGCTGCGCGAGGCGATGCTCGGGGCGGTGAAGGGTGCGGACGCGGTGGTGATGGCGGCGGCCGTGGCCGACTTCCGGCCGGTGTCGCTCGTCAGCCACAAGATCAAGAAGGGTGCCGGGGAGCCGGAGCCGCTGCGGCTGGCGAAGAACCCGGACATCCTCGTGGAGCTGGTCGGGGCCCGCGAACCCGGTCAGGTGGTGGTCGGATTCGCGGCCGAGACCGGCGACGCGGAGGGCGACGCACTGCACCACGGCCGGCTCAAGCTGGTCCGCAAGGGCTGCGACCTGCTCGTCGTCAACGCCGTGGGGGACGGGCAGGCGTTCGAGGTGGCCGACAACGCGGGGTGGCTGCTGGGCGCCGACGGCACCGAGTCCCTGCTTCCGAAGGGCTCCAAGGCGCTGCTGGCGTCACGGGTCTGGGATGCGGTGGCGGGCCGCATCTGATCGACGCAACGGCGGCCCGCCCCGGATCGAGACGGACCGCCGGTGCCGTCGGCACCCGGCTCGGGCGTCGGCCCGGTGGTGGGCACGTCCTCGCCCGCGGACGTCCCCGTGGCCGCGCCCGGCTCGGGAGTGGCAGGCGTGGGCCCCGACGCCGCGGGCCTGGCGCCGTTCACCGAGATGTACTGCTGCGCGGCCCACCCGTCGAGGACGGTGAGGTGGACGAAGCCGTCCTTGCTCCCCGCGACCTGCACGGCCTTGCCGGAGGTGCACACGGCCACGATCCGCGCGTCCGCGGTCGGCTCGGCGCGGACGTTCACGGTGACGATGCACGTGCCCGGCGTGCTCCCGGACGGCGCGGCGGATGCGGTGCCTGCGACCAGCGCCATTCCGGTGGCGTGTCGTGTGCACTGTCACGGAGGGTGCAGGGCGTCACGGGCACGGCAGGTGGCAGGCGTGCCGACGAGGTCGACTACGCTGGAACGGCGGGAGACCGCAACGATCAGCCGATCATGAGATGGAGTCCAGCGTGCCGAGTACCAGGTTGTTCACCAGCGAGTCGGTGACCGAAGGTCACCGCGACAAGATGTGCGACGCCATCAGCGACACCGTCCTGGACGCGCTCCTCGCGCAGGACCCCCGCAGTCGCGTCGCGGTCGAGACCCTCGTGACCACCGGCCAGGTGCACGTCGCGGGCGAGGTCACCACCAGCGCCTACGTCGACATCCCGACGCTGGTGCGGGAGAAGATCCTCGAGATCGGCGACGACTCGTCGGCCAAGGGCTTCGACGGCAACTCCTGCGGCGTCAACGTCGCGATCGGTGCCCAGTCCGCCGACATCGCACAGGGCGTCGACACGGCCTACGAGAGCCGCGTCGAGCTGTCGGAGGACGAGATCGCCAAGCAGGGCGCCGGCGACCAGGGCCTGATGTTCGGCTACGCCAACAACGACACCCCGGAGCTGCTGCCGCTGCCGATCGCGCTCGCCCACCGGCTGGCCAGGCGGCTGACCGAGGTGCGCAAGAGCGGCGTGCTGCCCTACCTGCGGCCCGATGGCAAGACCCAGGTCACGATCGCCTACGACGGTGACCGGGCCGTGCGCCTGGACACCGTCGTGGTGTCCAGCCAGCACGCCGCGGACATCGACCTCGACGGCATGCTCGCCCCGGACATCCGCGAGTACGTCGTGCTGCCCGAGCTGGGTGGCCTCGGCCTCGACGTCTCCGACTACTCGCTGCTGGTCAACCCGACCGGCCGGTTCGTGGTCGGCGGCCCGATGGGCGACGCGGGCCTGACCGGCCGCAAGATCATCGTCGACACCTACGGGGGGTTCGCGCGCCACGGGGGCGGCGCGTTCTCCGGCAAGGACCCGTCGAAGGTCGACCGGTCCGCCGCCTACGCCATGCGCTGGGTGGCCAAGAACGCGGTCGCCGCAGGCCTCGCCGAGCGCATCGAGGTACAGGTGGCGTACGCGATCGGCAAGGCGGCCCCGGTCGGGCTGTTCGTCGAGACGTTCGGCACCGAGAACGTCGACCCGCAGCGGATCCAGTCGGCCATCTCGCAGGTCTTCGACCTGCGCCCGGCCGCGATCATCCGGGACCTCGACCTGCTCCGCCCGATCTACGCGCAGACCGCCGCGTACGGCCATTTCGGGCGCACCGACATCGAGCTGCCGTGGGAGAGCACCTCGCGTGCCGACGAGCTGAAGGCGGCCGCGGGCGCCTGAGCCCGGCGGTGCCCGCGGGGCCGCTGCCCGTCGAGAGTGTCGGTGCCGGGGTGCACCATCAGGGCATGACGAGCCCGCCGGTGCCCGCTCCCGCCCTGCGTGGCGGCTCTGGTGGACCGGGCGGCCGGCGACAGCGAGGAGTTCCGGTGGCAGCGCGCAACCGGGGGGAGTGGCGTCCGGCGGCCGCCCTGCCGGTGGCGCGGGTGGCGGTCGACGTCGCCCTGGCGCATCTGGATCGCCCGTTCGACTACCGGGTGCCCGAGCACCTCGACGAGGCCGCGGTCCCGGGCGTGCGGCTGCGGATCCGTTTCGCGGGCCGGCTGGTCGACGGCTACCTGCTCGAACGCGCTGCGGAGTCCGAGCACACGGGCACGCTCGCGTGGGTCGAGAAGGTGGTCTCCGCAGAGCCTGCTCTCACCTCCGAGGTCGCGGCGCTGTGCCGGGCCGTGGCCGATCGCTACGCGGGTGTGATGGCGGATGTCCTGCGGCTGGCGGTGCCGCCGCGTCATGCCCGCATCGAGGCCGAGCCGCCCGCTGAACCCCCCGCGCCCCCGTCCCTCGCACCGCCCGTGTCGCCCGGGTGGGAGCGCTACGCACGCGGGCCCGCTCTCCTCGACGCGCTGGCCGGAGGCCGGGCCGCGCACGCCGTCTGGCAGGCCCTGCCGCGCGAGGCCTGGGCAGAGCGGCTGGCCGAGGCCGCGGCGGCCACGGTCGCGGCCGGCCGGGGGGCGCTGCTGGTGGTGCCCGACCAGCGCGACGTCGACGCCCTGCACACCGCCTGCGCGAACCGGCTCGGCGCGGGCGCGGTGGTGGCGCTGACCGCGGAGCTCGGGCCCGCGGAGCGCTACCGGCGCTGGCTCGCCGTCCGGAGGGGCCGGATCCGGGTGGTCGTCGGCACGCGCTCGGCCGCGTTCGCGCCCGTCGAGAAGCTCGGGCTGCTGGCCGTCTGGGACGACGGCGACGATCTCCACGCGGAGCCCCGCGCGCCGTACCCGCACGTCCGCGACGTGCTCGTGCTGCGCGCCCACGCCGCGGGCGCGGCGCTGCTGGTCGCCGGGTACGCGCGTACCGCGGAGGGGCAGCTGCTCGTCGAGTCGGGCTGGGCACGCGAGGTGGTCGCCGAGCGGTCCGCGGTGCGGGCCGCCATGCCGCGCGTCACGGCCGTGGGGGAGACCGACGTGCAGCTCGTCCGCGATCCCCAGGCGCGCGCGGCCCGGCTGCCCGCCATCGCGTTCGAGGCGGCCCGCGGCGCGCTCGCCGGGGGCCGACCGGTGCTGGTGCAGGTGCCGCGGGCCGGGTACGTGCCGTGGCTGTCGTGCGGCTCGTGCCGGGAGACCGCCCGGTGCCGGCACTGCGCGGGGCCGCTCGGGCTGCGCGGTCGGGCCGGGGACGCCGCGTCCGCCGCGGCGCTCCCGACCTGCCGCTGGTGCGGGCGGGCAGAGGGCGCCTACCGGTGTCAGGGGTGCGGATCGCGGCGGCTGCGGGCGGGCGTGGTCGGCTCCGGGCGCACCGCCGAGGAGCTGGGCCGGGCCTTCCCGGGCACGGTCGTCCGGTCGTCGGGCGGCGGGGCGCCGGTCCTGGCGGAGGTGGCGGACGCGCCGGAGATCGTGGTGGCCACCCCGGGCGCCGAGCCCCGCGTCGCCTCGGGCTACGGCGCCGCCCTGCTGCTCGATTCCTGGGCCATGCTCGCCCGGCCCGATCTGCGCGTCGTGGAGGAGACCCTGCGCCGGTGGCTCGGGGCCGCGGCGCTCGTGGTCCCGCACACCGTCGGGGGTCGGGTGGTGGTCATGGCGGAGGCGGCCGAGCCCGCCGTGCAGGCCCTCGTGCGGTGGGATCCCGCCGGGCACGCCGCCGCCGAGCTGGCGTCCCGCGCCGAGGTGGGGTTCCCGCCCGCCGTCCGGATGGCCGCGGTGGAGGGCTCAGCCGCGGCGCTCGAGGAGGTGCTGGCCGGGTTGCCCGCGTCGGTGGAGGTGCTCGGCCCGGTGGAGCTCGAACCCGCCCCCGGGCCCGGCCCGCCTGCCGAGGTACGGGAACGGGCCCTGTTGCGGGTGCCCCGCGCCGAGGGCCGCGCGCTGGCGGCAACCCTGCACGCGGCCCAGGCCGCCCGCACCGCCCGCAAGGCCGCCGAGCCGCTGCGCGTCCGCCTGGATCCGGTGGAGATCGGCTGAGCCGGTGCCGCTGGCGGGCAGGCGCAGGACACCGGTGATCGGCGGAGGTCGTGGCCGGCGGCCGTCGTGGCACAATGGTCGGTCGTCGGCCCGGCGCCCGGCCGGGGCCATCCACCGGTCCCGCGCCCGTCCCCCCGACCCGACCGCAGCAAGGAGATCCGTGTCCGTCCAGCCCGTCCGCCTCTTCGGCGATCCGGTGTTGCGCACCTCCGCCGCACCGGTCACCACCTTCGACGCGGAGCTGCGCAGGCTGGTGGCCGACCTCACCGACACCATGCACGACGAGGGTGGCGCCGGTCTCGCCGCGCCCCAGCTCGGTGTCGGGCTGCGCGTGTTCGCCTACGACTGCGACGGTTTCGCGGGGCATCTGGTGAACCCGACGTTCGACGTGGTGGGCGACGAGGAGCAGATCGGTCCCGAGGGCTGCCTGTCGATCCCCGAACTGCGCTGGGAGTGCCGCCGGCACCTGCACGTGGTGGCACGCGGCTGGGACCAGCACGGCGAGCCCCGCACCGTCGAGGGCAGCGAGCTGCTGGCCCGGTGCATCCAGCACGAGACCGATCACCTCGACGGCATCCTCTTCGTCGACCGGCTCGACCCCGCCACGCGCAAGCTGGCCATGGCCGAGATCCGCGCCGCCGCCTGGTTCGGCGTGGCCGCTCCGCCCGTGGTGAGGGCCAGCCCGCATCCCCTGTTCGGGAAGGTCGGGCGCTAGTGAGGCTCGTGTTCGCCGGTACCCCCGATCCTGCCGTGCCCTCGCTGCAGGCTCTCCTGGCCTCGCCCCGCCACGAGGTGGTGGCCGTGGTGACCAGGCCGGATGCCCCATCGGGGCGCGGCCGCACGCTGCGGCGCTCGCCGGTCGGCACCGTCGCCGACGCGGCCGGCATCCCGGTGTTGACCCCGGCCCGGCCCGGCGAGCCCGAGTTCCTCGCCGCGCTGCGCGATCTGGCTCCCGACTGCTGCCCGGTGGTGGCCTACGGGGCACTCGTGCCGCGCGCCGCACTGGACATCCCGCACCGGGGCTGGGTGAACCTCCACTTCTCGCTGCTGCCCGCCTGGCGCGGCGCGGCGCCCGTGCAGGCCGCGGTCCGCCACGGTGACGAGATCACGGGAGCCACCACGTTCCTGCTGGAGGAGGGCCTCGACACCGGGCCGACGTTCGGCGTGGTGACCGACGCCGTGGGCCCGTCGGACACGGCGGGCGAGCTGCTCGGCCGGCTCGCCGTCTCCGGCGCCGCGCTCCTGCTGGCGACGATGGACGGGCTGGCCGACGGCACGGTGCACGCGCAGCCGCAGCCGGCCGACGGTGTCTCCCACGCCCCGAAGGTCACCACCGCCGACGCCCGCGTCGAGTGGTCCGCTGTGCCGCACGTCGCGGACCGGCTGGTGCGCTCGGTGACGCCCGAACCCGGAGCCTGGACGACGTTCCGGGACGAGCGCCTCGGCCTCGGACCGCTGGGGCCGGCGCAGGGCGAGACCCCGGCCCTGAAGCCCGGCGAGCTGCACGTCGAGAAGCGGCGCGTCCTCGTCGGAACCGGGGGCGCACCGCTGGAACTGGGTGAGGTGCGCCCGGTCGGGAAGCGGGCCATGCCCGCGCCCGACTGGGCGCGTGGCGTACGCATCGACGCGGGGGAGTTGTTCGCGTGAGGAATCGGCTTCTGCACCGGAGCGGGTGGCACCGGTGACCGCTCCCCGACGCGGCGGTGGCGCACGCGACGACGGTCCTCGGCGCGAGGGCGGGCGGCGCGCCCGGCCGTCCGGGCCGCGCGGTGCGGGCCCGCCCCGCGGCCGGGAGGGGCCGTCGCGCCCGCCGGAGCTCGACCCCTCGCGGCAGGCCGCGCTGGAGCTGCTGACCGCGGTGCGGGTACGCGACGCCTACGCCAACCTCGCCCTGCCCGCGATCATGCGCCGACACCGGCTGCACGACCGCGATGCGGCGCTCACCACCGAGCTGGGCTACGGCACGCTCCGCGCACGCGGCCTGCTCGACGCCGTTCTGGAGGCCTGCATCGACCGGCCCCTCATCCGGGTGGAGCCCACCCTGATGGACGCGCTGCGGCTGGGCGCCTACCAGCTGCTGCGCACCCGCATCCCCTCGCATGCCGCCGTGGACACCACGGTGGAGCTGGTGCGCGTGGAGGCGGGCAGCCGCGCGGCCGGCTTCGTGAACGCGGTGCTGCGCAAGGTGGGGCAGCAGGACGAGGCAGCGTGGGTGGCCCAGCTCGCGCCGCCGGTGGACGAGGACCCGCTCGGCCACGCCGCCTTCGCCCACGCCCACCCGCGCTGGATCGCCCAGGCGTTCGCGGATGCGTTGGGCCCGGCCGCGGCAGTGGAGCTCGACGCCGCCCTCGCCGCCGACGACGCCCGCCCGCAGGTGCACCTGCTCGCCCGCCCCGGCGAGATCACGGCCACGGAGCTGGCGTTGGCCACCGGTGGCGAGGAGGCCCTCTACTCGCCGTACGGGGTGCACCTGGAACCCGGCAGTGGCGACGTCGGCGACCTGGAGGCGATCTCCGAGAACTTCGCCGTCGTGCAGGACGAGGGCAGCCAGCTCGTGGCGCTCGCGCTCGCCCGCGCGACGCTGATCGGTGACGACGCCGGGCGCTGGCTCGATCTGTGCGCGGGGCCGGGCGGCAAGGCGGTGCTGCTCGGCGGGCTCGCCTCCCTGGACGGCGGCACCGTGGACGCGGTGGAATCCAGCGAGCACCGCGCCGATCTGGTGCGGAACGTCACGAAGGACCTTCCCGTGGTGGTGCACACGGCCGACGGCCGGCACGCCCCGCTGCCCGACGCAGCCTTCGACCGCGTGCTGGTGGACGCGCCGTGCACCGGCCTCGGAGCGCTGCGTCGCCGACCCGAGGCCCGGTGGCGGCGCCGGCCCGAGGACGTCTCGGGACTGGCGAAGCTGCAGCGCGAACTGCTGACCGCGGCGCTGCGTCACGTGCGGCCCGGCGGCGTGGTGGCCTACGTGACGTGCTCGCCGCACCTCGCGGAGACCGTCGGGGTGCTCACCGGCGTGGTGCGCAAGCACCCCGGCGTGCAGCAGCTCGATGCGCGCGAGTTCCTCCCGGGGGTGCCCGAGCTGGGCGCGGGCCCGACGGTGCAGCTCTGGCCGCATCGCCACGGCACCGACGCCATGTTTCTTGCCCTGCTGCGCCGCGCACCGTGACCCGATGCCCCGGCATCAGCGGCCGCAGGGCGTAGCCTGCCGGGGTGCTTCCGATGATCGCTCCGAGCATGCTGTCGGCCGATTTCGCCCGTCTCGCCGACGAGGCCGCCGCCGTCGCGGGGGCGCCCGGGGTGGGTGCCGACTGGCTGCACGTCGACGTGATGGACGGGCACTTCGTGCCGAACCTGACACTCGGCCTGCCGGTGGTGCAGGCGCTCCTCGCGGCCACGACGGTGCCGGTCGACTGCCACCTGATGATCGACGACCCCGACCGGTGGGCGATCGGGTACGCGGAGGCGGGCGCCCACAATGTGACGGTGCACGTGGAGGCCGCCCGTGACCCGGTGGCACTCGCGGCCGACCTGCGTGCGGCCGGCGCGAAGGCCGGGCTCTCGGTGAAGCCCGGGACGCCGCTCGAACCGCACCTGGAGACCCTGCGCCACTACGACACCCTGCTGGTGATGAGCGTGGAGCCGGGCTTCGGCGGCCAGAGCTTCATCCCCGAGGTGCTCGACAAGGTGCGGGCCGTGCGGCGCATGGTCGACACCGGCCACCTGCGGGTACTGGTGGAGATCGACGGCGGGATCAACTCCGACACGATCGAGGCGGCCGCCGAGGCCGGCGTGGACTGCTTCGTGGCGGGCTCCGCCGTCTACGGGGCCGACGACCCGGCGCGTGCGGTGCGGGCCCTGCGCGAGCAGGTGCTCAGGGCATCGGCGCACCGCGGCTGGTCGGCATGACCCCGCCGCCACCCCGATCCGCACCCTGATCGGCGGCGCGCCCCACCCGGGAACGCCGGAGCCCTCCACAGGGTTGCACCAACCACACCACGCCCAGCGGAAGGGGCCGACGGACATGTTCACGGGGATCGTCGAGGAGATCGGCGAGGTGCTCGCGGTGCGCCGGAGTGCGGAGGTCGTGGTGTTCACCGTGCTCGGCCGCACCGTGACCGGCGATGCCGCACACGGGGATTCGATCGCCGTGAACGGGGTGTGCCTGACCGTGATCGACCCGGCCGGCAGCACCGACGGCACGTTCACCGTGGAGCTGGTGCCGGAGACGCTCACGCGCTCCAGCCTCGCCGCCGTGGTGGCGGGCGCCCGGGTGAACCTGGAGCGGGCGGTGCGCGCCGGCGGCCGGCTCGGCGGCCACATCGTGCAGGGACACGTGGACGGTGTGGCCAGCCTCCTCACGCGCCACCCCGCGGAACGTAGCGACGAGCTCGTGTTCAGCCTCGCCCCGGACCTCGCGCGGTACGTGGTGGAGAAGGGCTCCATCACCGTGGACGGGGTGTCGCTGACCGTGGCCGGCGTGACGAGCGACACGTTCACCGTGGCGCTGATCCCGACGACATTGGGACACACGACACTCGGCTTCCGGCAGCCGGGGGATACCGTGAACATCGAGGTGGACGTGGTGGCGAAGTACGTCGAGAAGCTGGCCGCCGGATACCTGCCCCGAGCCCGGCAGGGCGCGGAGCCCGATGAGGAGGCCCAGGTCTCGTGAACGGTGGAGCGGTGGACGATGTCGGGAGCAACGGCGCCCCGGGTGGGTTCGAGTCGATCGAGCGGGCGCTCGCCGACCTGAAGGCCGGCAAGGCCGTGGTGGTGGTGGACGACGAGGACCGTGAGAACGAGGGCGATCTCATCTTCGCCGCCGAGATGGCGACGCCCGAGCTGGTGTCGTTCACCGTGCGGTTCACCTCCGGCTACATCTGCGTGGCGCTCACCGAGAGCGAGTGCGACCGGCTCGACCTGCCGCCGATGCACCACACCAACTCCGACAACTTCCGTACGGCGTTCACCGTGACCGTGGACGCCAAGGACGGCGTGACCACCGGGATCTCGGCCTCCGACCGGGCCCGCACGATCCGGCTCCTGGCCGACCCCGCCGCGGTGGCCGCCGACCTCGTGCGGCCCGGGCACGTGCTGCCCCTGCGCGCACGCGGGGGAGGCGTGCTGCGGCGGCCGGGGCACACCGAGGCCGCCGTGGACCTGGCCCGCCTGGCCGGGCTCTCGCCGGCAGGTGCGCTCTGCGAGATCGTCTCGCAGAAGGACGAGAGTGAGATGGCCCGCGGTGACGAGCTGGCCGTGTTCGCCGCCGACCACGACCTCAGCCTGATCACGATCGCGGACCTCATCGCCTACCGGCGCCGGTTCGAGAAGCACGTGGTGCGCGTGGCCCAGGCCCGCATCCCCACCGTGCACGGCGACTTCGTGGCCTACGGCTACGACTCGCTGCTCGACGGCATGGAGCACATCGCGATGGTGCTCGGTGACGTGGCGCAGCCCGGCAGCACCGGCGAGGACGTGCTGGTGCGCGTGCACTCCGAGTGCCTCACCGGCGACGTGCTGGGATCGCTGCGCTGCGACTGCGGCCCGCAGCTCGACGCCGCGCTCGCCGCCGTGGCCGAGGAGGGCCGGGGCATCGTGCTCTACATGCGCGGGCACGAGGGCCGGGGCATCGGCCTGCTGCACAAGCTGCAGGCCTACCAGCTGCAGGAGGCCGGCGCCGACACGGTGGACGCGAACCTCGCCCTCGGCCTGCCCGCCGACGCCCGCGACTACGGCATCGGTGCGCAGATCCTCGTCGACCTCGGTGTGAAGAGCATGCGGTTGCTCACCAACAACCCGGACAAGCGGGCCGGCCTGGAGGGCTACGGCCTGACCGTCACCGGCCGGGTGCCGCTGCCGGTGCGGGCGAGCGCGGAGAACCTGCGCTACCTGCGCACCAAGCGCGACCGCATGGGCCACGACCTGCCCGACCTCGGCAACGGCGCCACCGCGGTGGCCGACGGGACCGGCACCTGAGATGAGTGGTGACGGACGGCCCCACCCCGCGCAGGCCCCGGACGCCGCCGGCCTCCGTCTCGGCGTGGTGGCCGCCACCTGGCACGCCGAGATCGTGGACGTGCTGCTCGACCGGGCGCTGGCCACGGCGAAGGAGGCCGGTGTGGCCGAGCCCACCGTGGTGCGGGCGCCCGGGACGATCGAGCTGCCCGTGGTGTGCCAGGAGCTGGCGCGCACCCACGACGCCGTGGTGGCGCTCGGCGTGGTGATCCGCGGGGGCACCCCGCACTTCGAGTACGTGTGCGACGCCGTGACCGCGGGGCTGACCCGCGTGTCGCTCGACGAGCGCACCCCCGTGGGCAACGGCGTGCTGACCTGCGACACCCGTGAGCAGGCCGTGGACCGCTCCGGCGCGCCCGGCTCCGCCGAGGACAAGGGCGCCGAGGCGTGTCTCGCCGCTCTGCACACGGCGCTCGTGCTGCGGGGGCTGCGGGGGACCTCGTGACCGGACCCGCCGGGACCGTGACGCCCGTGGTGCTCCGCCCCCACCGGGCACTGGTCGCGGCCTGGGTGAGCGCCGTGGTGATCGTGGTGCTCTTCGTGGTGATCGCCCTGGTGCTGCGCACGAGCGAGACCGGCGTGTTCTTCCGCGTCGCCGACCAGGTGGCGCTGCTGGTGGTGGGCTTCTTCATCGCGGGCGGGGTGCTGCTGCTGGCCCGTCCCCGCGTGGTCGCCGACGCGGACGGCATCGAGGTGCGCAACGTCCTGCTGAGCCGCCGCATCCCGTGGGAGCTCGTGGAGCGCGTCGCGTTCCCCGACGGGGCGTCGTGGGCCCGGCTCGACCTCCCCGACGACGAGTACCTGCCCGTGCTGGCCATCCAGGCGGTGGACGGCGCTCGCGCGGTGGACGGCATCCGCCGCGTGCGCGCCCTGCACGCCGCGGCGAGGGCCGGCTGAGGGGGAGCAGGAGCGCCGCCCGATCGGCACGGTGGCGATCCGACGGCCGGGCACGGACGCCGGCCCGCCGCACGTAGCATCGGTGGCGTGCTGCGTGCCCGTGTACAGGACCCGGTCGGTGACGAGAGCGTGCGCCTCGGGGACATCGTGCTCCGCAACCGGTTGGTGACCTCCTCGAGCCTGCTGGGCTACGGGGTGTCGAGCTCCGGTTTCTACGGGATGAGCCCGGTGGCGTTGTTCGTGCCCCTGGCGGAGTTCGGTGCCGTGACCACCCGCACCCTCACCGTGGAGCCCCGGGAGGGCCACTTCACCACCCGTGAGGACTGGTCGCCCACCGAGCTGCCGGGGCTGCTCCGGCGCTACGCCACGGTGCTGCGCAGCACCGACGGCGGCTGGGTGAACGCGTTCGGCTGGTGCAACGTGGGGATCGACGCCTACCTGCGCGACTACTACCCCCGCACCCGCGACCAACGCGTGATCATCTCGCTCGGCGGCTTCTCGGCCGGGGAGTTCGTGGCGCTGGTCGACCGCGTCAACGCGGCCGTGCCGGCGGGTGACATCGCCGCGGTGGAGTTCAACGTCTCCTGCCACAACGTCAACTTCGACTTCTCGACCATTCTCCAGGACGTTCTCGACGAGGCCGTGCCCCGCAGCAGCCACCCGGTGATCCTCAAGCTCTCTCCCGACCACGACTACCTGCGCAACGCCCGGCAGGCGGCGAAGGCGGGCGTGGCGGCCCTGACGGCGATCAACACCGTGAAGGCGCTGCGGCTCGACCCGCGTACCGGCACCCCGTTGCTCGCCAACCGGTACGGCGGGCTCTCCGGGCGGGCGATCAAGCCGATCGGGCTGCGGGTGGTCTCGGAGCTGCGCGAATCGGGTGTGACACTGCCCATCATCGCGACCGGGGGGATCCGCACCGTGGACGACTGTCGCGAGTACTTCTGGGCCGGGGCCGACGCCGTGAGCCTGGGGAGCGCGGTGTGGCTCGCGAGCTATCCCGGCTACGCCCTCAGCCCGCTGCGGGCGCTGCACGTTCGGCGCGTGCTGAAGGCCGTTCGGCGCTACGGGCCGCACCCACTCGGTATCTCTGCGTCGCTCTGAGCGACGATCTTCACTCGTACGCCGGAGCAGGCTGCGGAGCCGACCACGCAGCGACGAGCAGGAGGCGCGATGGACGCCCGGAGTGACTCGGTGAGCGACGACGACGGAGTGCGCGCACCGGCCCGCCGCCCACGGGTGGTGCTGATCGACGTGTTCGAGACGATGCTGCAGGTGGACGCTCTGCGCAGCCGTTTCGTGGACGTCGGCCGCCCCGAGCACGAGTGGGAGCTGTTCTTCACCCGCACGCTGCGTGACGGGATGGCCCTGACCCTGGCCGGCGCGTCGCGCCCGTTCGGCGAGGTGGCCAGGGCGGCGTTGCGCACCACGGTGCGGCACACCCTCTCGGAGCAGGCGCTGGACCACGTGCTGAGCGGTTTCCGCGAGCTGCCGCCGCACCCCGACGTCGAGCCGGCACTCGTGGCGCTGGCCAGGGCGCGGATCCCCGCCCATGCCTTCACCCACGGCACCAGCACCGTGGCCTGCGACGCCCTCGACGCCGCCGGGCTGCGGACCTATCTGCGCGGCGTGCTGAGCTGCGAGAGCATCCACGCGTTCAAGCCACCGGCGCGTGTGTACCACTGGGCGTGCCGGGAGGTGGACGCCCCACCGGATCGGGTGGCGCTGGTGGCGGCCCACTCGTGGGACGTGCACGGCGCCGTGCGGGCCGGGCTCGTGGGTGGGCTCGCGACCCGGCTGGAGGGTGCGGTGCCTGCGGTGGTGGCGCGCCCGCACGTGGCCGCCGAGCGCCTCGACGTGGTGGTGGACCGGCTGCTGGCCCTGCCGGCCTGAGCGCTCAGGCACCGAGGGCTCGCCGCGTGCGAGGCCCGACCGAGCCGCGGCCCAGATCGGCGCGCTGCCCGGCCGCCGCACCGGCGCCGAAGCCCGATCCCGACAGCGTCGCCCGGCGCGCCCGGCCCACCCCCGGGAACGCCTCGGCGTAGGCGCGCTCGACCAGGCGGGACCGATCGGCCAGCACCAGGGCGACGGACCGCCCGCCGGCCGTCGGGCCGCCCGATCGTTCCGCCACCGCACCGGCCTCGGCGGCCACCAGCCTGCCGTGCACTTCCACGGCGAACCCGTGCAGCCAGGACCGCCGGTACGCGGCCACCGACTCGCCGGGCCGGGTCGGCCGTTGCCGGAGCAGCTGCGACCCCGCCTGCAGCAGCAGCGACGTGTACAGCAGCTCGACCCGCGCCAGGTCCGAGGCGAAGCCGAACACCGTGACGGCCGAGACCTTGCCTCCCCAGGCCTCATGGAGCACGGCCCGGCAGCGCAGGGCGGAGGAGACCCACGCCAGCAGCCGGGCCTTGCCGGCGCTGTAGGGATCGTGCATCGGGATCTGCTGCGCCCCGATCTCGTCGCGGCCGGGATCGGCGGCGGCCAGCAGCGCGTCGTCGATGCCGTGCCGGGCCATCATCTCCACGGCCTTGGCGGTGTAGGCCTGCGCCTCCTCGGGAGTGGCCGCGCCATCGGCCTTGGCCAGCAGCTTGCGGACGGTGTCGAGCTTCTCGGCTCCCATCAGATCCTCCTCGTTCGAACGGGCGTTCGGTCGCGGTGAGTCCTACCACCGGCCCCCGACAATTCCGTCGCGGGTGGTCCGGGCGCCGCTTGTCGGTGGTCGGTCCTACCCTGAGGGGGCCATGCCGGATCCTTCCTCGTACCGCCCCGCGCCCGGGTCCATCCCGGAGGCGCCCGGGGTGTACCGCTTCTCCGACCCCCACGGTCGGGTCATCTACGTGGGCAAGGCCAAGAGCCTGCGGCAGCGCCTCAACTCCTACTTCGCCGACATCTCCGGTCTGCACCCCCGCACCCGCCAGATGGTCACCACCGCGGCGCACGTCGAGTGGACGGTCGTCGGCACCGAGGTCGAGGCGCTGCAGCTCGAGTACAACTGGATCAAGGAGTTCGACCCCCGGTTCAACGTCCGGTACCGCGACGACAAGACCTACCCGGTGCTCGCCGTGACGATGAACGAGGAGTTCCCGCGGCTGCACGTCTACCGCGGTCCGCGGCGCAAGGGCGTGCGCTACTTCGGCCCGTACGCCCACGCCTGGGCGATCCGGGAGACGCTCGACCTGCTGTTGCGCGTGTTCCCGGCCCGCACGTGCAGCGCCGGGGTGTTCAAGCGGCACGGGCAGATCGGCAGGCCGTGCCTGCTGGGTTACATCGACAAGTGCTCGGCGCCGTGCGTCGGGCGCGTCGATGCGCAGCAGCACCGCGAGATCGTGCAGGACTTCTGCGACTTCCTCGCCGGCCGCACCGATCACCTCGTCCGGCAGCTGGAGCGCCGCATGGCGGTGGCGTCCGACGGGCTGGAGTTCGAGCGCGCGGCCCGGCTGCGCGATGACATCGGCGCGCTGAAGCGCGCGATGGAGAAGCAGGCGGTGGTGCTCGGCGACGGCACCGATGCCGATGTCGTCGCGTTCGCCCAGGACGAGCTCGAGGCCGCCGTCCAGGTCTTCCACGTGCGGGGCGGCCGGGTCCGCGGCCAGCGCGGCTGGGTGATCGACAAGGTGGAGCCCACCGACACGGCGCAGCTCGTCGAACGGTTCCTCACACAGTTCTACGGCGAGCAGGCGGCACTGGCCGAGGCCAGTGACGACGCCCATCAGCCGGTGCCCAGGGAGATCCTGGTGCCCGAGCTGCCCGCCGAGGCCGATGCGCTCGCCGAGTGGCTCTCGGAGCTGCGCGGATCCCGCGTCGGGATCCGGGTGCCGCAGCGCGGCGACAAGCGGGCGCTCGCCGAGACCGTGGCCCGCAACGCGGCCGAGGCCTTCACCCAGCACAAGCTGCGGCGCGCGGGTGATCTCACGGCCCGCTCGGCGGCACTGCAGGAGATCCAGGACGGGCTGGGGCTCGATTCCGCCCCGCTGCGGATCGAGTGCATCGACGTCTCGCACGTCCAGGGCACCAACGTGGTGGCGTCGCTCGTCGTCTTCGAGGACGGGCTGGCCAAGAAGTCCGACTACCGCCGGTTCGAGGTCCGCGACGCCGCGGAGAGCGGCGACGTCGCCTCCATCGCCGAGGTCGTGCGGCGCCGGTTCCGCCGCTACCTGTCGGAGGCCGCCGGCGATCGACCGACCACCGATGGTGGCGGGAAGAGCGGTAACAACGGTCGAGATCAGCGCGACGCACCCGATATCGCCACCGACAGTTCCACCGAGAGCGCCCTCCACCACCGCCCGGGCATCGACCCCGAGACCGGGCGCCCGCGCAAGTTCGCCTACCCGCCGAACCTGCTGGTGGTCGACGGCGCCCAGCCGCAGGCCGAGGCGGCCGCCGACGTCCTCGCCGAGCTGGGCGTCACCGACGTGGCCGTCTGCGGTCTGGCCAAGCGGCTGGAGGAGGTGTGGCTGCCCGGCGAGCCGGATCCGGTGATCCTCTCCCGCACCAGCGAAGGCCTCTACCTCCTGCAGCGGATCCGCGACGAGGCGCACCGGTTCGCGATCACCTATCACCGCCAGCGTCGTTCCCGAGGTATGACCAGCTCCGAACTCGACGCGGTTCCCGGCCTGGGGCCGGCCCGGCGGGCTGCACTGCTCAAGCACTTCGGCTCGGTCCGCAAGCTGCGCGCGGCCGATGCCGAGGAGATCGCGGCGCTGCCCGGGTTCGGGCCGCGTACCGCGGCGGCCGTGCTCGCCGCGCTGGGGTCGAACGGCACCGGGGGGACCGAGGGATGACGGGGCAGAACGAGCCGGGCGGGATCGAGGTCGCGCTGGTCAGCGGCCTGTCCGGGGCCGGGCGCAGCACCGCTGCGAAGGTGTTGGAGGACCTCGGCTGGTTCGTCGTCGACAACCTGCCTCCCGAGCTGATTGCCACGATGGTCGATCTCGGGGCCCGCGCCCGCGGCGAGGTCGCGCGGATCGCCGTGGTCATGGATGTGCGGAGTCGCGCCTTCACCGCCGATCTCGGCGCCGTGATCAAGGACCTGGACACCCGGGGCTACCGGCCCCGGCTGCTGTTCATGGAGGCCTCCGACGCGGTGCTCGTGCGCCGGTTCGAGCAGGTCCGCCGCAGCCACCCGCTGCAGGGGGACGGGCGGCTGGTCGACGGCATCGCGGCCGAGCGGGCGCTGCTGCGCCCGCTCCGGGAGAGCGCCGACCTGGTGGTGGACACCTCCACGCTCACGGTCCCGGTGCTGCGGCGCACCCTGGAGCGCGCCTTCGGGACGGAGTTCGAGCAGGCCACCCGCATCACGCTGCTGTCGTTCGGCTACAAGTACGGGTTGCCGATGGACTCCGACCTCGTCGCCGACGTCCGGTTCCTGCCCAACCCGTTCTGGATCCCCGAGCTGCGGGCGCAGACCGGGCGTGACGAGCCGGTGCGCGACTACGTGCTCAGCCAGGAGGGCGCCGAGGAGTTCATCTCCCGCTACCTGGAGCTGCTCGCGCTGGTCGGTGCCGGGTTCCGCCGGGAGGGCAAGCACTACCTGACGGTGTCCGTCGGCTGCACCGGTGGCAAGCACCGAAGCGTGGCCATCAGCGAGGAGATCGCGCGCCGGCTCGCGGGCGCCGACGGGGTCACGGTCAGCGTGGCGCACCGCGATCTGGGGCGCGAATGACCGGACCCCCGCTCCGCGCCGTCGCGCTCGGCGGCGGCCACGGCCTGCACGCCACCCTCACCGCGCTGCGCCTGCTCACCGAGGACGTCACCGCCGTCGTCACCGTCGCCGACGACGGCGGGTCCTCGGGCAGGCTGCGCCGCGAGCTGGGCCTGATGCCGCCCGGTGACCTGCGGATGGCGCTGTCCGCACTCGCCGGGAGCGACGCGACGGCGGTCCGCTGGCGCACGCTGGTGCAGCACCGGTTCGGCGGCACGGGCGCGCTGGCCGGGCACGCTGTCGGCAACCTCCTGCTCGCCGGGCTGATGGACACCCTGGGCGATCCGGTCGCGGCACTGGACGCCGTGGCCGCTCTGCTCGGTGTGCGGGGTCGGGTGCTGCCGATGAGCCGCGACGCGCTCGACATCGAGGCCGAGGTCAGCGGCCTGGGCGGCACCGGCCGCGCCCACCGGATCCGGGGTCAGGTCGCGGTCGCGTCCACCCCGGGCCGCGTCGAGCGGGTGTGGTTGCTGCCGGAGCGGCCGCGGGCCTGCGCCGAGGCGCTCGACGCCGTGGCCGGAGCCGATGTGCTGGTCCTCGGCCCCGGTTCCTGGTTCAGCAGCGTGCTCCCGCACCTGCTCGTGCCAGATCTGCGCACCGCGCTGATCGCGAGCCCGGCCCGCCGGATCGTCGTGCTGAACCTCGCGCCGGAGCCGGGGGAGACCGCCGGCTTCTCCCCCGAGCAGCACCTGGCCGTACTCTCACAACACGCCCCGGATCTGCGGGTCGACGCGGTGATCGCCGACGTCGCCGCAGTGCCGGTGCCCGATCGGCTCTACCGCACGGCCGCGGCGATGCTCTCCCCCGGGGGCCGGGTCCACCTCGCTCCCGTCGCCGCGTCCGATCCACTGGCCCCGTGCCACGATCCGGCGGCGCTCGCGGACGCGCTCGCCGCGGCGCTGGCGGAGCCGTCCGTGGTCGTCGAGAGGAGGACGTAGCCGTGCTCGTAGCCGACGCTCCCCACCCCGTCCGGAGGTGCCCCCGATGGCGATGACCTCAGCGGTCAAGGACGAGCTCAGCCGGCTCGTCGTCACCAAGCCGTGCTGTCGGCGTTCCGAGGTGGCGGCTCTCCTGCGCTTCGCGGGCGGCCTGCACATCGTCGGCGGCCGGGTGGTGATCGAGGCCGAGGTCGACACCGGCTCGGTGGCGCGGCGGTTGCGGCGCGACATCCACGAGCTCTACGGCCACACCTGCGAGGCCCACGTGATCACCGCGGGCGGCCTGCGGCGGGGCGCCCGCTACGTCATGCGGGTGGTGCGCGACGGCGAGGGACTGGCCCGTCAGACCGGGTTGCTCGACGCCCGCGGCCGGCCGGTCCGCGGCCTCCCGCCGCCCGTCGTCTCCGGCGGGGTGTGCGACGCCGAGGCGGCGTGGCGCGGTGCGTTCCTCGCGCACGGCTCGCTCACCGAGCCCGGCCGCAGCTCCGCCCTGGAGGTGACGTGCCCGGGACCGGAGGCGGCGCTCGCGCTGGTCGGGGCGGCGCGGCGGCTGGGCGTCACGGCCAAGGCCCGCGAGGTGCGCGGAGCCGACCGCGTGGTCGTGCGCGACGGCGATGCGATCAGCGCGCTGCTCACGCGGATGGGCGCGCACGAGTGCGTCATGGCGTGGGAGGAGCGGCGCATGCGCCGCGAGGTGCGGGCCACCGCCAACCGGCTCGCCAACTTCGACGACGCCAACCTGCGCCGCTCGGCCCGTGCGGCCGTCGCCGCGGCCGCTCGTGTCGCCAGGGCGCTGGAGATCCTCGGTGACGAGGTGCCGCAGCACCTGCACGCCGCGGGCCGGCTGCGCGCCGAGCACACCCAGGCCTCGCTGGAGGAGCTGGGCCAGCTCGCCGATCCTCCGATGACCAAGGACGCGGTGGCCGGCCGCATCCGGCGGCTGCTGCACATGGCCGACAAGCGGGCCGCCGACCTCGGCATCCCGGACACGGAGTCGGCGGTCACCGCGGACATGCTGGAGGAGGAGGCCTGACGGCGGGTGTGACGTCGTCGGGTGGATCGATTCCGAACCGGGTCGTGCCTGCACCGGGGCCCGGACGCTAGGGTTTCGGTGACGGATGGCGACGAGTCGAGGAGGTACGGCGTGACGGTGCGCGTGGGTGTGAACGGTTTCGGACGGATCGGACGCAACTTCTGGCGGGCGGTCGATGCGCAGCGCGTGGCCGGCACCAGCGACATCGAGATCGTCGCGGTGAACGACATCACGGACAACGCGACGCTGGCCCACCTGCTCAAGTACGACTCGATCCTGGGCCGGCTGCCCTACGACGTGAGCTCCACCGACGACGAGATCATCGTCGACGGCAAGGCGTTCAAGGGCCTCGCCGTGCGCGACCCCGCCGAGCTGCCCTGGAAGGACCTCGGCGTCGACGTCGTGGTCGAGTCCACCGGCATCTTCACCAAGCGGGAGGGCGCCGCCAAGCACCTGGACGCCGGTGCGAAGAAGGTCGTCATCTCGGCGCCGGCCACCGGCGAGGACCTCACCGTCGTCAAGGGCGTGAACGACGACGCCTACGACGGCTCGCAGACCATCATCTCGAACGCGTCGTGCACCACCAACTGCCTGGCGCCGATGGCGAAGGTGCTCGACGACCTGGTGGGGATCGAGAAAGGTCTGATGACCACGATCCACGCCTACACGCAGGACCAGAACCTCCAGGACGGCCCGCACAAGGACCTCCGCCGCGCGCGCGCCGCCGCGCTGAACATCGTGCCGACCTCCACCGGCGCGGCCAAGGCGATCTCGCTCGTGCTGCCGCACCTGAAGGGCAAGCTGGACGGGTACGCGCTGCGCGTGCCGATCCCCACGGGCTCGGCCACCGACCTCACCGTCACCGCGGGTCGCGAGACCACCGCCGCGGAGGTCAACGCCGCGATGAAGGCCGCCGCCGAGGGGCCGCTCAAGGGAGTCCTGCTCTACACCGAGGACCCCATCGTGTCGTCGGACATCGTGACCGACCCGCACTCCTGCATCTTCGACGCCGGTCTCACCAAGGTCATCGGCAACCAGGTCAAGATCGTCGGGTGGTACGACAACGAGTGGGGCTACTCCAACCGCCTCGTCGACATCACCGGCCTGGTGGCGTCGAAGCTGTGAAGACGCTGGTCGACCTGGTCGACGAGGGCATCGACGGCCGCACGGTCCTCGTCCGCTCGGACCTGAACGTCCCGCTCGACGGGACGCGCATCACCGACGACGGCCGCATCCGGGCCTCGCTGCCCACCATCCAGGAGCTCTCCGGTGCCGGGGCTCTCGTCGTGGTCACCGCGCACCTCGGGCGCCCGAAGGGCGGACCGGATCCGCACTACTCGCTGGCGCCGGTCGCCGACCGGCTCAGCGAGCTGCTCGGCGCACCCGTCCGGCTGGTCGAGCACGGTGCGAGGCACCTGCCGAACATGGCCGCAGGCGACGTCGTCCTGCTGGAGAACATCCGGTTCGACCCCCGCGAGACCAGCAAGAACGACGACGACCGCGCCGCGTTCGCCGCCGAGCTGGTGGCGCTCGTGGGAAAGGATGCCGCGTTCGTCTCGGACGGGTTCGGTGTGGTGCACCGCAAGCAGGCCTCGGTCTACGACGTGGCACAGATGCTCCCGGCCTACACCGGTGGCCTGGTGCTGGCCGAGGTGGCGGTGCTGCGGAAGCTCACCGAGCATCCCGAGCGCCCGTACGCGGTGGTGCTGGGCGGCTCCAAGGTCTCCGACAAGCTCGCGGTGATCGAGGCGCTGCTCCCGAAGGTCGACGCGCTGCTGGTGGGCGGCGGCATGTGCTTCACGTTCCTCGCCGCGCAGGGCTACGGCGTCGGCGGCTCGCTGCTGGAATCCGACCAGATCGGGACGTGCCGCAAGCTGCTCGAGTCCGGCAAGATCGTCCTGCCCTCCGACGTGGTGGTCGCCGACGCCTTCGCGGCCGACGCGAGCACGCAGACCGTCGAGGCCGACGCGATCCCCGACGGCTGGATGGGCCTCGACATCGGCCCGGCCTCGGTCAGGTCCTTCGCCGAGGTGCTGGCCGGGGCGAAGACGGTGTTCTGGAACGGTCCGATGGGCGTGTTCGAGATGGCGCCGTTCGCCGAAGGCACCCGCGGGGTGGCCCAGGCCATCGTCGACGCCAAGGCTTTCAGCGTCGTGGGCGGCGGGGATTCGGCGGCCGCCGTGCGCGCGCTGGGCCTGCCCGAGGACGGCTTCTCGCACATCTCCACCGGCGGTGGCGCATCGCTGGAGTTCCTGGAGGGCAAGACCCTCCCCGGAGTGGCAGTTCTGGAGAACGACTGATGGCCCGCAGCGCAGAAGACCGCTCCGCCAAGGCTCCGCGGAAGCCTCTGATCGCCGGCAACTGGAAGATGAACCTCACGCACCTCGAGGCCATCGCCCTGATGCAGAAGTTCGCGTTCGCGCTGCCGGAGAAGTACTACGCCAAGGTCGAGGTGGCGGTCCTGCCGCCGTTCACGCACATCCGCAGCATCCAGACCATGATCGACGGTGATGGGCTGTTGATGGTGCACGGTGCGCAGGACCTGTCGCCGCACGACTCCGGCGCCTACACCGGGGACGTGTCCGGTGTGATGCTGGCGCGGCTGGGCTGCCGCTACGTGGTGGTCGGGCACTCCGAACGCCGCGAGATCCACGGTGAGACCGACGCCGTGGTCGGCAGCAAGGTGCAGGCGGCGATCCGCAACGGCATCGCACCGATCCTCTGCGTGGGCGAGGGGCTGGCGGTCCGGGAGGCCGGCGAGCAGGTCGCGCACTGCACCGCGCAGCTCACCGCGGCCCTGAACGGGGTCAGCGCCGAGCAGGCGAAGGACCTCGTCGTGGCGTACGAGCCGGTGTGGGCCATCGGCACCGGCCGGGTGGCGAGCGCAGCCGACGCGCAGGAGGTCTGTGGCGCGCTCCGGCAGACCCTCGCCTCACTCCACGGTGAGGCGTTCGCGGCCGGCGTCCGGGTGCTCTACGGGGGCTCGGTGAAGGCCAAGAACGTGGGCGAGATCGTCGCCGAGCCCGACGTCGACGGTGCGCTGGTCGGCGGCGCGAGCCTCGACGTCGACGAGTTCCCGCAGCTGTGCGCGATCGCGGCAGGCGGCCCCCTGCCGTAGGCGCGGTGTGACCCCGGACGGCCCGCCGATCCGCCGCGGGTACCCTGGCCCTCCCCGGTGTGTGACCAGAATGAGGATGGGATGCAACTCGCCCTGCAGATCGTGTTGATCGTCACCAGCGTGCTGCTGGTACTGCTGATCCTGCTGCACCGGGGTCGCGGTGGCGGGTTGTCGACGCTCTTCGGCGGCGGGGTGCAGTCCAGCCTGTCGGGCTCCAGCGTCGTCGAGAAGAACCTCGACCGGCTGACATTGTTCGTCGGTGCGATCTGGGTGATCGCCATCATCGGCACCGGCCTACTCGTGAAGATCGGGGTCTGAGGAGGATGGCCATGTCAGGTGGCAACGCGATCCGAGGTACCCGGGTGGGTGCCGGTCCGATGGGCGAGTCCGAGCGCGGCGAGACCGCTCCCCGGTCGCACATCTCCTACTACTGCACGAACGGCCACGTCACCACGCCGTCGTTCGCGGCCGAGGCCGACATCCCGGATTCGTGGGACTGCCCCCGCTGCGGTCTGCCCGGTGGGCGCGACAACACGAACCCGCCGGCGGCACCGCGCACGGAGCCGTACAAGACGCACCTCGCCTACGTGAAGGAGCGCCGCAGCGACGAGGACGGCGCCGCCATCCTCGAGGAGGCGCTGGGCCGGCTGCGGGCGTCGCGCGAGCTGTAGGCCCTGCGGTCGTTCCGCGGAGCAGGCGTGATCGTCGTACGGGAACGTGCTCCGCGTCCCGGTCGTCGATCATGCCCGGCTGAGCTCGGGTCCGCTCAGGTGGCGGCGACGGCAGGCAGCTGCCGGGCGATCATCGCCGTGAGCTGGGCGGCCGTCGTTCCCGGCGGCACGGCCGATGTCGAGACGGTCACCACGCGGGAGCCGCCGACCACGGCGGCGTAGGTGTTGGTGCCGTCGAACCGGCACACGAACCCGCCGTCGCCGGCCTTCACGTCGGCTCGTGAACCGCGGTCGCAGAGCGCGGCGATCGTGTCGAGCTGAGATGCGGCGTCGTCGGTGGATGTGGAGACCTCGACGGTCAGGAATCCTGCTGGACCCGATGATCCCGACGGGTCGTAGACGCATCGCGTGTCGGTGGCCGTGGACTGGTCGGGAGTCCATGTGAGTCCGGTGGCCGCCGTGAGAGCGGCTGTATCGAGCACGCACGCGGCCGGCGGGGCCGGTGGCTGGGCCCGCGGCGCGGGATCGGGCGTGATCGGGCCGGCGGCGGCGGAGCAGCCGCCGAGCAGTCCCAGGGTGATCAGCGCGGCGGTCGCCGCGCATCCGGTCCGTGGCATGGTCAGCCCAGCGCCGCCTCGATGGCCGCCACGACCTCCGGTGAGGTCGGCTCGGTGCGCGGCCGGAAGCGGTGCAGGACGGTGCCGTCCGCGCCGACGAGGAACTTCTCGAAGTTCCACGGCACGTCGCCCGCCGCGCCGTCGCCGTCGGGGGTGGCGGTGAGCCCGGCGTGGAGCGGGTGCCGGCCCGGGCCGTTGACGTCGACCTTCTCCGTCATCGGGAAGCCGACGCCGTAGGTGGCCGAGCAGAACGTGGCGATCTCCGTGGCGGTGCCGGGCTCCTGGCCGCCGAACTGGTTGCACGGCACGCCGAGCACGGTGAACCCGCGGTCGGCGTAGCGCTCCTGCAGCTGCTCGAGTCCGGCGTACTGCGGCGTGAGGCCGCACGTCGACGCGACGTTGACGACGAGCACGGTGCGGCCGTCGAGAGGGGGGAGCGGCGAGCCGTCGAGTGCGGCGATCGGGGTGTCGAGAACGGGCATGATTCCGAGCCTACGGCGCGCTAGTCTCCGATCATGACGCGGTGGACGCTGCCTCCCGACAAGATCCCGAGTGCGTGGTTCAACGTGGTGCCCCACCTCGCGAGCCCCCCGCAGCCGCCGCTGCACCCGGGCACGCGGCAGCCGGTGGGCCCCGACGACCTCGCCCCGCTGTTCCCGATGGCCCTGATCGGGCAGGAGGTGAGCGCCGAGCCGTGGATCGACATCCCCGGTGAGGTGCTCGACATCCTGCGCCTGTGGCGCCCGACCCCGTTGCAGCGCGCGGTACGACTGGAGAAGGCGCTCGGCACGCCCGCGCGGATCTACTTCAAGGACGAGTCGGTCTCTCCCGCGGGCAGCCACAAGCCCAACACCGCCGTGCCACAGGCCTATTACAACAAGCAGGAAGGGATCGCCCGGCTGTCCACGGAGACCGGCGCCGGCCAGTGGGGCACGGCGCTCGCGTTCGCGTGCGCGCAGTTCGACCTGGAGCTCAAGGTCTACATGGTCCGGGCGTCCTACGACCAGAAGCCCTACCGGCGGATCGCGATCGAGACGTGGGGCGGCGAGGTCGTCCCGTCGCCCGTCGACGACCCCGGCCACCCCGGGTCGCTCGGCTCCGCCATCTCCGACGCGGTGCGCGACTGCGTCGGCCGCACCGACACCCACTACGCGCTGGGCTCGGTGCTCAACCACGTGTTGCTGCACCAGACGGTGATCGGGATCGAGGCCAAGGAGCAGCTGGCGCTGGCCGGGGAGCGGCTGCCCGACGTCGTCATCGCGCCGTGCGGTGGCGGCTCCAACCTGGGCGGCATCGCGTTCCCGTTCGTCCCGGACAGTGACGTGCGGCTGCTGGCCGTCGAGCCGCTGTCGTGCCCGACGCTGACCCAAGGCGAGTTCGGCTACGACTTCGGCGACACCGAGGGGCTGACCCCGCTGCTGCCGATGTACAGCCTCGGCGCGAAGTTCGTGCCGCCGTCGATCCACGCGGGCGGGCTGCGCTACCACGGCGACTCGCCGCTGATCTCCCAGCTCGTCCGCGACGGCCGGATGGAGGCCGTCGCCTACCCGCAGGGCAAGGTGTTCGAGGCCGCCGTGCAGTTCGCGCGCACCGAGGGCAAGATCCCGGCGCCGGAGTGCGGGCACGCCATCCGCGCCGCGATCGACGAGGCGCTGGCCGCGAAGGAGACGGGCGAGGAGAAGGTGATCCTCTTCAACTACTGTGGCCACGGCTTCCTCGACCTCTCGGCCTACGACGACTACACCAACGGCCGGCTGCCGGAGGAACAAGGGTCCTAGCAGCCGCAGCCCGCTGCTGCGACGCCCGGTGGTCAGCAGCGCGGGCCTGAGCGGCTCGGTGATCGCCACGACCCGCACCTCACCGCCCCGGCTGGGGCGCAGGTGTGCGGATCGCCGCGATCATTGGCCCGGATCGCACCGCACGGGTCAGCCGATCGCCGGCACCAGGTCGCGGGGCAGCTTGGAGGCCGCGGCCCGGTCCAGCAGCCAGCGGGTGCGGCGGCGGCCCTGGGCACCGGCGACCGGGATCGCGACCTCACCGGCCCCGCCGAGCGCCATCGCCACCACGGCGGCCTTCTCCTCGCCTGCGGTCACGATCCACACCTCGGCCGCACGCCGGATGGCGGGCAGCGTCATCGAGACGCGCGTGGGCGGCGGCTTCGGGCAGCCGTGCACCGCCACCACCGTGCGTTCGGTCTCGTAGACGGCGGGGGAGTGCGGGAACACCGACGCGGTGTGGCCCTCGCCGCCCATGCCGAGCATCAGCACGTCGAACGACGGTACCGGGCCGTGGTCCTCGGGCCTGGCCTTGCGGGCGAGCAGATCGGCGTACTCCGCCGCCGCCGCCTCCGCCCCGGACGGGCCGGTGCCCTGGTCGGCGCCCATCGGGAAGACCTTCGCCGGATCCACGCGGATGTGGTCGAGCAGCGCCGCGCGGGCCTGGGTCTCGTTGCGCTCGGGATCGCCGGGTGGCAGGAACCGCTCGTCGCCCCAGTAGAACTCGACGTTGCCCCAGTCGACGGCGTCGCGGGCCACGGTGGCCCGGACCTGCTCCAGCATCGCGATGCCGACCCCGCCGCCGGTCAGCACGATCTTCGGGACGCTCCCCGCCGACTGCAGGTCGACCAGGCGGGTGATGAGCCGGGCGGCCACCGCGGTGGCGAGCACGTTGGGCTGGCTGTGGACGGCGATGTCGGGTGCGGCAGCCATCATGCCGGGCGCCCCTCGCGCGTGGTCACGATCTTCCCGCCGACGCAGCCGAGACCTTGACCGGGGTGCGGCCCTTGCTGACCGCGCTGATGCCCGACAGCGCCTCACCGTAGATCTCGTCGGGGTCGAGGCGCCGCAACTCCTCGGCGAGGCAGTCGCGCACCTCCCGTCGGGCCAGTGCGACGAGCCGGTCCGGCTGGCCGGGCTGGCGCAGCGTGCCGACCTTGCCGTCCGGGCGGGTCAGTTCGACGGGCCCGCCCGTCCGCTCCATCCGCACCGACACGAGCCCGGGCCCGGACGCCGCGGGCGAGCGCTTGACCTTCGCGCCGAGCCGCACCGCGAGCCAGCCTGCCATCAGGTCGGTCGACGGTGAGACGAGCTCGCCGGCGACCACGGCGGAGGAGACCGCCTCGTGCGGCGGGTGGTCGAGCGCGGAGGAGAGCAGCGCGCGCCAGGGCGTCAACCGCGTCCACGTGAGGTCCGTGTCGCCCGCGACGTAGTTCGCGCGGCGTTGCTCGAACGACTTCATCGGGTTCTTCGACGACAGGGCATCGGTGATGCGGCGTTGTGCCAGCTTGCCGACGGGATCCTCGGACGGCTTCGCCGGAGCCTCGCCGGGCCACCACGCCACGACGGGCGCGTCGGGCAGCAGCAGCGGCATGACCATGCCCGCACCCGCGTCCTCGGCGCCGAGCGGCCCGTAGCCACGCAGGACGATCACGTCGCTCGCCCCGGCGTCGCCACCGACCCTGATCTGCGCGTCGAGCCGGGCGGCCGCCTTGCGCTGACCGCGGGCCAGCACGATCACCCGGCACGGATGCTCACGGCTGGCGGAGTTGGCCGCCTCGATGGCGTTCTCGATGGTGCCGCCGTCGGCGGTGATGATGACGAGCGTCAACACCCGGCCCAGTGCCTGCACGCCACCGCTCTGGCGCAGCTCGACGAGCTTCTTGTTGACCGCCGACACCGACGTCGAGGGGAGATCTGTGATCATGCTGGCCTCGCAGGCTCGGACTCGGGGATCACGGCCTTCTCCAGGTTCGTCCGGTGCGGGCGAGCATGGCGGCGGCGGACTCGGGCCCCCAGGACCCGGCTGGATAGGGGGCGGGCCCGGACTCGTCCGCCGCCCAGTGCTCGATGACGGGGTCGAGGATCTCCCAGGACCGTTCCACCTCGTCGTTGACGGGGAACAGCGACGGCTCGCCGAGCAGCACGTCGAGGATCAGCCGCTCGTAGGCCTCGGGGGACGCCTCGGTGAACGCGGTGCCGTACCCGAAGTCCATCGTGACGTCACGGACCTCCATCAGGCTGCCCGGCACCTTGGACCCGAACCGCATGGTGACGCCCTCGTCGGGCTGCACACGGATGACGAACGCGTTCTGGCCGAGCTCCTCGGTCATGGTCGCGTCGAACGGGAGGTGCGGGGCGCGCTTGAAGATCACGGCGATCTCCGTGACGCGGCGGCCCAGCCGCTTGCCGGTGCGCAGGTAGAACGGCACGCCGGCCCAGCGGCGGGTGTCGATCTCGCACGTGATCGCCGCGTAGGTCTCGGTGCCGGACTCGGGGTTGAACCCCTCCTCCTCCTTCAGCCCGGGGACGAGCTCGCCGCCCTGCCAGCCGCCCGAGTACTGACCACGGGCGGTGGTCTCGTCCAGGGGGCCGACGAGCTTGGTGGCGTTCAGCACCTTGATCTTCTCGCTGCGCAGCTCGTTGGACGAGAACGAGGTGGGCTCCTCCATCGCGATGAACGCGAGCAGCTGCAGAAGGTGGTTCTGGATCACGTCGCGCGCGGCGCCGATGCCGTCGTAGTACCCGGCGCGCCCGCCGAGGCCGATGTCCTCGGCCATCGTGATCTGCACGTGGTCGACGTAGTGGGAGTTCCAGATCGGCTCGAACAGCTGGTTGGCGAAGCGCAGCGCGAGGATGTTCTGGACGGTCTCCTTGCCGAGGTAGTGGTCGATGCGGAACACCGAGTCCTCGGGGAACACCTCGTTGACGATGCCGTTGAGCTCGATCGCCGACTTCAGGTCGTGGCCGAACGGCTTCTCGATCACCACCCGGCGCCACTGGTCGAGGCCCTCCTGCGCCGACAGCCCCGACCGTGCGAGCTGCTTGCACACCACGGGGAAGGCGTTGGGCGGGATCGACAGGTAGAACGCGTGGTTGCCGTTGGTGCCGCGGATCCGGTCGAGCTCCTCGACGGTCTCCTCGAGCTCGTCGAACGCGTTGTCGTCGTCGAACGTGCCCTGGACGAACCGGAAGCCCTCGGCGAGCCGGTCCCACACCGTCTGGTTGAACGGGGTGCGGGCGTGCTCCTTGACCGCGTCGAGGACGACCTGTCCGAAGTCCTCCGTGGCCCAGTCGCGCCGGGCGAAGCCGGTGAGCGCGAAGCCCGGTGGCAGCAGCCCGCGGTTGGCGAGGTCGTAGATGGCGGGCATCAGCTTCTTGCGCGAGAGGTCCCCGGTGACCCCGAAGATCACCAGCCCGCAGGGGCCCGCGATCCGCGGCAGGCGCTTGTCCCGCGGGTCGCGGAGCGGGTTGACCCACTCCGTCGTCGTCACTGCGTCGCCCCGATCGAAGCGGAACTCATGTGAGCGTCTCCCAGCGATGTCGTTCGATCTTGCCGCCATCATGGCAGCGATCGGATCAGAGTTCTTGCACGGCGCGCACGAGCGTGACCAGCCCGACCACCCTGTCGGTGAGATGCAGCCGGAGCACCCGGCGCCCGCGCTCGGCGAGCGCAGCGGCGTCGGCGCTCGCGTGTGCCTGCTGGAGCTCGCCCAGCGGGTCGTGCTCGGCCGCGTCGGGGTCGCCCGCGCCGGTCAGCTGGCACACCAGCGCACCGGCCGGGCCGCCCTTGACGCGCTGGCCGGAGCCCGGCAGGCAGCGCGGCGCCCAGCCGAACGTGGTGAGGCGCCCGGCCCGGCGGGACAGCTCGGGCCGCAGCACGGCCACCGAGGCGTCCTCGTGGGGGTCGAGGTAGGCGTGCAGGGCCACGTGTGACGGTGCATCCGAGGAATCGGCACCGTCGAGAAGCGCCCGCAGCGCACCGGTGACGGTGGTCGTTCCCCGCGGGAGCCAGTCGCCGGCGTGCACGGCGACCATGCCGTCGACGAAGGCCGCATCGGCTGCCGGATCCGGTCCGGCGCTCCCGCCGCGCGGCGTCGCGTCGGGCCGGTCGGTCGGGTCGACCCCCAGCAGGTGGGCGGCCACCGCCGTGGCGCGCTGCCAGAGCACGATCTGGCTGCCGGTCGGGCCGTCGGTGACGACGTCGGCGGGGCCGACCGCCTCCACGGCCACGGTGAGCGCCCCGGCGGTGTCCCAGCCCGGCGCACCCGGTTCCTCCACCAGCACCGGCAGCGGCCCCCGGCCGTCCTTGCCCAGGCCGGCCCCGATCAGCTGGGCCACCCACTCGGCGAGCGGCCCGCCGCCCGCCACGACCACCACCGGCTGGGCGGCCAGCAGCGCGCCGAGCGCGACCGCCGGGTTGGCGGGGTCGTCCGCGGCGAGCGCGGGACCGGTGTCGGTGGCGTCGGCGAGCACGATGCCGACGTCGGCGCCCGCCAGCCCGGCCGGCACCAGCGCGAACGCCGTCAGTGCCGCCCACGGCCCGTCGACGTCGGCCGGCCCCAGCACGGTGGTGGCGCCCGCGGCCCGGCCGATCAGCGGGCCGTCGGGGGCGGTGACCAGCACCGTGTGGGCGTCGGCGTCGAGCCCCTCGCCACGGAACGCGGCCACGACCGTGTCCCAGAGCAGCTCGACGGCGCTCGTGTCCTCGCCGGGAGGCGCGCTCACCACGAGAACGGTGGACCCCAGGTCGCCGGCGAGCGCGTCGGCCACCTGCACCGGGTCGGTTCCGTCGAGGACGATCAGCCGGGGATCACCGTCGACGAGCACCTCCGCGGCCACCCCGACCCCGCCGGCCGCGGCCAGGACCACGCGCGTCATGCCGGCCACCCGCAGGCGCTCGTGCAGGCCCTCGATCTCCCCGACCAGCGGCCGGGCGACCCGGGCCGCGGAGACCCAGCCCGGGCGGGCCGCCCGCGGCCACACGCCGGCGTCACCGCCGGCGATCCGGGAGGCGACGGCGTCGCCGACCAGCCGCCCGACCGCAGCCGGCGGCAGGACGGCGAACGCCACCGCGTCCAGGTGCATCTCCCCAGGTGCTACTTGGCGCCGTCGAGCTGGCCCTGTACCGACTCCAGGAGCTCGGCCCAGGACTTCTCGAACTTGTCCACGCCCTCGTCCTCCAGGACGAGGAAGACGTCGGTCAGGTCGATGCCCGCCGCCGCGACGGCGTCGAACACCCCCTGCGCCTGCGCCGCCGTGCCCGTGACCGCGTCACCGTGCAGCTCGCCGTGGTCGGCGAAGGCCATCATCGTCTTCTCCGGCATGGTGTTGACGGTGTCGGCGACGACGAGCTCGGTGACGTACATCGTGTCCGAGTAGTCCGGGTTCTTCACTCCCGTGGAGGCCCACAGCGGCCGCTGCGCCTTGGCGCCCTGGGCGGTCAGCGCCTCCCAGCGCGGCCCGGAGAACACCTCCTCGAAGGCCGCGTAGGCCAGCCGCGAGTTGGCGATCCCGGCCTGGCCGCGCAGGGCCAGCGCCTCGTCGGTGCCGATCGCCTCCAGCCGCTTGTCGATCTCGGTGTCGACGCGCGAGACGAAGAAGCTGGCCACCGACGCGATGCCGGCGAGGTTGTGCCCGTTGGCCGCGGCCTGCTCCAGCCCGTCGAGGTAGGCGCCCATGACGATGCGGTACCGCTCGACCGAGAAGATCAGCGTGACGTTGACCGACACGCCCTCGGCGATGACGCTCGTGATGGCCGGGACGCCTGCCTCCGTGGCCGGGATCTTGACCAGCAGGTTGGGGCGGTCCACGGCCTTCCACAGGTCCAGCGCCTCGGCGGAGGTGGCCGCGGTGTCGTGGGCCAGCCGCGGGTCGACCTCGAGCGAGACCCGCCCGTCCACGCCGCCGGAGCCCTCGTAGACGCCGCGGAACACGTCGCAGGCGTGCACGACATCGGCCACGGTGATCTCGCGGACGGCGTCGTCGAGGGACGCGCCACGGGCGGCGAGCTCACGGACCTGCTGGTCGTAGGCCTCGCCCTTCGAGAGGGCGCCCGCGAAGATCGTCGGGTTGGTGGTGACGCCGACGACGTGCTTGTCGGTGATGAGGCCCTGCAGGTTGCCGCTCTGCAGGCGCTCGCGTGACAGGTCGTCGAGCCAGATGGACACGCCGGCGGCCGCGAGGTCGCCGAGTCGGTCGGTGCTCATGATCTCTCCTCTTCAGGTGCGAGCCAGGCTGCGCCTGGCCGCGGCGACGACGTTCTCGGTGGTGAAGCCGAACTCCCTGAACAACGTCTGGTAGTCGGCGCTCGCGCCGAAGTGCTCGATCGAGACGTTCTCGCCCGCGGTGCCGGTGAACTTGTGCCACGGCATCGCGATACCCGCCTCGACGCTGACGCGGGCCGTGACCGCAGCCGGCAGGACCGACTCCCGGTAGGCGTCGTCCTGGGCGTCGAACCACTCCACGCACGGCATCGACACCACCCTGGTCGGGACGCCGTCGGCCTCCAGCACGCCGCGGGCCTCGGCGGCGATCTGCAGCTCGGAGCCGGTCGCGATGAGGATCACCTGCGGCGCGCCGCTGCTCGCGTCGGCGAGGACGTACCCGCCCTTCGCCACGCCCTCCGGCGACGTGCCTTCCAGGACGGGGAGGTTCTGGCGGGTGAGCGCCAGCCCGCACGGACCCTCGGGACGCTCCAGGATCGCCTTCCAGGCGGCCGCGGTCTCGTTGGCGTCGCCGGGGCGCACCATCGACAGCCCCGGGATGGCCCGCAGCGCGGCCAGGTGCTCCACGGGCTGGTGGGTGGGACCGTCCTCGCCGAGCCCGATGGAGTCGTGGGTCCACACGTAGATGACCGACGACTTCATCACCGCGGCCAGCCGCACCGCGCCGCGCATGTAGTCGGAGAACACCAGGAAGGTGCCGCCGTAGGGCCGGGTCGGCCCGTGCAGCGCGATGCCGGAGAGGATCGCGCCCATCGCGTGCTCGCGGATGCCGAAGTGCAGCGTGCGCCCGTAGGGCTGGGCCTTCCAGTTCTTCGTGGTGATCGAGGGCGGTCCGAACGAGTCGGCGCCCTCCATCGTGGTGTTGTTGCTCTCCGCGAGGTCGGCCGAGCCGCCCCACAGCTCGGGCAGCACGTCGGCCAGCGCGGTGAGGACCTCCCCGGATGCCTTGCGGGTCGCGACACCCTTCGGGTCGACGTCCCAGCTCGGCAGCGCCTTCTCCCAGCCGTCGGGCAGCGTGCGGCCGATCATGCGGTCGAGCAGTGCCTTGCGCTCGGGCTCGCGCTCGGCCCAGGCGTCGAACGTCGTGGTCCAGGCCTTGCGCGCGGCGGTGCCGCGGTCGCCGACCTGGCGGGTGTGGGCGAGTACCTCGTCGGAGACCTCGAACGTCTTCCCCGGGTCGAAGCCGAGCGCGGTCTTGACCGCGGCGACCTCCTCGTCGCCCAGCGCGGAGCCGTGCGCGGAGCCCGTGTTCATCTTCTTGGGCGCCGGGTAGCCGATGATCGTGCGCAGCAGGATGAACGACGGGCGGCCCGTCTCCTCCCTCGCCGCCTTCAGGGCGGCCTCGATACCGGCGACGTTCTCGCCGCCCTCGACGACCTGGACGTGCCAGCCGTAGGCCTCGTACCGCATGGCGGTGTCCTCGGACAGCGCGATGGTGGTGTCGTCCTCGATGGAGATCTTGTTGTCGTCGTAGACGAGCGTCAGGTTGCCCAGCTGCTGGGTGCCCGCGATGGACGATGCCTCGGAGGTGATGCCCTCCTCGATGTCGCCGTCGGAGGCGATCACGTAGATCTGGTGGTCGAACGGGCTCTCACCCGGCGCGGCGTCGGGGTCGAAGAGGCCGCGCTCGCGGCGTGCCGCCATCGCCATGCCGACGGCGGAGGCGAGGCCCTGCCCGAGCGGACCGGTGGTGATCTCGATGCCGGGGGTGTGGCGGTGCTCAGGGTGGCCGGGCGTCTTCGAGCCCCAGGTCCGCAGCGCCTTGAGGTCGTCGAGCTCCAGGCCGTAGCCGGACAGGAACAGCTGGATGTAGAGCGTCAGGCTGGAGTGCCCGCAGGAGAGCACGAACCGGTCGCGGCCGATCCAGTCCTCGTCGCTCGGGTCGTGGCGCATCACACGCTGGAACAGCGTGTAGGCCAGCGGCGCCAGGCTCATGGCCGTGCCCGGATGGCCGTTGCCGACCTTCTGGACGGCGTCGGCCGCGAGCACCCGGATCGTGTCGACGGCCCGCTTGTCGAGATCGGTCCAGTCAGCGGGCGGGTTCGCCCTGGTCAACGCTTCGATGTCGATCTCAGCCACAGCACTCCCTCACAGGTCGGGCGGGGGTTCGGCAGGCGGTACGCGGTGGCGTCCGGCTCTGCGGGTGAGCCTAGTCAGGTCCCGGGTGTCCGGGAAACGCTCGCACCTCCCCGTCACCGGACGTCTACCCGACAGGCCCCGATCCCATGCCTGCGGCTACCATCGACACGCTGTAGAAGCAGTGCCCACGACAGACGGATAGAGGTTGTGCCGGTGACCGTGCCCGTGTCCCCTCCGGGACCCGCGTTCCAGCGGGCACGCGACACCGTCACGGCCTACCTGGGGCTCACCAAGACCCGCATCATCGAGCAGCTGCTCGTGGTGACCGTGCCGGCGATGTTCCTCGCGGCGCGGGGGATCCCGTCCCTGTGGTTGATCATCGCGACGCTGGTGGGCGGAGCGATGGCCGCGGCGAGCGCCCACGCACTGAACTGCGTGGTCGACGCCGACATCGACAAGGTCATGAAGCGCACGGCACGCCGGCCGCTGGCCAACGGGCAGGTGCCGCCGCGCAACGCGCTGATCTTCGGCCTGGTCCTCGGCGTGCTCAGCTCGGCGTGGCTGGGCCTCACCACGAACTGGCTGGCCGCGAGCCTCTCGGTGGCCGCCATCGCGTTCTACGTGCTCGTCTACACCCTGCTGCTCAAGCGCCGCACCTCGCAGAACATCGTGTGGGGCGGGGCGGCGGGCTGCATGCCGGTCGTGATCGGGTGGGCCGCCGTCACCGGAACCGTGGGCTGGCCGGCGCTGGTGATGTTCGGCGTCATCTTCTTCTGGACGCCGCCGCACTTCTGGGCGCTGGCGATGCGCTACCGCGAGGACTACGCGGCTGCAGGCATCCCGATGCTGCCGGTGGTGGCCACGCCCGTGCAGGTGTCGCGCCGCATCGTCGTCTACGCGTGGGTGATGGCGGCCTGGACGCTGCTGCTGGTGACGGCCACGAGCTGGATCTACGCAACGTTCGCGCTGGCCGGCGGCACGTACTTCGTGTTCCGGGCCCACCGCCTGCACCACGAGGTGTCCGTCGGCCACGAGCCGGAGCCGATGAAGCTGTTCCACCTCTCGAACATGTACCTGTGCGGGCTGTTCCTCGCGATCGCGGTGGACGCGGCCGTCGGCCTGGGGCCGCCGGGCTGGCCCTTCTGAGCGCAGGTCAGCGCCCGTAGGTCACCGCCCTGCGCGGATGTATCGAGCACGAGGACGACATGCCCGGTCTCGTCGATCTCGTCGAGCACGCGTCGGCCCGGAGGGATCGGGATCGGGCCGGACCTCGGCCGTCTCGCGGGCGGCCAGGAGGAGTTCGAGGGTCACCACGATGGTCTGGTGGACGCTCCGATGGTCCTCCTGCGCGGCGACGCGTACGTCGGCATCGAGTCCGGGAGGCAGACGCGGGATCATGGCGCTCACTGCAGGCTGTCCGGGGTCGCCCACTCTGCGCCCAGCACGTGGTGGCCCAGGAAGGCCAGGACCGTCTCGTACCAGGTCACAGCGTTGTTCGGGGTCAGGACCCAGTGGTTCTCGTCGGGGAAGTACAGGAAGCGGTGGGGCAGCGTCGCCGGGTCGTCACGGTGGCGGCTGACCAGGTCCCACCACAGCCGCAGCGCCTCGCCGATCGGCACCCGGTAGTCGCGGTCGCCGTGGATCACCAGCATCGGCGTGGTGATCGCGTCGGCGTGCCGGTGCGGGCTGTTGTGCCGCGCGATCTCCGGCGTCATCTCCCGCTGCCAGTAGGCCGGGACGTCGGTGGTGGCGCCGAACTGGTCGAGGGCCCACACGCTCGCGTGCGTGACGATCGCGCGGAAGCGGCCCGTGTGCCCGGCGATCCAGTTGGCCATGTAGCCGCCGAACGAGCCGCCCATCGCGGCCGTGCGGTCGGCGTCGATGTCGGGGCGCGCGACGGCGGCGTCGGTGATCGCCATCAGGTCGGTGTAGGGCGCAGCGCCCCACGCGCCCCAGCCGCGCGCGACGAACTCCAGCCCGTAGCCGGTGGAGAGCGCCGGATCGGGCAACAGCACGGCGTAGCCGCGGGCGGCCAGCAGCCACGGGTTCCACCGCCACTGCCAGGCGTTCCAGCTGCCCAGCGGTCCACCGTGGACGAACAACACCAGCGGGGCCGGTTCCGCGGTGCCGGTGGGCAGCACCAGCCAGGACCGCAGCGGCGTGCCGTCCGCGGCGGTGGCGTGCACCTCGGTGAGCGTGCCGGGCAGCTCGGGCTCGGGCGCCGGGCCGGGGAGCGGGACGGGGGTGCCGTCCTCGAGGCGGACCGGGGCGGGCGGGGCGTCGACCGCGCTGCGCAGCGCGTAGACCGTGCCGTCCGGGGCGATCGCCACGTCGGTGTAGGAGCCGTCGTCGCCGGTCAGGCGCGTCACGTCGCCCGTGCCGACGTCGATGCGGAACACGGGCGACCGGCCGCCGTCGTCCGCGGTGACGACGAGCGCGGTGCCATCAGGCGTCCAGCGGACGTCAGCGGCCCAGCGGTCCCACGCCGGCGCGACCTCCCTGGCCGCACCGCCCGCGAGCGGGACGGTCACGAGCCGGATGTCGGGCGGTGACGTCGGAGTGGACAGCGACTGGCGGCGGCACACCACGTCCCGCCCGTCCGGCGAGACGACCGGGCCGCCGAACTCGAAGCCGGGGTCGGCCAGCAGCGTGCGGTGCTCGCCGGTCGCCAGGTCGATCGCGACCACGGTGGACCGGGTCGCGCCGCCCGGCTGCGGCACCGCCCAGCTCGTGACGACCGTGGCACCGTCCGCGGTGATGTCGTAGCCGGCGTCGTGCAGGGCTGCGCCGGGTGCCGGGGTGAGGTCGCGCCAGACGATCGCGCCGTCGGCGGCGAGGTCCCCGGCGAGCAGACGGGGCTGGTCGGGCCCCAGGTCCGCGTCCCAGTGCCGGACGGGGTGGCCGTCGTGCAGGATCGCGGTGACCTTGCGGTCGCGACGCTCGCCGCGGCGGGCGTCGTCGTCCTCGGCGGTGACGGCGGCCGGCATGGTCATCGACGAGGCGACGACCCTGCCCGCCGTGCGGGCCACGACGGGACCGGCGAGGCCACCCGGCCGGGTGCCCACCACCGTGCCCTCGCCCGTGGCCGGCAGCCGCCACAGGGCTGCGGGCGCGTCGTCGGGCTGGTCCTTGGCCTGGGGGTCGGGCCGGGCGGAGGTGAATACCAGGTCGCCGCCCGGCAGGAAGGCCGGCGCCGACTCGCCCGTCGTGCCACGGGTCAGCCGCCGGGCAGGCCGGGCCCCGGCGGGGTCGATCTCCCAGAGCGCCGGGCGGAACCGGGTGGCCTCCGGATCGAGGGCCGCGACCGTGGCGACGAGGCGGGTGCCGTCGGGCGAGAGCGCGAGGCCCGACACGCGCGGCAGGGCCTGGTAGGCATGCAGGTCCTCGAAGGGGTTCACGGGAGCAGGACCAGCTTGCCCGTCGTCCGCCGTGCCTGCAGGTCCTCGTGCGAGGCCCGCGCCTCGTCGAGCCGATAGCGGTGCCCGATCCGGACGTCGAGCGTGCCGTCGGCCACCGCGGCGTACACGGCGGCGGCCTTGGCGAGCAGCTCCTCGCGCGTGTGCACGTAGTCGAACAGCGTGGGCCGGGTGAGGAACACCGACCCGGCGGCGTTGAGCCGCTGCGGATCGACCGGGGGCACGGGCCCGCTGGCCGCGCCGAACAACACCAGCATGCCCCGGCGCCGCAGACTGGCGAGGCTCGCGTCGAACGTGGTGAGCCCGACGCTGTCGTACGCGACGGCTACGCCGGTGCCGCCGGTGAGGTCCCGGACGGCGGCGGCGAGGTCGTCCACCTCGGTGTAGCGGACGACGTCGGCTGCACCGGCCGCGCGGGCCAGCTCCTCCTTCTCCGCGGTCGACACGGTGGCGATCACCCGTGCACCCCGTGCGGCGGCGAGCTGGGTGAGCAGCAGGCCGACCCCGCCCGCGGCGGCGTGCACCAGCACGTCCTCGCCCCGTGCGACCGGGTGGGTGTCGTGGACGAGGAAGTGCGCCGTCATGCCCTGCAGGAGCGCGCCGACCGCGGCCTCGTCGCCCACCGCGGCGGGCACCGGCACGGCCCTCCCCACCGGCACGGTGATCGCCTGCGCGTAGCTGCCCATCACCTCCGACCAGGCGACGCGGTCACCGGGGGCGAACTCCGTGACGCCCTCCCCGGCCACCCGAACCCGGCCGACCCCCTCCATCCCCGGCACGTAGGGCAGCGTCATCGGGTAGATGCCCGCGCGCTGGTAGGTGTCGATGTAGTTGACGCCGGCCACGGCGATGTCGACGAGCACCTCACCCGGCCCGGCCACCGGCTCCGGCAGCTCCGTCGGGATCAGGACGTCGGGCCCACCGGCCGCGGTGATCTGGATGGCACGCACGGCCCGATCATGCCCGGTGCGGTCAGGTGTGGGCGACCGCGAGCTCGGGTCGTGGTTGCGGCGAGGCGACGTGCGGCCGCTCCGACGTCCCCGCCCAGAGGGCGGCGGCGCCGGTGGTGACCAGACCTGCCCCCAGGACGTGCAACGCCACCAGCACCTCGGGCACGCCGAGCGCGTACTGGACGCCACCGAGCGCCCCCTGCGCCAGCACCAGGACGACCAGCGCGGCGAACCGCCGCTGCAACCGTGCGGGCGCGGCCACGGCACGCAGGGTGAAGCCGATGCCGACGACCAGCCCCAGGTAGGCGAACAGCAGGTCGGCGTGCAGCTGCGCCGTCGCCTCGACACCGAGGCCGAGCCGGGGCGTCTGCGCGTCGCCCGCGTGCGGGCCGGACGCCGTGACGAACGTCCCGGCGACCAGCAGCGCGGCCAGCACCGCGCTGCTGGTGGCGATCAGGCCGCGCACGGCGCCGCCGACGACGGGCTGCGACGCGCCGCCACCGTCGCCCGCCGCGCCGACGAGCTGTACGGCCATCCAGACGAAGAACATCGACACCATGAAGTGGATCGCGACGCTCCACCACACCAGCCCGGCCAGCACCACGAAGCCGCCGATGACGGCCTGTGCCACCACACCGAGCGGCTGCGCCAGGGCGAGCCAGGTGAGCCGGCGGCGGCGGGGCCGGGTGTTGAGCGCGGCGAGGAACGCCAGGCCGGTGGCCACGACCAGCACGAACGTGAGCAGCCGGTTGCTGAACTCGATCCACTGGGTCAGCGCGGCGATCTCGGCGTGCGGGGTGGGGACGAGGCTGTCGGGGAAGCACTGCGGCCAGGTCGGGCAGCCCAGGCCGGACCCCGTCACCCGCACCACCGAGCCGGTGACGGCGATGCCGGCCTGCCCGATGACGGTGAGGATCGCGAGGCGGCGCATCACGGTGGGCGAGGTTGCGGGAAGACGGAAGGCGGTTCTGGCCACGGGTCCGATCGTAGGCGCGACGCCCGCGCCCGGCGCGAAGGACCGCACCGCAGGGGGCCTTCCGGGCGGGCGAAGGCGGTGTCGACGCCCCGCCGTGCTGCGATGGGCGTGCGGTCCGTGGTCGGGGAAGGATGGGCGCCCTACCTCGCAACCTCCTGGACAGCGGCGCGGACCGCGGCCGCCAGCGCCTCGCGGCCCCGCTGGTTCGGGTGCACGCGGTCGGGCCCGAGCAGCGTCGGGTCCGCACCGACGATCGACGCCCAGTCGACGATCCGCACCTGCCCGGGATGGCGGGCCGCGGCCTGCGTCAGCTCCGCGTTGTCGGGCTGCTGCCAGCGGCGGGGCACGGCGACGTTGACGAACACCAGCCGGCGGCCGCTGGTCGCGGCCACGATCGCCTCGACGTCGCCGTCGCGGACGATGCCGTTGCTGCCGAGGTGCACCACCACGGGGCCGGGGTGGTCCGCCGCCCACGCCGCGACGATCGCGGGGCCGCGGTCGAACTGGCGGCCGACCTTGCCGTCGACGGTCGTCGCGGGGCCCAGCGCGGCCTGCAGGGCA
>JBBQEF010000002.1:0-50601 GCA_038320445.1 Mycobacteriales bacterium
CCCGCCGCCCCCGCGCCGCCGCCGCCCCCGCCGAGGCCCCCGCGAAGCCCGCGCGCCGGACGGCGAAGAAGGCCGACACCTCGTTCGCGGCCACTCCGGCGGCCACGTCGTCGCGATCCAAGGCCGCTGCGGCCGAGCCTGCCGCGGCGAAGGTCCCGGCCAAGAAGGCCGCGAAGGCCGCCGCCGCCAAGGCTCCCGCTGCCAAGGCTCCCGCTGCCAAGGCTGTGGCCGCGACGTCGACCCCGGCCAAGGAGATCACCGCGAAGGGGGCGTCGAAGGCCGCCACGGCCAAGCCCAAGAAGGCGAAGGCGAAGGCGAAGAAGTAGACCCACGATCGCCGACGCGGTGGAGGCCGACTCCACCCGGTTCCGCCCGCCGTCCGGCCCGGACGCCGAGTTCGGCCTGCGCGCCAGGGCCACCCTCGACGACCAGGAGTTCGCGGCGCTGCTGGCCTCGACCTTCTCGCTCACCTGGTGAGCGCGCAGGCGGGTCAGTCCGTGGGGCGCGGGTGGTGGTCCGCGGTGCGCAGCGCGCCCGCTGCGTCGAACGTCAGCACCCAGGTGCTGGCCTTGCGGGCCGGGACGTCGTCGGGGTCCACGCCCAGCCGGTGCGGCGACGCTGCCACCAGTGCACCGACCACGTCGGGGATGACCCCGCCCTGGCTGCAGACCACCGTGACGCCGGGGTCGGCGGCCAGCGTGCGGAGGCGGGCGAGGCCGGCGGCGGGGTCGGCCCAGTAGTCCTTCTCACCGAGGCCCGGCTCGTCGCCGACGGGCATGCCCAGCGGCGCGACGGTCTCGCGGCAGCGCACCGCAGGGGCGCTCACGACCCGGTCCGGGCCGAACAGCGCCAGCAGCGCGGCCAGCTGCCGGGCCTGCTCGCGTCCGGTCCCGGAGAGCGGCCGCAGGGCGTCGTCGCCGTCCCACTGCAGGCGGCTGCCGGCCTTGGCGTGCCGCACCAGCAGCACGACCGACGCGGGACGCCCGACGGCCGTGAAGCGCCGCAGCACGTCGACGTCGTGCCGGTAGGACAGCAGGCCCGCGGCGTCCGCAGGCGAGACCCACCGCAGCTCGTCGGTCTCGGCGTTGACCGTGAACCCGTCGCCGCCGCGGGCCTCCGCAGACCAGTACCGCACCAGCTTGTCGCCCTCCGGCACCGCGTAGCGGACGTCGCCGAGCACCGGGCCGAGCCGGGCGCGTACCCCGGTCTCCTCCGCCACCTCGCGGACGGCCGCGAACGGCATCGTCTCGCCGCGGTCGAGCTTGCCCTTGGGGAACGACCAGTCGTCGTAGCGCGGCCGGTGCACGAGCGCGAGCTCGGTGTCGTGGCCCGCGGCGCGCCACAGGACCGCGCCGGCCGCGCGCACGGCCGGCACCACCGGCGTGCTCACTCCGCGTCGGAAGCCGGGACCGACGCGTGCCGCAACATCATCTCGGCCTGGTGGTCGCGCACGGGGGAGTCGTCGGAGTCCGACGGCGAGGGGTTCCACGAACCGTCGGCGTGCAGCGTCCAGCAGCGGGTCGCGGGATCGAGGCAGGAGTCGAGCACCTCGCCGAGCTTCGCCGCGAGGGCCGGGTCGGCCACGCGCAGCAGCACCTCGACGCGGCGGTCCAGGTTGCGGTGCATCATGTCGGCGCTGCCGATCCAGTACTCGTCGGCCGCCCCGAAGTGGAACACCCGCGAGTGCTCCAGGAACCGGCCCAGGATCGACCGCACCCGGATGTTCTCCGAGAGCCCTTCGCGTCCGGGCCGGATGGCGCAGATGCCGCGCACCACGATGTCGACGGACACCCCGGCCTGCGACGCCCGGTACAGCGCGTCGATCACCTGCTCGTCGACCAGCGAGTTCATCTTCAGCACGATGCGGGCGAACTCGTTGCCCTGCCGGTGGGCCTCGATCTCGTCCTCGATGCGCCGGACGATGCCGCGCCGGACGCCGTAGGGCGCCACCAGCAGGCTGCGGTAGGAGGTCTGGCGCGAGTAGCCGGTGAGCGAGTTGAACAGGTCGGTGAGATCCGCGCCGATCGTCGGGTCCGCCGTCAGCACGCCCATGTCCTCGTAGAGCCGGGCGGTCTTCGGGTTGTAGTTGCCGGTGCCGATGTGGCAGTAGCGGCGGATCGTGGAACCCTCCTGGCGCACCACGAGCGAGGTCTTGCAGTGGGTCTTGAGCCCCACCAGCCCGTAGACGACGTGCACGCCCGCCTTCTCCAGCTCACGTGCCCAGCGGATGTTGGCCTGCTCGTCGAACCGCGCCTTGATCTCCACCAGCGCCACCACCTGCTTCCCGGCCGCGGCGGCGTCGATCAGGGCGTCGACGATGGGGGAGTCGCCCGAGGTGCGGTAGAGCGTCTGCTTGATCGCGAGCACCAGCGGGTCGGCCGCGGCCTGCTCGATGAACCGCTGCACGCTCGTGGAGAACGAGTCGTAGGGGTGGTGCACGAGCACGTCGCCCTCGCGCAGGGTGGCGAAGATGCTGCGCGGCGTCTCCCGCTCCGCGAACGCGGGGTGGGTGGCGGGCACGAACGGCTCGTCCTTGAGATCGGGGCGGTCCACGGCGTTGACGGCCCACAGCGCGGTGAGGTCGAGCAGGCCCGGCACCGTGACGACGTCGGCCGGGTCGACGTCGAGCTCGCGCAGCAGCAGCTCCAGCACGTGCTCGCTCATCGTCTCGGTGACCTCGAGGCGCACCGGCGGGCCGAAGCGCCGCCGCGCCAGCTCCCGTTCCAGGGACTGCAGCAGGTCCTCGTCGCGGTCCTCCTCCACCTCGACGTCGGCGTTGCGGGTGACCCGGAACGCGTGCACCTCCGTGACGTCCATGCCGGTGAACAGGTCGCCGAGGTGCGCCCCGATGAGGTCCTCGATCGGGAGGAACGTGACGTCCTCGCCGGGGGTGTCGACGCGCACCAGCCGCGGCACGTGGTTGGGCACCTTGACCCGCGCGAACCGCTCGGTGCGGCCCTCGGGATCCCGGACCGTGACGGCCAGGTTCAGCGACAGCCCGGAGATGTACGGGAAGGGGTGCGCGGGGTCGACGGCGAGCGGGGTGAGCACCGGGAAGACCTGGGCGGAGAAGTACTCCGACAGGCGGCTGCGCTGGTCGTCGGACAGGGCGTCCCAGCGCAGGATCCGGATGCCCTCGGACTCGAGCTCGGGGCGGACCTGGTCGCTGAAGACCCGAGCCTGCGCCTCCGCGATCGCCTGGCTGCGCACGGCGATGCGGGTGAGCTGCTCGCGCGGCGAGAGACCGTCGGCGCTGCGGACGCCGAGGCCGGTCTCGCTGCGCCGCTTCAGCCCGGCCACCCGGACCATGTAGAACTCGTCGAGGTTGGAGGCGAAGATCGCCAGGAACTTGGCGCGCTCCAGCAGCGGCTGGCTGTGGTCCTCGGCGAGGGCGAGCACGCGGGCGTTGAAGTCCAGCCAGGACAGCTCGCGGTTGAGGTAGCGGTCGTCGGGCAGCTCCGAGACCGGCGCGGGGGTGCGGGCCGGCGGGCTGACCGGTACCGCGGCGGCGGTCGCGTCGGACGTGCGTGCCGCCGTGGCGGCAGGGGCGGGGCCGGGCTGGTTGGCTCGTCCGTTCGAGGTATCCGGTTCGGGTACCTGGGTGGCGGTACTGCTCGCCGGTCGGCTCGCCGCGTGCACCCGGCGGGTGGACGGGCGGGGTGCGCGTCGTTGCGCCCGGCTCGTACCGGACGCCTTGTCGGGCTTGCTGTTCACGTCGTCACCCACGGGCTGATTCTTGCGCACTCCGGCCTCCGGGCGCTCGGCCGCATGGCGTCATCCGGGTGAACTATCCCGCCCCCGGGCACGGCACGAGGACCGCGCGCGTGTGCTCCCCGAGCCCGATCGCCGCGGCGCTGTCGAGATCGGCCGTGGTGTCGACGTCGCGCCGCAGGCCCGGCCACCCGCCGTCCAGCTCGACGGCGCCCGACTCGCGGTGCCGCTGCGCCGATCCCGCCCCGAACCGCGGGTCGAGCGCGACGCCGGGCGCGGCGAGCAGGAGGGTCGTGCCGGTGCCCTCGGCGTCGGCGCAGAACGCCCGCGACGGCGGGCCGGCCAGGAATGCCGCCAGCGCCGCGTCCAGCTCGGCCGGCCGGAGCGCCGGGAGGTCGGCCTGGAGCGCGCCGACGGCGCAGGCGGGATCGCGGCCGCGCAGCAGCGCGACGCCGTGGACGTAGGCGGCGTTCAGCCCGGGTTCCGGGCCGTCCGGCACCACCTCGACGCCGACCGCGGCGAGCTCGGCGGCCACCACCGGATCCGTGCTGACGACGACCAGCCTCCGCACCAGCGCGGCGGCCCGGACGGCCGCGATCGTGTCGTGCGCGAGCGCGAGCGCGAGCCGGGCGTGCGCACCCGCCTCACCGAGCCCGTGGTCGGCCGCGCCACGCAGCCGCGATTTGGCCACCTGCAGCGGCTTGACCGGGACCACCAGGTCCACGGCCGGATGGTTGCCCGACCCCACATGACCATCGTCGCACCGACGCACCGGTGGACCTCGGGCACCCAGGCAGGGAAGACTCAGCCGAGATCACGGCGGGCCGGGATCACGACGGACGGAGGTCGCAGGTGAGACGCGAGAAGAACGGGTTCTGGATCGCGTTCTGCGCGGCCTTCTTCTACCCGATGGGCTGGCTGTTCGGCCGGTCGCGGTTCGAGGGACTGCAGAACATCCCGGCGCAGGGCGGTGCGCTGATCGTCGCCAACCACATCTCCCACCTCGACCCCGTCTTCACCGGGCTGCAGGTGCACCGCGCCCGGCGGGTGCCGCGCTTCCTGGCCAAGCACAGCCTGTGGAAGGCGCCGGTCCTGGGCCGGGCGCTCGCGGGCAGCGAGCAGATCCCCGTGTACCGCGAGTCGGCCGACGCCCAGCAGAGCCTGCGCGACGGCACCACGGCGCTCAACAACGGCAAGGTCGTGGTGATCTACCCCGAGGGCACGATCACCCGGGATCCCGAGGGCTGGCCGATGTCCGCGCGCACCGGCGTGGCGCGGCTGGCGCTCACGACCGACGTCCCGGTCGTGCCGACGGTGCACTGGGGCACGCGCGAGGTCTACGACGGCTACAACAAGAAGTTCCGGCCGCTGCCGCGCAAGCCCATCACGGTGCGCTGCGGCGCTGCGGTGGACATGACGCCCTACCGCGGCCGGCCGGTGGACGCCGCCCTCCTGCGCGAGGTGACCGACATGCTCATGGTGGCCGTCAGAGACCTCCTGGCCGAGGTCCGCGACGAGAAAGCTCCCGACGCCTTCTACCGCAGAGAAGCCACGCCATGACCCACCGTGCCAAGCCGCATCGAGCGGGCACGCCGCTGTCGCGCCGGCCCCATGGAGCGCATCGCGCGGGCTCGTTGCTGTTGCGCGAGCCCTCTGGAGCGCATCGCGCGGGCCCGTTGCCGTCGGGGGGCCGGCCGTGACGCGGGACGTGCGGCGGGTCGCCGTCCTGGGGGCCGGGTCGTGGGGCACCACGTTCGCGAAGGTGATGGCCGACGCCGGGCGTGACGTGGTGCTGTGGGCCCGGCGGCCGGAGGTGGCCGCGGCGATCAACGACAGCCACGTCAACCCCGACTACATGACCGGTGTGGTGCTGCCCGGCCTGGTCACCGCCACCACCGACGCCGTCGCCGCGCTCGACGGGGCCGACGCCGTCGTGCTGGCGGTGCCGTCCCAGACGTTGCGCTCCAACCTCGTGAACTGGCGCGACCTGCTGCCCCCGGGCCGCACGCTGGTGAGCCTGGCCAAGGGCGTCGAGCTGGGCACGCTCAAGCGGATGAGCGAGGTGATCGTCGACGTCGCGGGCGTCTCCCCCGACCAGGTCGCGGTCCTGTCGGGGCCCAACCTCGCACGGGAGATCGCCGCCGAGGAGCCGACGGCCACCGTCATCGCCTGTGCCGACCACGACCGCGCCGTGGCGATGCAGATGGCCTGCACCACGAGCTACTTCAAGGCCTACACCAACGCCGACGTCGTGGGCTGCGAGCTGGGCGGCGCCGGCAAGAACGTGATCGCGCTGGCCTGCGGGATGGCGGCCGGGCTGGGCTTCGGCCACAACACCCTCGCGTCGCTGATCACGCGCGGGCTGGCCGAGACCGCCCGGCTCGGTGTGGCGCTGGGCGCCGACCCGCTCACGTTCGCGGGGCTCGCGGGCCTCGGCGACCTGGTGGCGACGTGCTCGTCCCCGCTCTCGCGCAACCGGACGTTCGGCGAGCGGCTCGGCCGGGGCGAGAGCCTCGCGCAGGCCGAGGCGTCCAACCACGGGCAGGTGGCCGAGGGCGTCAAGTCGTGCTCGTCGATCTGCGAGCTCGGCATCCGCTACGGCGTGGAGCTCCCGATCGCCGACGCCGTGCGCCGCGTGTGCCACGACGGCTTCTCGGCCGCGGAGCTGGGCAAGGAGCTGATCAGCCGGGCGCCGAGGGCGGAGTAGGCAGGCGGCCGGGTCGGTACCCGTAGGGTGATCGGATGACGGGGGACGGGACGCGCTGCGTGCAGGGCGGCCACGGCGGCGACGTGCCGGGCGCCCCGGTGCACCCCGGCCCGGTGCTCTCCTCCACCTTCCACCTGGGCCTGCCCGACGACCCGACGCCGCCCGACTTCTACGGCCGCGCCGGCAACCCCACCTGGCGGGCACTGGAGGTCGCGATCGGCCTGCTCGACGGCGGCGAGTGCGTGGTGTTCTCCTCCGGCATGGCGGCGATCGCCGCGGTGCTGCGCCTCGCGGCCCCGCGCGGCGCGCTCGTACTGCCCTCCGACGGCTACTACCTGGCCCGCACGCTGGCCAGGAGCGAGCTGGCGCCGCTGGGGGTGGAGGTGCGGGAGGTGCCGACGGTCGGCCCGTGGCCGGACCGCGTCCTGGACGGCGCCGCGCTCGTGCTGCTGGAGACGCCGTCCAACCCCGGGCTGGACGTGGCCGACATCGCCGAGGCCGCGCGCCGCGCCCACGCCGCAGGCGCGCTGCTCGCAGTGGACAACACGACGGCCACGCCGCTCGGCCAGCGTCCACTGGAGCTGGGAGCCGACCTCACCGTCGCCAGCGACACCAAGGCGCTCGCCGGCCACGGCGACGTCGTGCTCGGCCATGTGAGCGTCGGTGATCCCGAACTGCTGGCCGGGCTGCGTGACGCCCGGTCCCGTGGCGGCGCGGTCCCGGGGCCGATGGAGGCCTGGCTCGCCCACCGCGGACTCGGAACGCTCGACCTGCGGCTGGCCCGGCAGGCCTCCAACGCCGCGGCGCTCGTGGAGCTGCTGCTCGCCCATCCCGCCGTGGCGGACGTCCGGTGGCCCGGCCACCCCGGCGATCCCGCACACGCACTCGCCGCCCGCCAGATGCGCCGGTGGAACGGGGTGCTCCGGTTCACGGTGCCGTCGCCGGGGGCGGTCGGGCGGCTCCTGGGCGCGTCCGAGCTCGTCGGCTCGGCCACCAGCTTCGGCGGCCTGCGCACCACCGCCGACCGCAGGCAGCGCTGGGGCGATGCGGTGGCGCCCGGGCTGGTGCGGTTGTCGGCGGGCTGTGAGGACACCGACGACCTGGTCGGCGACCTGCGCCAGGCGTTGGACGCGCTGTGAGGTCGTGCGCGGAAAGTGTTGCTCCAGCAACACTTTCCGCGCACGGGCGGCGGAGCCGCTACACCGTGACCTCGCCGCGGCCGCGGCGCGCCGGCTCGGCCGGGACGGAACCGGTCGAGCGGGGGTGCCCGACCTCGCGGATGGGGACCGACATGCCGTCCTTCTCCAGGCTGATCGACGCGGCCTCCAGCACGGCCAGCACGCGCAGCCCCGCCCAGCCGTCGGTGAGCGGCGCGCGGCCCTCGGTGATGGACGCGGCGAACTCGACCATCACCGAGCGCAGGGCCTCGTGGTTGGGCAGGGCGGGGGCCACGGTGTCGCCGGTGCGGTAGGAGACCGTGGTGCGGCCGCGGGTGTCGGCGTCGAGGCTCCGGGCGTCGAGCATGTCGACGCCGCGGTCGTGCACCGAGAGCTTCTGGGTGGGGTTCAGGTCGTCCCAGACGATCGTCCGGCTGGAACCGCCGACGACCATCGTGCGGATCTTCGTGGGGGAGAGCCAGTTCACGTGGACGTGGGCGAGCGCGCCGTTGGACAGGCGGATCGTGAGGTGCGCCACGCAGGCGTGGCCCGCTCCCACCGGGTCGGAGCCGTGGGCCGCCACCGAGACGGGCCGCACGCCGTCGGGCAGGATCGCGTCGAAGATCGACAGGTCGTGCGGGGCCAGGTCCCACAGCACGTCGACGTCGGGCTGGACCAGCCCGAGGTTGATCCGTACGGAGTCCAGGTACTGCAGGTCGCCGATCCCGCCGCCGCGCACCAGGTCGCGGATGTGCGCGACCGGCGGCGTGTAGCAGTACGTGTGGTCGAGCATCAGGACCCGGCCGTGCCGCTCGGCCGCCTCGACCAGCAGCCGGCCCTCGTCGTAGGTGGGCGCCAGCGGCTTCTCGACGAGCACGTGCTTGCCGGCCTCCAGCGCGGCCAGTGCCACGGCGTAGTGCGTCGCCGCCGGGGTCGCGACGGCCACCGCCGACACCGCCGGGTCGGCCAGCACCTCGTCGAGCGACCCCGCGACGCGCACCGTCGAGTACTCGCCGAGCACCTTCTGCGCGCGCTCGGTGTCGAGGTCGCAGAGGTACTCCAGGCGCAGGCCGGGGGTCTGCTGGGCGTTGCGGACGAGGTTGGGACCCCAGTACCCGGCCCCGATCACGGCGATCCCGATCGGTGCCGGTTCCCGGGCCTGCAGGCGATCCTCCGCCGCGTCGCTGCTCTGCACGTCCACTCTGTCGGTCGCCTCTCGTCGTGGGTCAGCCCGTCGACCGGGGCCCGCTCGACGCTACCGTCACCCGTTCGGCTGCCCGCATGGCGACCGAGAACTCACCGAACGCCACGAACGTGTGACGCCACGTCACCGCCGGGAGCTCTTGCGCCGTAGGCAACAGCGCTCGCGTCTCGACAGCACCGTCCTGTTCGCCACGGGTCCGTCACGAGATCGCACGTGCGCAACCCGCCCTCGTTGTGGTCTGATCTGCCCAGGGAGGTGGTCGCGTGAAGCATCGACAACCCGACCCCATCGGCGCCGACCTCGATCCAGGGGACGCGCCGGGGATCGCGTCGCTCCCGAGCGCGCTCCCGACGGGGTCCCGGGTCCTGCTCCTCAACGCGACGTTCGAACCGCTCGCGGTGGTCACCGCCAAGCGCGCCGTCGTCCTGATGCTCACCGGCAAGGCCGAGTGCGTCGAGGCCACGATCGACGGCTTCTTCCACTCCGAGAACCTCGCCATCCCCGCTCCCTCCGTGATGCGCCTCTCCCGCTACGTCCGCGTGCCCTACCGCCGTGCCGTCCCGATGACGAGGGCCGGCGTGCTGCGCCGCGACCAGCGCCGCTGCGCCTACTGCGGCCGCCGGGCCGACACGATCGACCACGTCGTGCCGCGCAGCCGCGGCGGCGAGCACAGCTGGGAGAACTGCGTGGCCGCGTGCCGGCAGTGCAACTCCCGCAAGGCCGACAAGCTGCTCGTCGAGATCGGCTGGAGCCTCGCGGTCCCGCCGCGCGCCCCGAACCGCGCCGCGGGCGGGGTGCTCGTGCTGGCCGTGGAGCCGCTGCCCGCGTGGGAGCCCTGGTTGGGGGTCGCGGCGGCCTGATCGCGGCCGGCCCGCCGGGTGTGCAGGACCGGGCCCCGCGCTCCGGGGCGGACGTCGGAGTCCGCGTCGGGCCTCCGGCGTGCAGGTAACACTCCGATCACGGCGACCGAGTTCGTGGTCGGTGCGGGACGGCTGCAGGGCGGGCCCCGCCCCGTGAGACGTGCGTGCCGCCGCCGGTGTCTGCCACCGGCGCCCCTCCGCGCACGCCGCTGCGCCCCCGGTCTCCTCGGAGCCGGGGGCGTTGCGGTGTCGGGCCGGCGGGTGGGTGGCGCGTCGGGAACCAAACGGGCCGGATCCACCCACGGCACCAGCGTTGTGGTGACGGCACGGGCGTCGTGACGCTGGGCGGCTCACCGGGCGCTGGTGCGGTGGCGAGGTGCTGTCCCGGACCCACACCCTCGTGCTGTCGAGCACCGAGGAGGTCGTGCGGGCGGCGGAGATCGCCCACGCACCGTGAGCTAATGTCCGGCCGGGAGCACTCGTTCGTGTAGCTGTCACCCGTTTGCCGCACAAGACGTCACGTGATGTAACGACTGCGGTCGCGGTGCCGAGTTGACGGTCGAAGGGCCACGTCGGGGGCTCGTGAACGGCCTGCTGAGTTGTGCAGTGCGGATTCGCCGGTGACATGCGGCTTTCCGGCCTGCGAAGAAGATGAGGGGCGAGCGGTGACATCTCAGTTCGACCTCCGCGCAACTGACCTCCCGGGAACGGGACACCACCTCGACGCAGCACGTCCGGCGCGCCCGGCGGTCGGCGCTGTCCCGGTCCCCAGGACCACATGGGAGTCCCGGTACGTCGCCAGCGTGATCGTGACCGACACGGTCGCCGTCGTTCTCGTCGTCGTGCTCGGCTACGTGCTCGGCCTGGGCAGCTATGTGCCGCAGTTCGGGGTGTCGCCCGGCGTCGGCATCATCGCGGGTGTCCTGATGATCGGCGGGCTGCTGGTCTCGCGGGCGTGGGACGTGGGGGTGCTCGGCCAGGGGGTCGAGGAGTTCAGCCGGCTCATCAGGGCCATCGTGATCAGTGCCGTCGTGCTCGGATTGCTCGGCCTCGCGTTCACCGCAACCGCCGCTCGGCCCTGGGTGTTCGGGCTGATGCCGCTGGCCGGGTTGCTGGCGGGGGTCCTCCGCCTGGTGCTGCGCGGCCGGCTCCACCACCTGCGCGACCACGGCCGCTGCGTGTTGCCCGTGCTCGCCGTCGGCCCCGTGGACTCGGTCGTCGACCTGATCGAACGCACCCGGCGGGACAAGCGCCGTGGCTGGGTGGTCTCCGGGATCTGCACGCCGACCGGTACCGCACCCGACGGCACCGACCAGCTGATGGGCGTGCCGGTGCTGGGTGACCTCGACTCGGTCGCCGAGGCGGCGAAGTCCGGCCGGCACCGCGTGGTGGCGGTCTGTCCCACGCCCGGCTGGTCGTCGCGCCGGCTGCACCAGCTGGCCTGGAGCCTGGAGGAGGTTGCGGCCGAGCTGGTCGTGGATCCGGGCATCATGGAGGTCGCCGGACCGCGCCTGCACGTCGACCCGGTCGACGGGTTCCCGCTCCTGAGGCTGACCCGGCCGACGTTCACAGGGGTGGCGTGGCTGGTCAAGCACGCGGTCGACCGGCTCGGCTCGGTCCTGCTGCTACTGGTGACGGCACCGCTGTTCCTGGTGCTGGCGATCGGCGTGAAGCTCGACGGCGGCCCGGTGTTCTTCCGGCAGACCCGCGTCGGCAGGCACGGCCGCGAGTTCACGATGCTGAAGTTCCGGTCCATGATCGTGGACGCCGAGCAGCGCGTCGCCGAGCTCGTCACGTCCAACGACGGCGCAGGGCCGCTGTTCAAGATGAAGCACGACCCCCGGATCACCCGCGTCGGCGCGGTCCTGCGCCGGTACTCCCTCGACGAGGTGCCGCAGCTGTTCAACGTGCTCGCGGGCTCCATGTCGCTGGTCGGCCCGCGGCCGCCGCTGCCGTCCGAGGTCGCGACGTACGGCCGCGACGCCCAGCGTCGCCTGCTGGTCAAGCCGGGACTGACCGGCCTGTGGCAGATCAGCGGCCGCAGCGACCTGTCGTGGGAGCAGTCCGTGCGCCTGGATCTGCGCTACGTCGAGAACTGGAACCTCGCGCTCGACGCACTGATCCTCTGGAAGACGGTGGGCGCCGTGGTCAACAGCCGCGGGGCGTACTGACCGGGGTAACGGATCAGGTCCACGCAGCGAGCACCACACTGTGCGGCAAGGATGCGGATCACCGCCGACCCGCTCCGCGAATAGGCCGTACAGCTCAGTCGAAGATAGTCCGTTCGATCGAACAATTGTTACTCAGTTGGGGGATTCATGTACCGCCAGGCAGCTCAATGCCCGCGGCTGGACGTGCTCGGCCCGAGGGTCTCCGCCGCATGAACGAGGTCGCCGTCAACCTCGCGCTCATCGGGCGCCTCATCCGCCGGCGCTGGCAGGTCCTGCTGGTCCTCGTGGTGCTCGGCGCGGCAGCGGGCGCCGCGTCGTCGCTCGTCCTGTCGCCCGGGTTCGTGTCCACCAGCAAGGTCCTCCTGCAGGGCAGCCGCGACGAGAAGCAGCTGCCGGCCGAGACCCAGGTCGCCACCAGCCTCATCGTGCTCGACCGCACCGCCGAGGTCCTGAAGTGGGGGGTGACCGGCAGCGAGCTGCAGAGCAAGGTCTCGGCGACCGTGGACGGCCACGTCATCGCCATCAGCGGTGCGGCCGACACCCCGCAGCGGGCCCAGGAGCTCGCCGACCGGGTCACCGCCCAGTACATCGGCTTCTCCACCCGGATCGTCACGGACGCGGCGAACGCCTCCGCCGAGAGCGCCCAGAAGGGCCGCCAGGCGGTGCAGCTGCAGATCGACGACGCCAACAAGCGGATCACGCAGCTGCAGGCGTCGCCGCTGATCGCGGCGCCCGGCTCCGAGGGTGATCAGGCTCGCGCCGAGCTGCAGCAGGAACAGCAGGTCATCGCGAAGGCCTCGAAGGACCTCGAGCAGGTCGACGGCGCCACCGAGAGCGCGGCGCTCGACGCCTCGCTCGGCGCGTCGAGCTCCACGGTCATCGAGCTCGCGACCCTGCCGGGCGCGCCCGCCTCACCCACGCTGGTCGAGTGCATCCTCGGTGGTGCGCTGGCGCTGGCCCTGCTCGGGCTGATCGCCCACGTGGTCGCGCTGCGGACCGACCGCCGGCTGCGCTCCGCCGACGACGTCGCGGCCGCGGCCGGGGCCCCGGTACTGGGCTCGGTCGAGGTGGCCGTGGCGAGCTCCGCCGGCCCGTTGCTGCACCGGCTGCTCCACGACGACCGGCAGTGGGCCCACACCGCGCTGCCCGTCGCCGAGGACGACCGCAGCCGCGACGCCCGCTACCAGCGCGCCCTCCGCCGGATCGCCCGCGGTCCGCGCCCGCTCACGCTCCTGGTCGTCGGCGCCGACGACGACCCGCTCGCGCGCACGGCCCTGCTCGACCTCGCGGTGTCGGCGGCGGACGGACCGGATCCGGTCGCGCTCGTCACCGATGACGACGAGCTCGTCGAGCGGGCCACGGCGGCCGCCGCACAGTCGGGCCGCCGCAGGCTCGTGGCCGGATCGGTCTGGCCGGACCCCGGATCGGCGCTGACGCTCGTCGACGTCCGCATCGCACCGGCACGGCCGATCATTCCGGATGCCGGTCCGACGGACGGAGCACTGTTGCTGGTCGCCATGGGCAGCCGCACCGCATGGGAGCTGGCGGCCGTCGCGGGGGCGTGCTTCGACGCGGGCCAGCAGGTCCGCGGCGCGGTGGTGTTGGCCCCGACGAGCAACCCCACGGCGGACGACCACGGCGGGCCCGCCCCGAGCGGCCTGCGCTCCGATGACGCCCCGGCCGATTCGGGCGACCAGGCGCTGGCGGGTACGTCGTGACGGCCCCGGTGAGCACGCCGCCCTCCGATGCCGAGCAGCCGCTGCTCGATCTCGACGGCCTGGTGGCCGGGATCCGCTGGCGACGTCGCATGTGGACGATCTTCGCCCTGGTCGGCCTGCTGCTCGGAGTGGCCGCGTCCACGGTCCTGCCGTCGCGGGCCTCCGCGGACGCCAGCATCTACGTCATCCACGAGAACGAGGGCTCGGGCGACGGCCAGTCGTTGATGAAGACCGACCTCGCGCTCCTGCAGACCACCACCGTCGCGGCGGCGGCGGTCGCGGCCCTGAACCTGGACACGACGCCCGAGAAGTACCTGACGACCTACAGCGGTGCCGTCGCGGCCGACAACATCCTGACGGTCACGGTCCGGGCCGCCGACGACGCCCAGGCCGTCGCGGGCGCCCAGGCCGTGGCCGACGCCTTCGTCACGGTGCACGTCAAGCAGAGCACCGATGCGGCGAACGCCACCGTCACGGCCTACAACGACCGCCAGGATCAGGTCCAGCGCGATCTCGACGACGTCAACAAGCAGATCGCGGCCGTGGACGGCCCGACGCCCGCCGCGCTCCAGACGCTCTACAACCGCCGGGCGTCGCTGGCCTCGCAGATCTCCAACCTGCAGCAGCAGGCCCAGGCGGCGTCGATCGGCTCGCCGCAGGTCGCGGCGGGCACGAAGATCATCGATGCCCCGCACCGGACCTCCCGGTCCCTGCTCGTGTCGGTGGCGCTCTACGGTGCCATCGGCCTGGGTCTCGGCCTGGCCATCGGGCTGGTGTTCGCGGCCGTCGCGGCCGTGGCCCGCAATCGGCCGGTGCTGCGTCGCGACATCGCCCAGCACCTGGGGGCCAGCGTCATCGCGCAGATTCCGGCGCCCCTGCGGGGGCCGCTTCGGTTCGTGCGCCGTTCGTACGCGGAGAAGGAACGCCGCCGCGCCGCCACGACGTTGGCCCGCGTGGTCAAGGACGGCTCCCGGCCCGTGTCGGTGCTGGAGCTCGGCTGCGCGTCGGTCGCGGCGCAGCTCGTGAAGGACATGGCCGAGGAGCTCGCTGTGGACCGGTCGGTGACCGTGGTCGACGATCTGCCGGGCGACGAGATGGCCATGGCGATGGCGGAGAGCCCGGAGAGCCCGGTCGAGCTGATCCCCGGCGCCGACTTCCCGTCCGCCGTGGTCCCACCGGGGGGCGGGAAGGCCAGCAGGCTGTCCATCGCCACCGTCGGGCCGGGGTCGCCGTGGCCCGATCTGCGGCGTCTCGGCAACGAGTCGTTGCTGGTGGTGCGGGCCGGCAGCGCCGACTCCACCTGGCTGCACACCGTCGCCAGGCAGCTGGCCGACAGCGAGATCATGATCATCGGAGTGGTCGTGGTCCATCCGGATCCGCGGGACCGCTCCGACGGCACGCTCTGGGACGCCACGCACATGGCGTTGCGGGGTCGGGTCGCTCCGGGTCCCGTGCCGGTCTCCGTCGCCGCTCACCCCGGCGCGCCGGTCCCCGCGCCCGTTCGGGCCGTCGCGACGGCGGCCCGGCCGCACGGGCGGGTGGCCCCGACGGGTCCCCTGGTCCCGGCCCCCCGCCGGCCCAGCCCGCGGCCGCAGCCGCTCCCGCCTGCTGCCCCGCACGACGGGGGACGGCCGGCCCCGCAGGTCACCGGCCCCGGTCCGGCCGCGGCTCCGCCGACCACGACACTGCCGATCACGGCGCTGCCGACCACGGCGCTGCCCGCCGTGGCTGCGTCGGTACCGGCCCCGGATGCCGCTGGTCCCGATGCACCGGTGAGCGGTGCCGCCGCCAACGGTGCCGCCGCCAACGGTGCCGCCGCCAACGGTGCTGCCGCCAACGGGGCTGCCGCCAACGGTGCTGCCGCCAACGGGCCCGCCACCAACGGGCCCGCCACCAACGGGCCTGCCACTGACGGGGCCGCCGCCAACGGGGCCGCCACTGACGGGGCCGCCGCCACCAACGGGGCCGCCACTGATGGGGCCGCCGCCACCAAGGGGGCCGCCACTGATGGGGCCGCCGCCACGAAGGGGGCCGCCGCCAACAAGGGGGCCGCTGCCGCCAACGGTGCTGCCGCCAAGGGCGCTGCTACCACCAACGGCGCCCAGGTGAACGGCGTCCCGGCCGAAGCGCCCACGCCGAGCGGCGGCACTGCTGACGCCGCCGCGAGCGGGTCCGCCGCCGGGGAGGGAGTCCGGGGCACCAACGGCTCGACCGCGGGGCGCAAGCCGAGCCCGCGGCCCCACAACGGTCGCAGGCCGGCGCCACGGCTCAACAAGGGCACCGATCCGGCGAAGCCCCGTCCCCGCCCAGGTGGTCTGGATGTCCAGGCCACGGACAAGTTCAAGCCGGTCGTGCCCAGCACACCGGCCGACCACGTGGAGGCCACGTGAGAGTCACCCTGTTCGGTCTCGGCTACGTCGGATCGGTCACCGCCACGTGCCTGGCCACCCGCGGCCACGACGTCGTGGGTGTCGACACCGATCCCGGCAAGGTCGCGGTGCTCGCCTCCGGCAAGTCACCGGTCGTCGAGCCCGGTCTCGACGACCTCGTCACCGACGTGATCGCTTCCGGGAAGCTGCGGGCGACGGTCTCGCTGCCGGACGGCCTCGCCGACTCCGACCTGTCGCTGATCTGCGTCGGTACGCCGTCAGGCCCGGGCGGGGCCACCGACCTGTCGCAGGTCCGCAAGGTGGTCCGCGAGATCGGCCGGACGCTGGCGGGAACGGACCGGCCGCACACGGTCGTCGTCCGGTCGACGGTGCCGCCGGGAACGGTGGACGAGGTCGTCGTACCGCTGCTGGAGGAGGCCTCCGGCCGGAAGGTCGGCGTCGACCTGCATGTGGCGATGTGCCCGGAGTTCCTCCGCGAGGGCTCCAGCGTCACGGACTTCTTCGAGCCGCCGTTCCTCGTGATCGGTGGTTCCGACGAGGCCGCGGCGGTGCTGCGGGAGCTGTTCGCGTTCCTCGACTGCCCGATCGAGACCGTCCCGTTGCGGGCGGCGGAGAGCGTCAAGTACGCCTGCAACGCCTTCCACGCGGTCAAGGTGTCGTTCGCCAACGAGCTGTCCCGGCTCTACCGCCTGCTCGACGTGGACACGCGCCGGGTGATGGAGGTGTTCGTCGAGGACAAGCAGCTCAACATCTCGCCCGCCTATCTCCGTCCGGGGTTCGCGTTCGGCGGGTCCTGCCTGCCCAAGGACATCCGCAGCCTGCTGCACCTCGCGCGGATGAACTACGTGGACCTCCCGATGCTGGAGGCGACGCTCGCCACCAACGAGATGCTGGTGCGCGACGTGGCCGAGCGGGTGCTCGCCGCCGTCGAGGACGTCGGCAACCGCCGCGTCGCCCTGCTCGGCCTGTCGTTCAAGCACCTCACCGACGACCTGCGTGAGAGCCCCAACGTGGCACTGGCGGAGCTGCTCATCGGCAAGGGTGTGGACGTCCGCGTCCACGATCCCGTGGTGAACATGTCACGGCTCTCGGGTGCGAACCTGCGTTACGTCACCGAACGGCTGCCACACCTGCAGCGGGTGCTCCACGACGACCCGACCGAGGCCCTCGCCGGTGCGCAGGTGGCGATCGTCTCGTCGGCCGACGAGCGCGTGCTCGACGCCGTGGTGGCCGCGAACCCGCCGGTCGTGCTCGACCTCAGCGGCCGGCTGGCACCCCTGGAAGCCCTCGCCGGGTATCAGGGCGTGGGGTGGTGATGTTCCGCCGCGCCCGGCACGGCACGCACGTCTGCATCGTCGTGCAGAACCTGCCCGTGCCGTTCGACCGCCGGGTGTGGCTGGAGTGCCTCGCGCTGCGCGACGCCGGCTTCGAGGTCTCGGTGGTGTGCCCGAAGGGCAAGGGCGACCCGTCCTACACCGAGCTCGACGGCGTGCACCTGTTCAAGTACGCGGCGTTCCCGCCGATCACCCGCCAGATCATGTTCGTCGCGGAGTACGCCTGGTCCATCGCGGCCACCTTCGTGCATCTCGTCCGGGCGTGGCGGCGGCAGCGGTTCAGCGTGGTCCAGGTGTGCAACCCGCCGGACGTGCTCTGGGCGGCCGTGCTGCCGTTCCGGGTGCTCTTCGGGGTCCGGATGGTCTTCGACCAGCACGACCTGTGTCCCGAGCTGTACGGCTCGCGGTTCGACCAGCCCGCCGAGCTGCCCCACAAGGCGCTGCTGCTCACCGAGCGCATCACCTACGCGCTGTCCGCCCACGTGATCAGCACCAACGAGTCCTACCGGCGGGTGGCGATCGAGCGCGGGCACAAACGCAGCGGCGACGTCACCGTGGTGCGCACCGGCCCCGACCCCGACGGGATGCGGCGTGGCGCGGCCGAGCCGGAGCTGCGTCGCGGGCACGACCACCTGCTGATCTACATCGGGGTCATGGGTCCACAGGACGGTGTCGATCTCGCGTTGCGCGCGATGGATCACATCGTGCACGTGCGCGGGCGCACGGACGTCGCGCTCACCCTCATCGGTGACGGCGACGCGGGCGCCGACCTGCGCACGCTCGCGGCCGAGCTGAAGCTGGGCGAGCACGTCCTGTTCACCGGTCGCGCGCCCGACGAGCTGGTGGCGCGGCTGATGTCCACGGCGGACGTCGGCCTCTCGCCGGACCCGAAGAACGCCCTCAACGACGTCTCCACGATGAACAAGACGATGGAGTACATGGCCTACGAGCTGCCGGTGGTCGCGTTCGACCTGGTGGAGACCAGGGTCTCGGCGGCCGATGCGGCGGTGTACGCCACCCCCAACCGGGTCGACGAGTACGCCGACCTCGTGCTGGAACTGCTCGACGACGACGTCGCGCGCAAGCAGATGGGGGCCGCGGGCCGCCGCCGGGTGGAGGACGTCCTCGCCTGGCGGCATCAGATCACCCCCTACGTCGGGGTCCACGAGCGGCTCACCGGCGCCTGACGCCACCAGGAGAACTGACCCCCATGTGCGGTATCGCAGGCACCTACCTCTGGCCCGACGGCGCCGTGGTCACGGAGCGGCTCACCACCGCGGTCGCGCACCGTGGCCCCGACGGCTCGGGCCACTACGGCCACCGGGCCGGGAACGGCGAGGTGCATCTCGGCCACCGGCGGCTCTCGATCATCGACCTGACCGAGACCGGCGCGCAGCCGATGGTGTCGGGTGGGCTCGCCCTGAGCTACAACGGCGAGCTGTACAACGCGCCGGAGCTGCGCACCGAGCTGGAGTCGGCGGGCGTGCGGTTCCGCGGCACGTCCGACACGGAGGTGCTGCTGGAGGCCTGGCGGCGGTGGGGCACCGACTGCCTGCCCCGGCTGCGCGGCATGTTCGCCTTCGCGATCTTCGACGAGCGCAGCGGCGAGCTGGTGCTCGCCCGCGACCAGCTGGGCATCAAGCCCCTGTTCCTCGCCCGCCGCGGTGACGGCATGGTGTTCGCCTCGGAGCTGAAGGCGCTCACCGACGTGCTGGGCCCGGGCGTGTCCGTGGACGAGGCCGCCATGGTGGCCTCGCTGCTCTACTACTGGGTGCCCGACACGCGCTGCGCGATCCGCGGCGTCGAGAAGCTGCAGCCGGGCACCTGGCTGCGCGCGCGGCCCGACGGCCGCGTCGATCGAGGCACGTACTGGTCGCTGCGCGAGGTGGCCGAGCAGGCCGCGCAGGAGCCGTACCCGGACCTGGAAGCGGTGATCGAGGAGTCGACGCGCCGGCACCTCATGGCCGATGTCCCGGTCGCCACGTTCCTGTCCGGTGGCCTGGACTCGAGCTACCTGACCGCGCTCGCGGCGAAGCACCAGCCGGGGATCTCCGCCTACACCATCGGGTTCCGGCCCGAGGACGCCAAGTTCGAGGCGATGCCCGACGACCTGCGCTACGCCCGCCAGGTGGCCCGGAAGTTCGGGGTGGACCTGCACGAGATCGAGATCGCGCCGGACGTGCTCGACCTGCTCCCGCAGATGACGCACTCCCTCGACGAGCCGATCGGCGATCCGGCGGCGATCAACACCTACCTGATCTGCACGGCGGCGCGCGAGGCCGGGGTCAAGGTCATGCTGTCGGGGATGGGCGCCGACGAGCTGTTCGGCGGCTACCGCAAGCACGCGGCCAACCTGCTCGCCCTGCGCTACCAGTCGGTGCCCTCGGCGCTGCGCCGCCCGATCCACGCGGCCGTCGACCGGCTGCCGGTGGCCTCGTCGAAGCGCGGCTACCGGTCGGTCCGGTTCGCGAAGCGCTTCCTGTCCTTCGCCGACCTCCCCGAGGAGACGGCCTTCCGGCGCAGCTACACGATGTACGACCGGCTGGAGCTGTTGAGCCTGCTCAACCCCGATCTCGCCGGCACCGTCGACGAGGTGCTGGGCGAGCACACCGCCATCTACAACGACTCGAGCCTCACCGACCACGTGAACCGGATGTGCCTGGCCGACTCCCGGATGTTCCTGCCGGGGCTCAACCTGACCTACACCGACCGCTCCAGCATGGCGGCCTCCACCGAGGTGCGGGTGCCGTTCGTGGACGTCGAGGTGGCCAAGGCCGCGTTCCGCGTGCCCGGCAACCGCAAGATCGTCGGCCGGCAGGGGAAGATGGCGCTCAAGCAGGCGGGCCTGTCGATCCTGCCCCCGGAGATCGTGAACCGGCCGAAGGGCCTGTTCAGCGCCCCGCTGCGGGCCTGGATGAGCCGCGACCTCGCCCCGCTGGTGGCCGAGGTCGTGAACTCGGGCGAGCTGGTGAAATCGGGCTTCCTGCAGAAGGAGGCCCTGCAGCGGCTGGTGGCGGAGGACCGTTCCGGGCAGCAGGACCGGTCCAAGCACCTCTGGCACATCCTGACCCTGGAGTACTGGTACCGCGGGGCGACCGCGGCCGGTGGCGGCGGCGTCCGCCCGGCGCAAGTGGGAGTGGGTACGTGAAGCAGGTCGTGCAGAACTACAAGTCCGGGGAGCTGGCCGTCGTCGACGTGCCGGTGCCGACGTGCAAGCGCGGCGGCGTGCTCGTGCGCACGCGCTTCTCGCTCATCTCCACCGGCACCGAGATGATGAAGGTCACCGAGGCGAGCCTGTCCATGGTGGCCAAGGCGCGGGCCCGTCCCGACCAGGTCGCGAAGGTGATGCAGACCGCCGCCACCCTCGGCCCGGTCGCCACCTACCGCAAGGTGATCAACAAGCTGGACTCCTACACCCCGCTGGGCTACTCGCTGTGCGGCGAGGTCGTCGAGGTCGGCGAGGGGATCACCGACGTGGCCGTCGGCGACCTCGTCGCGTGCGCCGGCAACGAGCACGCCCTGCACGCCGAGCTGAACTGGGTGCCGAAGAACCTCTACGCGCGGGTCCCGATCGGCGTCGACCCGAAGCACGCGGCGTTCGGCACGGTCGGCTCCATCGCGATGCAGGGTGTCCGCCGCGGGGAGCCGCAGCTCGGCGAGCTGGCGCTGGTCATCGGGCTGGGCCTGATCGGGCAGCTCGTCGTCCAGCTGCTGGTGGCGGCGGGCGTGCGGGTGGTGGGCGTCGACCCGGACCCGAACCGTTGCACGCTGGCCGAGGGACTGGGCGCGCTCGTCTGCAGCGACCCCGGCTCGGGCGTCGTCGACGCCGCGGTCGGGGAGCTCTCCGACGGGCACGGCGTGGACCACGTCTTCCTCGCCGCGGGCGGGAGCAGCAACGATCCCGTCGAGCTGGCGGCGAAGCTCGCCCGCGACCGCGGCCGCATCGTGGACATCGGCAAGTGCAAGCTCGACCTGCCGTGGAACGCCTACTACGAGAAGGAACTCGACGTCCGGTTCTCCCGGTCGTACGGCCCGGGCCGCTACGACCCCGAGTACGAGCTGGACGGCCGCGACTACCCGATCGGCTACGTCCGGTGGACCGAGCGGCGCAACATCGCGTGCTTCCTCGACCTCGCGGCGCGCGGTCTCGTCGACGTCGAGCCGTTGATCTCGCACGTCGCCGGGTTCGACGCGGCCGTCGAGACCTACGCGCGGCTGCAGAGCGGCGAGCTGAAGGCCGTCGCGGTGCTGTTCGACTACCCGGTGCCGGCCGGCGCGGCCGACACCGACCGGGTTCCGGTGCCCGCCGCCACCCGCCGGGTGGCCCCGCGGCTCGCGGCGGTGGCGAAGCCGGTCGGGCGGCCAGGGCTCCCGCTGCGGGTGGCGTTCGTGGGCGCGGGCAACTACGCCTCCTCGATGCTGCTGCCCCACCTGCAGGAGCGGGCCGACGTCGAGCTGACGCGCGTGGTCACGACGTCGGCGCTGTCCGCGTCCAACGCGCAGCGCAAGTTCGGGTTCACCACGGCCACCACCGACCTCGACGCCGTGCTCGCCGACGACGCCGTGGACGTGGTCTTCGTGGTGACCCGGCACAACTCGCACGCCGCGCTCACGGCCAGGGCCCTGCGGGCCGGCAAGGCCGTGTTCGTGGAGAAGCCGCTGGCGCTGGACGAGGCCGAGCTCGGCGACGTGCTCGCCGCCGTGGCGGAGGCGGGCAACGACCGGTTGCAGGTCGGCTTCAACCGCCGGTTCGCCCCCTTGCTGGGCGAGGCGAAGCGGCGGCTGGGCCGCCGCATCGCCCCGGCCACCGTCCGCTATCTGATCAACGCCGGCCCGCTGGAGCACGGCAGCTGGTACTCCCGCTCCGACACCGAGGGCTCCCGGTTCGTCGGCGAGGGCGGGCACTTCGTCGACACGGTCAGCTGGCTGCTGGATGCCGATCCGGAGTCGGTGTACGCGTGCGCCACGCCGAGCCACGACGTGCAGGTGAGCCTCCGCTACGGCGACGGCTCCACGGCGGTGATCACCTACGCGGCGTCCGGTGCCGCCGGGTTCCCCAAGGAGACCCTCGACCTGCTCGCCGACGGCAAGGTCCTGCGCCTGGACGACTTCCAGCGCGTCTCGGTCGTCCGGGGCCGCCGGTCGTGGTCCACCCCGCGGATCCCGCTGGGGCGTGACAAGGGTCAGAAGGCGCAGCTCGACGCGTTCCTCGACGCCCTGCGCGGCGGCCGTCCGATGCCCATCTCGCTCGACTCGCTCGCCGCCACCGCCCGCACCACGTTCGCCGTGAACGCGAGCCTGGCGGCGGGCGCGCCGGTGCCGGTGCGCGCGCCCGTGCTGGACGGTGCGTCCGTCTGATGGACGCGCTCTGGTACGTGCGCAGGCTCTCGCGGATGGGGCCTGCGGAGATCGGCGGACGGGTCGTGACCGCGGCCCGGATCCGCGGGTGGCGCGGGGAGCTCGACGCCCCGGTGCGGCCGCTGCCGTCGCCCGCGCCCGTGTTCACCGCGGTGCTGCCCGCCGGCGCGCTCGCCGCGGCGTCCGGCGATGCGGTGGCGAGCCTGCTCGCCACGGCGGACCGGCTGATGGCCGGGCACGCCGAGTACTTCGGTGTCCCCCGTGACGACATGGTCGCCCCCGACTGGTCGCTGGACCCCAAGACCGGTCGGCGGGCGCCGTCGGACGGCTACGCGTTCGACGTCCCCTACCGCGACGAGGAGGTCGTCGGCGACGTCAAGCAGCTGTGGGAGCCCTCGCGCCACCAGCACCTGACCGTTCTCGCCGCGGCCTACGCCGTGAGCGGCGACGACGCCTACGCCCACCGGGTGGCCGACCACCTGAAGTCGTGGTGGGCGGCCCACCCCCCGATGCGGGGCGTGCACTGGATCAGCGGGATCGAGCTGGGCATCCGGCTGCTGTCCTGGGTGTGGGTCCGGCGGCTGCTCGACGGCTGGTCCGGCGCGCCGGGCCTGTTCGAACGCAACCCCGACGCGGTGCACCAGATCCACGCCCACCAGCGCTGGCTCGCCGCCTTCCCGAGCCGGGGATCGTCGGCCAACAACCACGTCATCGCCGAGGACGCGGGCCGGCTCGCCGCCGCCTGCGCGTTCGACTGGTTCCCGGAGTCGGGGGGCTGGCGCCGTGCCGCGCTCGCGTCGCTCGACGAGCAGCTGCGGCGCAACACGTTCCCGTCCGGGCTCAACCGTGAACTGGCGTCGGAGTACCACGGCCTGGTGCTGGAGCTGGGCCTCGCGGCCGCCGCCGAGGCACAGGCCGCGGGCCTGACCGTCCCGCCCACGACCTGGCGGGTGCTCCTGCGGATGACCGATGCGCTCGCCGCGGTGGTCGACGACCGGTGCAACCCGCCGCGGCAGGGCGACGCCGACGACGGCCGCGGCCTCGTCGTGGACGGTGAGGCCACGGACCGGTGGGCGTCCCTGCTCGCCACGGGGGAACAGCTGTTCGGCCGCGCCGAATGGTGGCCGGAGCCCGGAGTGGCCGACGTGCGCTCCGCGGCACTCGCGGCACTCGCGGGCCCGCGCGAGCTGCCTGACGTGCGCCCGTCGGCACGGCCCGCCCACTTCGCCGACGCCGGCCTCACCGTCCTGCGCGCACCGGGTGCCGCAGCGAAGGACGCAGCAGGGGACGCAGCAGGGGACACGGCCGAGATCTGGTGCCGGCTCGACGGCGGCCCGCACGGCTTCGGCTCCATCGCGGCCCACGCCCACGCCGACGCGCTGTCGGTGGAGCTGCGCTGCGGCGGGGTGGACGTGCTCGCCGATCCCGGCTGCTACTGCTACCACGGCGAGCCGGCGTGGCGCTCCTACTTCCGCTCCACGCTCGGCCACAACACGCTGGAGCTCGACGGCACCGACCAGTCGGCGTCCGGGGGGCCGTTCCTGTGGACCCGCCACGCCGCGAGCCGGGTGCTGGTGGCCCACGCCGACGAGCGCGGCACCTCGCGCTGGGTCGGTGAGCACGACGGCTACGGAACCCGTCGACGGCCGGTCGTGCACCGGCGCACCGTGGAACTGGACGCCGTGGCGCGCACGCTGCGCGTGGTGGACCAGGTCGACACGTCCCGGACCCACCGGTGCCGGCTCGCGTTCCACCTCGGGCCCGCCGTCGCGGCCGAGCTCACCGGCCACCTGGCCACGCTGCGGTGGGGCGACGGGGACCGCGCGCACGGCGCGCTGCTGAGGTTGCCCGCCGGTCTGGACTGGCGGCTGCACCGCGGGCAGAGCGACCCCCCGCTGGGCTGGTACTCCGCCGGTTTCGGGCGGCGGGAACCCGCCGTGACGCTGGTCGGCAGCGGGCCGCTGGAGCCCGGGTCGGCCCCGATGCGGTCGGAGCTCGCCTTCGATGTCTGATCACCGGTTCGGGGACCGGGCCTCGTTCGGCCGCGCGGTGCTGGCGGCCGTGCTCCTGTTGCTCCTGGCGTCGTGCACGACACCTGCGGCGAACCCGCCCGCGCCGTCGTCCGAGCCGTCGTCCGCGGGCCTGCCGTCCGGGCAGATCGCCGCGGTCTGCGACCGCACGGCACCCGGTCCCGCCACGGCCCCGCCCGGGGCGGTCACGATCGACCCCGCCGTCGACGCGGACCTGACGGCGAAGACCAAGGCCGAGCCGGCCGGCACCACCTTCTGGCTCGCTCCCGGCGTCCACACGCTCGGCACCGACCAGTTCGGGCAGGTCCAGCCGAAGGACGGCGACGTCTACATCGGTGCGCCCGGCGCGATCGTCGACGGTCGGGGGCTCAACCGCTTCGCCTTCATCGGCGAGGCCACGAACGTCACGATCGCCCACCTGACCGTGCGCGGCTTCAACCCGCCGCAGGACCAGGGCGTGGTCAACCACGACTCGGGCAACGGCTGGATCATCAAGGACAACACGATCGAGAAGAACAAGGGCGCCGCGGTGATGGCCGGTGCCCGCCAGCAGCTGCTGCGCAACTGCCTGCGGGCCAACGGGCAGTACGGGATCAACGCCTACCAGCCCGGAAACGGCATCGTCGGGCTGGTGGTGGAGGGCAACGAGATCACCGGCAACAACACCGACGACCTGGAGCGGGTCAATCCCGGATGCGGCTGCACCGGCGGCGCGAAGTTCTGGTCGGTCAACGGGGCCGACGTCCGCGGGAACTGGGTCCACGACAACCGTGGTGTGGCGCTCTGGGCCGACACGAACGACAACGACTTCCTCGTCGAGGGCAACGTCATCGAGGACAACGACGGTGAGGCGGTCTTCTACGAGACCAGCTACAACCTGATCCTGCGCAACAACGTGCTGCGCAACAACGCGATGGTCTCCGGGAAGACCTTCGCCGACAAGAAGGACACGTTTCCCGAGGCCGCGGTGTACCTGAGCGAGTCCGGCGGCGACGGGCGGCTCAAGGCGCGCACCGCCAAGATCGAGATCTACGCCAACGCCTTCGACGGCAACTGGTCGGGCATCACGGCGTGGGAGAACGCCGACCGCTTCTGCAACAGTCCGGCCAACACCTCGACCGGTGTCTGCACGCCGTTCGTCCCGGATACGGCGCAGTGCACCCAACCGGGGATCGCGAAGGCGTCGCTCTACGACGACTGCCGGTGGAAGACCCAGAACGTCGACATCCACGACAACACGTTCACCTCCCCCACCGCCGTCTGCGCAGCGGGTTTCTCCTCCCGCATGGCGATCCTGTCCAACTACGGCACCTACCCGGAGTGGTCGCCGTACAAGGGCGAGGTGATCCAGAAGGCGATCACGGGTAACCAGAACGTGGTCTGGCACGACAACGTCTACATCGGGCAGTGGACGTTCGTCATCGCCGACGTCGGTCACGCCGCCCCGGTGGACGAGTGGAAGGCGGCACCGTCGGGGCAGGACCGCGGCAGCACGTTCGCCGCCGCCCGGACGGCGGCACCATGCTGACCGGGCGACCGGCGAGCGGGAACGGGAGTGGCGAGATGTCCGACGACGTCGCGGCGGTGGTCCGTCCGGCCGCACCGGCCGACACGGTGGCGACGGCTCCGCGCGTGCCCCGGCTCGTGGGCCTCGCGTGGGGCTTCCTGCTCGTCAACACGCTGGGCTTCAACGCCTCCACGCTCATCATCCCGTTCTCGCACGCGTTCGGGCAGGTCGTGACGATGGGCCTGCTGCTGGCGGCGTTCGCCATCGCGCTGATCCTGAACCCCCGGGTCCGGATCCGGCCGAGCGTCTACCTGGTGCTGCTGACGCTGCTGGCGCTGGTGGCCACGGCGTCCAGCCTGCGGCTGGAGTCCGGGCTGGGCTCGCTGTTGCGGTGCTTCCGGCTGGTGGTGTTCGTCGCCACACTCTGGCTGCTCTCGGCGTGGTGGCGCAGCGACCTGCGCTTCGTCCGGTTCCACCTCCGCGCTCTCGTCGCGGTCCTGTCCACCGTGCTCATCGGCCTGGTGATCTCACCGGGGGCCGCGTTCTCCGGACCCGACGGCCGGCTCGTGGGGGCCCTGTGGCCCATCGCGGCCCCCCAGGTCGGGATGTACTGCGCCGTCGGGATCGGGCTGTCGATCCTGCTGTGGCTGCACCGCGGCCTCGACGGGCGGAGCGCGCTGGTGATCAGCGTGCCCGCGGCGGTGCTGCTCCTGCTCAGCCACACCCGCACCGCCCTGCTCGGCCTCGTCGTCGCGCTGCTGCTGGCCGGGCTGACCGCGATGTTCACCGACGGGCGCGTCCGCCGGTTCCTGGGCACCGCCCTGGGGCTCGGGGCCACCGTGGCCGTCCTGTTCGGGGCCGGGGTGCAGACGTGGCTGCTGCGGGGCCAGGACAGCCAGCAGCTCACCAGCCTCACCGGCCGGGCCACCGTGTGGGACGCGCTGCTGGCCAGGGACCGCTCGGTGGACGAGCTCGTGATGGGGGTCGGGCTCACCGACAAGTCCTTCGGCGGCCTGCCCATCGACAGCGCCTGGCTGTCGGTCTACAACGAGCTCGGCTGGGCGGGGGTGGCCATCGTCGTGGGCCTGCTGGGCTCGCTGCTGGTCACCGCGGCGCTGCGACCGCCGTCCGTGCAGCGGACCATCGCGCTCTTCCTGATCGTCTACAGCTGCGTGGTGTCCTACACCGAGGTGGGGCTGGGCGACGCGTCCCCCTACCTGCTCAACCTCCTCGTGGCCGCGGCGCTGATCGCCGTGCCGATCCCGCAGCGAGTTGTGCGGTGACCGGCCTGCGTGTGCTGGTGGTGCACAACACCTACCGGTCCGAGCAGCCCAGCGGCGAGGACCGCGTCGTCGAGCAGGAGACCGCGCTGCTCGGCGCGGCGGGGCACGACGTGGACCGGTTCTTCCGCCACAGCGACGACATCGCGGCGATGTCGCTGTCGGCGAAGGTGGCGGTGCCGCTGCAGGTGCCGTGGAACAGGCGGTCGCGGACCGACCTCGCCGCCCACCTGCGCGCGCGGCGGCCCGACGTCGTGCACATCCACTGCACGTTCCCCCTGTTGAGCCCGTCGGTCGTGGCGGCGTGCGCGGACGTCGGGGTGCCCGCGGTGGCCACCCTGCACAACTACACGCAGGTGTGTGCGCCCGGCACGCTCTACCGGGCCGGCCGGATCTGCACCGACTGTGTCGGCCGCTCGCCGCTGCCGGCGGCGCAGCACGGCTGCTACCGCGGCTCGCGCCCGGCCACCGTGCCGCTCGTGATCGCACAGGCGGCCAACCAGAACCTCTGGTGGACCGGGATCACCCGGTTCCTGTGCGTCTCGCAGTCGCAGCGCAACATCCTCGTGCAGGCCGGGATGCCCGCCGACCGGATGGCGGTGCACCACAACATCGTCGTCGACCCCGGCGTGCACCGCGCGGGCCCCGGCGACCACGTCCTCTACCTCGGGCGGCTCACCGAGGAGAAGGGACTGCGGTTCCTGATGGCGGCCTGGGACCGGCACGTGGCGCGCGGGGAGGCCCGGTCGCCCCTCGTGGTGGCGGGCTCGGGACCGCTGCAGGACGAGGTGGCGACGTGGGCGGCCGGAAGGCTGGACGTGCGTTTCCTCGGACTGCAGACCCGCGAGCAGTGCGGTGAGCTGCTGGCCCGTGCCGCCGCGGTGGTGGCGCCGTCGCTGTGGCTCGAAGCGTTCGGGCTCGTGGTGGTCGAGGCGATGGCAGCGGGGGTCCCGGTGGTGGCCGCGGCCCACGGCGCGTTCGTCGAGCTCGTCGACGACGGGGTGACGGGCGCGCTGTTCCGGCCCGGTGACGTCGAATCGCTCGCCGACGGGCTGGACGGCGTGCAGCGCAGCCCCGAGACCAACCGGGCCATGGGCACGGCGGCACGGGGCCGCTACGAGCGGGACTTCGCTGTCGACGCCGGTGTGGAGCGGTTGGCGGCGCAGTACCGGGCCGCCATCGCCGGTGTGGCGTGCGCGCCGCTGTAGCACCTGCGCCATCGGCTCCGGCTGCGCGCGGGCGCAGCCGGGTCGTGCTGACCCTCGCCGACCAGCTGGTCTCCTCGGTGTCCAACTTCGCCCTCGGCGCGATGGTGGCGCGGATCGGCGGTGTGGAGGCGCTGGGGGCGTTCGGGGTGGCCCTGCTGCTCTGGCTCGCCGTCGTCGGCGTCAACCGGGCACTGGTGACGGAACCGATGACGGTCGCGGGGGGACCGGAGATCACCGCGCGTGAGCACCGCGAGGGCGTGGCGGCCTCGGTGCTCGTCGGTGTGGGTGCCGCTGCGCTGCTGGCCGTCGGCTGCGTCGCCGCCCTGGTCGGCGGCCTCGACCCCACCGGGGTACTGGCCCTCGCACCGTGGCTGCCGAGCCTGCTGGCCCAGGACTACTGCCGCTCCGCGGCGTTCCGGGCCCGGCGCCCGCACATCGCTCTCGTGAGCGACGTCGTGTTCGGCGTCGTGCAGGCCGGGTGCACGCTCCTGCTCGCCCTGAGCGGGGACGTCGGCGTGCCGGCGTTCCTGGCGGCGTGGGGCATCGGGGCCACGGCGGGAGCGGTGGCCGGCCTGGCCCTGCTGCGGGTGTGGCCCGGGGTGCGGGGCGGGGTCGCCCGGCTGCGGGCGATGTGGCCGCGCAGCCGGTGGTTCCTCGCGGAGTTCGGCACGGCCTTCCCGAGCGACCAGGGCTACCTGTTCCTGCTGCCCGCGCTGCTCGGCACCGGGCCGTTCGGGCTCTACCGGGCCGCGTCCGGCCTGATCGGTCCGGTGGTTGTGCTGTTCCTCGCCGCGGGCAACGTGGGGCTGCCCGAGGCGGTCCGCAGCCTGCACGACGGCGGGCGGCCGGGCCTGCGCCGGTTCACGGTGCGCCTGACGGCCGTCGTGGTCGCCGGCACCGTGCTCTACTGCGGTGCGGTGGCGGCGTTGGCCGAGCCACTGCTGGGGCTCGTCTACGGCCCGGCGTTCGTGCCTGCCGCCACCGTCACCGTGTTCGTCGCCGGCCAGTACGTCCTCTACTCGGTCGCCTTCGGTGCCGGGGTGGCGATGAAGGCGGCCGGCCGGATGAAGGCGCTGTGGGTGGTGCGTGCCGTCAACGCCGTCATCACCCTCAGCGGGGTGGCGGTGCTCGCGAGCCTCGGCGGCCTCGACGGCGCGGGTATCGCGGCGGTGGTGGCCGGCGGGGTGTACGCGGCAGGGGTGCTCACCGCCTACCGGATGGCCCGGCCGGGCGAGCAACCGCGCCGACGCGGGGGAGCACACCGGCGGGTCCGCGCGCCGGACGGATGACCGGGGCCGTTCAGACGAGACGCATGTCGAGCTGCCGGACCGGCCGGGCGGGCACCCCTGCCACCAGCGTGTTCGCGGGCACGTCCGCGGTGACGACGGCGCCGGCCGCCACCACGGCACCGGCGCCGACGACCACGCCGGGCAGGATCGTGACGTTCGCGCCGAGCCATGCGCCTGACCCGATGACGACCGGGACGCCCACGACCGTGCCGGCCCGGCGGCCGGGTGCGCCGACCTCGTGGCGGGACGTGACGATCGACGTGCCGTGCCCGACCACCACGTCGTCGCCCAGCGTGATCGCCGCGTGCAGGTCGAGGTAGCAGCGGCGGTTGATCAGGCAGCGCTCGCCGGTGCGCAGGTGGGACGGGCGGCTGAAGTAGGTGTCGCCGAGCAGGTGGGTGGAACCGGGCACCGTCGCGCCTGCCCGGCGGACCGCGGCCCTGCGCACCGCGCGGCCGCCGATGTCGTCCCCGACCGCGTCGGACACGGTGTTGACCAGGTGCACGCCCAGCCGCCGGAGCGTGGAGCGGACGCGACCCTGCGTCGTGGCCGGCGTCGCGGTGCCCGCCGCCGGGGCCCGGTGATCGGGTGGCCCGGCCAGTGCCGTCGCGCCGTTCGTTCGGGGGCGGTCCCGGCCGTGGTCATTCCCGGTCCACACATCAGCCACCCTTCTCGCCGGGCCGGTCCTCGACGAAAAAGGGCCGTCAACCCGCGTGGACTCGGCGATCGCTGATGCAGTGTTACCGTTTCGACAATCGTTGTGACGCAGTTCCCATCAGGAAAGCGACAAAGTGCCGATCAACGTGAAAGTCGCCTACTCCTGCCTACCGTACGTGGTCAGGTGCCCACTCGGGAGGACGGCCGCGGAAAGGCCGGCGAACTGCTCGTCGAGCAGCGCGGCGTTGGCCGCGGACTCCCGGCGCAGTGTGCTGCGAAGTTCCTCCTGCCGGTCGTGGACCTCCACGAACTGCTCGATCAGCCGGTCGACATCGATCGCCCGCGCCGACTGGCAGAAGGCACCGAGGCCCATCGACGCCATCAGCACATCGTTCTTGTCGGCGTAGCCCAACGACACCGTGGGCCGGGCCGCCTTGAGCGCGCACACGACGTTGTGGAACCGCGTGGCGACGACGGTGTCGACCTGCTCGAGCTCCCGTAGCAGATCCGAGATCGACGCGATCGGCTCGGCGATGATCCACGACTCGTCGAGGTCGGGACGGTGCGCCCGGACAGCGGCCACGACGGCGGCGGCCACCGGCACGTCGGTGGTGTCGCCGATCAGCATCCGGATCCGGTGCCCGTGATCGACAAGCCACTGCGCGAACCGGGTCACCGCGGCGACGTAGGAGGTGTGGATCTCCTCCGCGCGGTCGCGGTCGGAGTTGCCGCCGTGGTAGTCCATGACACCGAGACCCACGGCCCCGGTCGCCGGCCCCTCCGCTGGGCCCGGCAGCGCGAACACGAGATCGGGGCAGATCGCGTCCGCGGTCGTGTCGACGCCCATCGCCGTCATCGCGTCGCGGGACAGCGTGTCGCGGTAGGACCGGTAGGCGGCCAGGCGGGCGGCGCGGGTGACGAGGAAGCGGGTCACCGGTGCCGCGATGCGGTCGGCGCCCACGCCGACCAACGCCACCTTCGTGCCGGAGAGGCGGCCCGCCGCGCAGACGAGGAACAGCGAGTAGGGGAACCCCCACGGCCGCATCGGCAGGGTCGACTCCAGCACACCCATGCCGGGAACGACCACCGCGTCGTGCCCGCGCACCCAGCGCAGGACGCGCACCGCGTCCACCGCCTTCCCCGCGGCCTTCGCGATCAGGTCGCGCGGACCCCGGACGGTCTGGTACTCGCGCCGGTTCCAGTGCAGGCGTGTGGCCGTCCACCCGTAGCGCCGGGTCACCTCATCGGGACCCGAGCACAGGAAGTCGAGCTCCGCGTCGGGATGGCGGTCCTGCAGGAACGCCAGTACGGCGTCGAGCGAGCCGTCGTTGCCGAAGTTGCCCTGGCCGAGCAGGCCGAACAGCCCGACGCGCGGCCGGGTGGCGTGTCGTGTCACGAGACGTGCCGCCCCCGGCCCGCCACGATCTCCTCGATCGGTGAGACCCGCTGCAGGCGAGCCGCGTCGGCGGCGGTACGGGCCCGGACGGTGTCCACCGTGGACGCCCACGCGCCGCGTCGGCCCTGCCTGCGGATGGTGCGGCGGAACGCGCGGCTGACCAGCCAGGCGAGCAGGGCGCGGAAGCACGCCGCGCGCTCGGCGAGGGTCAGCGGTGCGCGGAGGATCGCGCTGATGTAGGCCCACACGTACTCGCCGATGAGCCGCGCCACCGGATGACGCCATCTGCTCGCGCGCCGGGGATCCCACGCCACGGCCTTGTCGCGGATCGAGCGCCGGGACGCCTCGATGCTGCCGCCGTGCCGGCGCCGGAAGTAGAGCCACTCCGGCACCTGGAGGAACGGGCCGTGGAGCGCGAGCTCCGCGATGATCGTTCGGTCGGAACGGTGGTAGCTGTCATAGGGCGGGATCCGCCGCAGCACGTCCGCGCGGATCACGCCGTAGTCGTCGTCGCCGCCGTCGTCGAAGAGCATGCTGCGGAACCGGGTGGCGACGTCGCTCGACGCCGTCGACAGCGGGTAGACGACCGCGTCGGTGACGGTCTCGGTCGCGCCGATCAGCGCCGTCCACGAATGTGCGAGGACGGCGTCCGGGCGCTCGTCGAGTGCGGCGATGCAGCGTTCGACGAGGTCGCGCGCGTAGAGGTCGTCGTCGGAGGCCCACTTGAACAGCTCGGTGTGCGACGCGGCGAAGACGGCGTTGTGGTTCGGGATGGCACCGATGTTCTCCGGCTGGCGGATGTAGCGGACCCGGGGGTCCCGGGACGAGACCTCACGGCAGATCCGCTCCGTCTCGTCGGTCGACGCGTTGTCGGAGATGATCAGTTCGAAGTCGGTGTACGTCTGGCCGAGCAGCGCTTCGAGTGCCTCGGCGAGGTAGGCGGCGCCGTTGTGGACGGGCAGGCCGATCGCCAGTCGGGGGGTGCGGTTCGTGGTCATCCCTTCTCCTCAGTGGTGGTCGGACGGTGGTCGTGGGTGCGGTGGGCGAGTCGCAGCTGCAACCACCAGACGCCGGAGCCCAGCAGGCAGCCGAGCGCGACGCCCCAGCTGGATCCGACGGCACCGTCGAGCACCGCACCGGTCAGCCCGCCGGAGACGTAGGCGGCGGAGGTGAACAGCTGGGCACGCAGGCCGTGCCGTGCCGCACCGAGTGCGCGCAGCCCCGTGCTGGCGCCGCTGGACAGGCCGGCGAAGGTCACCGCGAGCGTGGCCGGCAGCAGGAGTGCGGACGCAGCCGGCCACACGGAGCCGAGCAGCTGGGTGCCGATGGCGTCGGGCAGGAAGAACACGAGCGCGAGTCCCCAGGTCAGCGCCGCGACCGCCTGGACGCCGCCGAGCAGCAGGCAGAAGCGGGGCAGCCGGGCGGGGTCGGCCCGCACCACCCGGGCCGCCTCCGGCACCGCGACGAGGCTCAGGCCCATCAGCACGGCGAGGAACGGCCCCAGCAGCAGCTCGGCCCCGCGGACGGAGCCGATGGCGACGAGGCCGGTGATGGCCCCGAGCCCGTAGGTCCGGATCTGGCCTGCGCCGCTGTTGCTGACGTTCTCCAGCACGTAGCGGGCGCCGAGGTCGCGGTGGTCGCGCAACCAGGACCGGAACCCCGCCGGGTGCGGGAGGGCACGGGCCTGGAAGCACCCGCACAGGGCCGCGACCGCGGCCGCGCCGCCCCAGGCGAGGATGAAGGCGACGACGCTCGGATGCAGCGCGGCCAGTGCGAGGCCCGGCACGAGCGCCAGCGCCCACACCGTGTCGTTGGCGAAGGCCTGGTGGCCCCGGCCCGCGGCGAAGAACCCGAACCTCCACGCGTCCTGCAGCAACAGCGCGGGCATCACCACGCCCAGCGCGATGATCGCGGCCCCGACCGGGCCGCCGATGGCCAGGCCGGCGCCGACACCGATGACGCCGGTGGCCAGGCCCACCAGCAGGGCGGTGCCGGTCGCGCGCCGCAGAGCGGCCCGCCACACGTCGGTGGCGGTGCCGTTGAAACGCACGACGAACGGGTCCGACGTCAGGCCGCGGGAGATGTTCAGCGCGCCGCCGAAGGTGGCCCAGGCGAGCGCGAAGATGCCGAAGTCGACGGCGCCCAGCGACCGCGCGACGACGAGCCCCACGGCGAAGTTCGTCAGGCTGGACACGGCCTGGTCGGCCAACCCCCACGACACCCGGTTGGCGAGGGTCCTGCGCCGGGCCGATGCGGTCGGGGCCGCGCCGCCCACGGCGAGCGGGCTCGTTCCGGTGCTCATGACCGCCCGTTGCCAGGGGTGTCGGACACTCGTACCTCTGTTCAGTGTGGTCGGGATGCAGGTCCGCAGCTCCGACGCCGGCGGGGCGGCGGGGCGCCCCGGACATCCGACCGTTAGCTCGCGTTCCGCCCGGTTCTCGTTACCGTCCGACGTGGGTCGGCTTGGTCAGGAGAAGGTAGGCGTAGCGCTCGTCGAGCTCGTTGCGGGGCACGAGATGGAGGACCTGCGGCTGGAGCCCACAGTGTTGCGCCAGCGTCCAGAACGCCTCGATCCGGTAGGTCGTCATCGCGGCCGGGTCCCGCCGGTAGTCCCGCCGTCGCGGTCGGGTGAGGAAGGCGCCGGTCTCGTACTTGAACTGGATGAGCGCCACCCCGCCGTCGCCGAGCACCCGCTCGGCGATGCCCAGCAGCCGGGCGCCGTACTCCGGGGACGGGATCAGCTCGAAGACGTAGAAGCAGAGGAAGACGTCGCACGTGCCGTCGAGGCGGTCCACGACCGACTCCGGGTCGTCGCCGTCGATGAGGATCGGGACGAACGGGGTCGCGCAGGTCGCCTCGACCTGACGGGCGCACTCGTCGAGGCTCGGCTGGGAGATCTCGACCCCGACGAACCGGGATGAGCGGGGCGCGAAATGCACGGCGTTGGCGCCGCCGCCGCAGCCCCACTCCAGCACCGTCCCGAAGCGAGGTGGCTCGCCGCACACCTGGGCGAGCCGGTCGAAGAGCTCCAGGTGCCCGCGGCCGACCTCGCTCCAGAGGTCGTTCTCGGCGAACGCATCGGCGTCGCGCCAGTGCGAGTTGCTCTTCCAGTTCTCCCCGGACGGCGTCCGCCAGTAGTCCTGGGCCTCCCTGGTCAGCTTGGCTCCGGACTCCGTGAGCCCCGCCACGGAAACCCGGCTGAGCATGGCCAGCGACCTGCCGGCCAGCCTGCGGGCCGAACGGTGTGCTGCACCCATCATCGTCGTCACGCTGGCCTCGGGTTCCACGGGTCCGACAGTTCGTCACGTGAGGTCGCCGCAGGGTGGGCCGGTGTTACCGGTGCCGGCGGCGCACCGTCCGGTTCGCGGCCGCCGGGCCGGTAACGCCTGCGGGTCGTCCCCCGACGCCTCTCGTATGCAGGACGCCTCCCCGGCCCCGCCGCCGACCGTCCGTCCCGCGGCTCCGTCCGGGATGGTCGGCCCGCTGCTCGGCGTGGCCGCCGTGGCGGGCCTGACCGCCGTCGGGCTCGGAATCGCCGTGGCCGGCGGCCGGTTCGCCACGGGGCCGGATCGGTGGGTGCAGGCCGTCGTGAGCGAGTGGTGGCCGTCACCCGGGGACGTGGCGTACGCCGTCGACTTCATCGGTGACCCGGTGGTGACCGGGTCGCTGGCGCTGGCGATCGCGCTGGTCTGCCTGGTCGCGGGCCGCAGGCGGACCGCCCTGGTCGCGCTCGCGGCACCGATCGTGTCGGGCGTGGTCACCACCGCGGCCAAACCGGTGGTGCAGCGCACGATCCACGGCGACAACCTGTCCTACCCCAGCGGGCACACTGCCGCCGCCGCGACGCTCGCGGCGGTGGCCGCGCTCCTGCTGGTCGATCTCGTGCGCGCCGGTCGCGTGTCCGGCTCGGCGCTCTACCTGGCCGTCACGATCACCGTGGGCGCGGCGATGGCGGTGGACCAGATCGCCATCAGCGCGCACTACCCGTCCGACACCCTCGGCGGCCTGTGCGTGGCGATCGCCGTGGTTCCGGTGCTCGCCGTGGCCGTGGACCGCTGCGCCGACGGCCTGGGCGGGCGGATCAGCAGGTCGCGGCCCCGCCGGTGAAGCTGCTGCAGGTGTCCTGGCTGTAGGGCGAGGCCTGCCACTGTGCCGCGGTCAGCGTGCGGCTGGTGTCGAACGGCATGAACGTCCACGGGCCGCTGTAGCTGTTGGCGCGCCAGACGTCGTTCTGCCGGAACGTGATCGCGTTCTGCACGGTCGAGCCCTGGTAGGGCGACCAGCTCGGGAACGTCCCGAAGTTGGAGAGCACGGCCATCCGCCCGCACAGGCCGTTGGTGCACCCGATCGCGGCTGGATCGAACGAGAACGTGTTGCCGTGGATGTCCACGTTCTGGGTCTTCCACCGGCAGGTGTCGATCAGGGGCGCCTTCGCGATCCCCGGCGCGGCGCAGCTGGAGATCCTGGGCACCAGCCGCGTGCAGTCACCCGAGGAGGAGTTGGCGGGGCTGTTGCAGAACCGGTCGGCGTTCTCCCAGGCCGTGATGCCCGACCAGTTGTTGTCGAAGGTGTTGCCCGAGATGTCGATCTTGGCGGTCCGGGCGGGGATCCGGGGCTCGCCACCGGACTCGCTCAGGTACACCGCCGCCTCGGGGAAGTTGTCGCCACGGTCGGCGAACTCCTTGCCCGACACGAGCGCGTTCTTGCGGAACGTGTTGTTGCGGAGGATGAGGTTGTAGCTCACCTCGTAGAACAGGCCCTCGCCCTCGTTGCTCTCGAAGAGGTTGTTCTCGACCAGGAAGTCGTTGTTGTTCGTGTCCGCCCAGAGGCCGGGACCGTGGTTGCCGTGGACCCAGTTGCCGCGGACGTCCGCCCCGTTGACGGCCCAGAACTTGATCCCGCCGGTGCACCCGCAGCCGGCGACCCTGGCCTCCCAGTTGTCGGTGTTGTTGCCGACGATCTCGTTGCCCTGCACGAGGAGCCCGACGATGGAGTCGCCTTCCTTGTAGGCGTTCATCGCGTACTGGCCGTTGTTGCGCAGGCAGTTGCCCAGGACCTTCTGGTGCGCGCCCGCCATCAGGCCCGCGCCGCCGTTGTTCTGCACGGTGGAGTTCCGGATGGTCCAGCCGTCGCCGGAGTCGTGGTTGACCACGCCCTCGTCGCGGGGCGCGACGAAGCCCTGGACGGTGAGGTTGCTGATCGTCACGTTCCGCGCCTGCTGGGTGAAGGCGTAGGCGTTCTTGCCCCGGCCGTCGAGCACCGCGCCGGGGGCGCCGAGGAAGGTGTCGCCGTCCTTGGGCTGGACCTGGTCGAACCGGCTGGTGCCGAGGGTGTGGGTGCCGGGCTTCAGCCAGAACGTGGATCCGGCGGGGGCAGCGGCCGTCTTCGTGTCCAGGTCGCCCGCGACGGCCGGGTCCACGACGATCGCGCCCGCGGGCGCGGCGGGGTAGGTCGCGGGGATCGTGTCGCAGACCGCCGCGGCGACGGTGCCGACCGGACCCGGACCGGGGACCGGCACCGTCGTGGGCGCCGTGGAACCGGCCGGAGCCGTGGTCGGCGCGGAGCTGGTGGGTACGGGGCTGGTGGGCGCGGGGCTGGTGGGTACGGGGCTGGTGGGTACGGGGCTGGTGGGCACGGGGCTGGCGGGCACGGTGGTGACCGGGGCCGGGACGGAGGTCGGGGGATGCCGGTGGCCCTTGGGGCGGTGGCCGGCCCGTGACCACTTGCTCCCCGGTTTGTTGGCGCGGACGTAGTAGGTGGCGCCCGACGTGCTCGCGGCCGGCGTCGGTGCCGAACAGCAGGCCACCACGCGCTGTGCGGAGCGGCCGCCGGAGTCGGTCACCACCACGTAGGACGTCGCGTTGCTCACCGGCGTCCACGACAGCGTGGAGCCGTCCGTCCACGAGTCGGGCGCGTCCAGCGGGTCGGCGGCGGCAGCCGGCAGTGTCAGGGCCGCCGCCACGAGCGCGCCGCACAACGAGGCCACGAGCATCGGTGCCGGAGGGAATCGCCGACGTGACCGGCCGCTGCGGAGGGAGTGCTGGGCCACGTCGCCCGAACCCGGGGTGCGCATGGTCGCGGACGCTATCCGCGGGAACTGACGACCCCTCGAATCTGAGAATGCAGGTTGCATTCGCTCGCTGACGGGTCAGTTCAGGGCGCCGGACGGCTCTGAACTGGGCCGATCGCCGCATAAAGATAGGCGAAACGGCGCAGTCGCGCGTTCAGGGTTCTGAGACTCGTTCTTGGGGAGAATAGTCCGTCGACGCACTCTGCGTCGTCCCCGGGGAGCGACGTACCGGGTCGGCCACGGCCAGGACGCTCGGCCGCAGCTGCACGGAAGGCCGGAACGGTCCGGGTCGGGAGCCGGGTTCCGGTGCCCGACGGGGTACCCGGCCCGGCGTTCGCGCTGGTCGCCGCTCGAGCCGGGATGCGGTTCAGAGTTCGCGGGGGGCCGCGAACCGGCGGTGGGCGGGGGCGACGGGGCGGCCTACGAGGAGCCCGTCGGTCGTGCCGGCTTCCAGCGCCTTGCGGTAGACGGGCAGCGTGCCCCGGACCGCCTCGACCGTCTGCTCCACGTCCACGTCCGTGTGCGCGGCGGAGATCACGAAGGACTGGCCGAGAACCCCGCGCAGCAGCATCTCCTGCAGGAACAGGGTGCGGAAAGCCTGCGACGGCTGCCCGTCGGCGTCGAGCGTCTGGAACACCTCGCACGACGGGCGTCCGATCACCCGGACGTGGTCCTCGATGCCGGCGTCGCGCGCCACCTCGTTGACGCCCTCGGCGAGCTTCGAACCCTGCCGCTCCATGATCGCCACCGGGTCGTGGTCGCGATAGGCCGCCACGACCGCCCGGAACGCCGCGAGCGAACCCGTCTCGGCGCCGTGCGTGCTGGAGAGCAGGAACACCCGCTCGCGGTCGGTGCGCAGCCCGCCGAGCTCCATCAGCTCCCGGCGGCCGGCCAGCGCCGACACGGCGAAACCGTTGCCCATGGCCTTGCCCCAGCAGGACAGGTCCGGCGTCACGCCGTAGACGCCCTGGGCGCCGTGCTCGGACCAGCGGAAACCGGTGATCGTCTCGTCGAAGACCAGCACGGTCCCGCGGTCGCGGCACAGCTGTTGCACCTGCTCGAGGTAGCCCGGCCCGGGCTCCACCGTGCCGGTGGCGGCTTCCATGATCACGCAGGCGACGGGCCACTCGTCGAGGACCGCGCGCAGCGAATCGATGTCGTTGTAGCGGAACCGGTGGGTCAGGTCGCGCACCGCTGCGGGCACACCGGCGTCGAGCGGGAGGGTGCCGACGAACCAGTCCTGGCCGCTGTAGAACGGGTGGTCGCAGACGGCCACGTGGTCACGGCCCGTGGCGGCCCGGGACAGCCGGACGGCGGCGGACGTGGCGTCGGAGGCGTTCTTGGTGAACTTCACCATCTCCGCGCCCGCCACGGTGGCCAGGAAGTCCTCGGCCGCGTCGAGTTCGATCGTGGACGGCCGGCTGAACGAGGTACCGGCGCCGATGGCGGCGCGCACCGCGTCGACCACCGGTTCGTAGCCGTGCCCGAGCGTGACCGCGCGCATGCCCATGCCGTACTCGACGAACTCGTTGCCGTCGGCGTCGCGGACCCGTGCTCCGTGTCCCTCCACGATGACCGGCGCCATGTCCTCGGGGAACTGGTCCGACGACCGGGCGAACGTGTGCGCGCCGCCCGGCACGATCTCGTGGAGACGTCGCTGCAGCGCGCTCGAACGCGCGAAGGTCGGTGGGGTCACGGCTGCGAAGTCGGGAAGCGGGCGTCGTGCGTTACCCCGGGCGTGACGCCGTCCCGCCGGATCATCGCTTCGGCCCGCTGTGCCGTGTCCGAGCCGGCCGCAGGTGCCGGAACGCCGATCATGGCCCTCGCCCGGTGACGGCGGGCGGGCCGGGCGCGGGACGTGGTAGACCTGCCGGCATGGCCGATCCGCACGAGCTCACCGCGCTCGACCAGGCCGCGGCGGTGCGCGCCGGTGAGGTCTCGGCGACCGAGCTCGTGGAGCACCACCTGCGGCGGATCGAGGCGTCCACGCTCGGGGCGTTCGTCACCGTCACGGCCGAGGCCGCACTGGCGCAGGCGAAGGAGGCCGACCGGGCCCGCGACGGCCGCCCGCTGCTCGGAGTCCCCACCGCGATCAAGGACCTGGCCATGACCGCCGGGGTCCGCACCACGTTCGGCTCCCCGGTGTTCGCGGACTTCGTCCCCGACATCGACGACGACAGCGCCCGGCTGCTGCGCCAGGCCGGCACGATCAGCCTGGGCAAGACCGCCACCCCGGAGTTCGGGCTGCCGCCCTACACCGAACCCGCCGGGCGCCCGCCCGCGGTGACGCCGTGGGATCCGACGCGGCTGGCGGGCGGGTCGAGCGGCGGAGCGGCGGCGGCCGTCGCCGGCGGGCTGATCCCGTTCGCCCACGCCACCGACGGCGGCGGTTCCATCCGCATCCCCGCGGCCTGCTGCGGGCTGGTGGGGCTCAAGACCTCCCGCGGGCTCGTGTCGCGCGGGCCCGTCGGCGGCGACCCGCTCGGGATGTCGGTGTCCGGGCCGCTCGCCCGCACCGTCGCCGACGCGGCTGCGCTGCTCGACGCGCTCGCCGTCCCGGTGCCGGGCGAGCCGTACCCGCTGCTGGCCCGCTCCGAGAGCTACCTCGCCGCGGCGGGCCTGCCTCCGGGCCGGCTGCGGATCGGGCGCTACGCGACGCCACCCGTCCCGGGTGTCGCGGTGGACCCCGCGTGCCTCGCGGCCTACGAATCGGTGTCGACGCTGCTCGCCGGCCTCGGGCACGAGATCGTGGAGTTCGAGCCGGGCATCGACCCTGAGTTCCTCGACACGTTCGAGGTGCTGTGGGCGGTGCTCGCCCACGGGCATCCCGTACCGCCCGGGGCCGAGCCGCTGCTCGCTCCGCTGACGCGGTGGTGGCGCGAGAAGGGGAGTGCGGTCAGCGGGCCCGAGTACATGGCGGCCACCCAGGCCGCGATCGGCGTCACGCGGCGCGTGGTGGCGGCGCAGGCCACCGTCGACGTGGTGCTGACCCCGATGCTCGCGCAGCTGCCCCGGCCGGTCGGCTGGTTCACCGCAGGTGGCGACCCCGCGGAGGACTTCGAGCGGCAGAAGGCCTTCACGCCGTTCACGGCCACCTACAACATCACCGGTCAGCCCGCGCTCAGCCTGCCTGTCGGCTGGGGCCGGGACACCGATGGGTCGCTCGCGGGCCCGAGCATCGTTGGGTCGCTCGCGGGCCCGAGCATCGATGGGTCGCTCGCGGGCCCGAGTGCCGATGCCGACAACCCGGAGCTTCCGGTATCGGTGCAGCTCGTCGGGCAGGCCGGGGACGACGCGCTGCTGCTCGCGCTGGGCGCGCAGGTGCACGCCGCGCTCGGGCGGGCGAGCGAGCCTGATCGACGCCCGCCCGCCTGGTGATAGATTCTCGCCCGTGAGCGTGCTCCAGACGATCCTCGTCTTCGTGGTGCCGACGGTCGGCGGCTACCTCCTCATCGCGCTGCTCGCCGCCGCGCCGCGACTGCGTCGCAAGCAGCGGTACCGCACGGGCGAGCCGTGGAACTACGAACCCCTGTGGTGGACGGCCAACCCGGAGGGCGCGCACCTGGCCTCGGTGGCGAGCCACCCGACGTCCGCCGAACGAGGAGGTGCCCGTGGCAGCTGGTGAGCACGGCTCGGAGGTCGCGACGGTCGACCCGGCCGACCTGCCCGTCGGGGCCGTCGTCACGGCCTCGGGGCGGGTGTCGGCCGCCGAGATCTACACCGCGACCGCCGACGCCGACCACCCCTTCAGCCCCGTGCAGCTCAGCCGCCTCGACGAGGCACTGACCATGGCGAGCAGGGAGACCGGGCTGCGGTTCAGCGTCTACCTGGGAGACATGGGCGCCGATCCGTCGGCGCGCGCGGCGGAGCTGCACGGCGAGCTCGAGGGCACCACCGAGGCGGTGCTCGTGGCCGTCAGCCCGGAGCAGCGGGTGGTCGAGGTCGTCACCGGGCCCGAGGCGCGGCTGCGGCTGCCCGATCGCGGCTCCAAGCTCGCGGTGATGAGCATGGTGGCGTCGTTCAAGGAGGCCGATCTGCTCAGTGGCCTGCTCAGTGGCCTGCGGATGCTGGCCGACCAGGCCGGCGGCCGACGCCGCCTGCACTGACCGCCTGTCGCCGGTGAGGTGACTCGGGTAGCGGCCTGCTGATCGTGTTCATCAATGTTGGTGATGCCCGATAGAGCCGTTTGTCGCATAGGGTGGTGCGACGGCTCGCACGAGACGGCGACAGCGCGAAGGGCAGGAACTCAGATGGGCGACCCGACATCGGTTCAGGGTGGCGGCATGGCGCCGCGCCGCCGCCGGCCGAGTTCGCCCGGCTCGTCGGTGCTCACCCCGCCCACGGGGGTGCCCGCCGTCCCCGAGCTCGACGGCCTGGCCCCGGCGCAGCGCTCCGTGGAGCGGCAGGGCCCGAGCACTCCGCGGCCGGTCGTCGCCCAGCCGTGCCTGTGCGGGCACGCCCGCGATGCGCACGAGCACCACCGGAGGGGCCACGACTGCGGGGCGTGCGGAGCCGCGGGCTGTGAGACGTTCCGTCCCGTCGGCGGCGCGTCCCGCCGGCTGCTGCGCAGGCTAGGCCTGGTCGACTAGGCCGCGACCGGCCCGGCCGAGCCGGTCGAGGGTGAGCGCTCCGCTGAGCACCACCACCACGGCTGTGCAGAAGCCACCGACGATGTCGGTGGGGTAGTGCGCGTTCGACGCCACCATTGCGAACCCGACTCCCCCACCGGCCAGCAGTGCGCCGGCCGCGATCACCAGCAGCGACACCTTCCGGCCCGGCCGCGCGAGGCTGATCACCAGCAACGCCGTGACCAGGCCCAGCGACGTCGCGCCTCCCGCGTGCCCGCTGGGGAACGCGTAGGACTCCTCGAGGGTCCGCCCGATCAGGGGCTTGAGGGTCGTGGTGGCGAGCCCCGTGATCCCCGGTCCCGCGATCGCGAGCAGCGCGAGCCTGCGGCGGCCCAGCGCCACGCACCCCCCGGCCAGCAGGAACGCCACCAGCACCACGGTCGGCGGCGAGCCCAGCATCACGGTGTGGCGCACCAACCACAGGTGCGCCGCGCCGATCGGGTCGACGACCGTGTCGACGTGCAGGTCGACCCCGCTCGCGGCCGAGGTGCCGGCGAACCGCACGGTGAGGACGGCGAGGACGGCGAAGGCCCCGCCCGCGACCACGGCGACCGGGCGGCGAAGGGGCACGGGCAGCAGGACGGGGCCGGGCAGGGCGATGGTCATCCCGATCCACGATACGGAGTCGCGCACGGGCGGCGCCGGCCGCTCAGCTCCGGTCGAACTCCCGCGCCGCCAGCGCCCGCACGATCCCGGCCCGGCCCTCCGACACCAGCCGGCGCAGCGCGGGCGGGTGCGTGTCGGTGTCCAGCCAGGCGTCGGCCGCGTCGACCGTGGACTTCTCCACCGCGTGCGACGGGAACAGCCCGACCACCACCGACTGGGCGCGCTCGCTGGTGCGCCGCTGCCAGACCTCCGAGACCTCGGCGAAGTAGCGCTCCACGTAGCCGCCGAGCAGCCCCCGCTGGGCCGGGTGCGCGAAGCCGGAGATGATCGACTCCTGCACCGCGTTGGGCAGCTCGTCGTCGTGCACGGCGCGCATCCAGGCCTTCTCCTTGGCCTCGGGCGTGGGGATCAGCGCCCGGGCGCGCTCGGCGTGGCGCTGCCCCGTGGACGTCGGGTCGCGGCGGGCCTCCTCGTCGATCTCCGTCCCGGACGCGACGCCGTGGGCGACGAGCGCGTGCAGCAGCCGCCAGCGCAGGTCGGTGTCGACGGTGAGCCCGGCGGGCACGTCGACGTCGAGCAGCCAGCCCTTCATCGCCTCCAGCACGGTCGCGGGAAGCACGCTGCCGGCGAGCGAGTTCACCGCGGCGAGCTGGATGTCGGACCCGGCCGGGGCGGTGTCGAGCCGGAAGCGCAGCTGGTCGGTCAGCATCGGCCAGCCGCGCTCGGCGGCCCACTGCTCGTCGGCATAGGACGCGATGGCCGTCTGGGCCTGCAGCAGCAGCCGCGCCACCACGCCGATCTCGGACTCCCGGCCGAAGCCACCGGCGACGAGCGTGGCGAAGTCGCGCGCCTTGAGCTCGGCCTCCCTGGTCATCTCCCACGCCGCCGACCAGCACAGGGTGCGCGGCAGCGGCTCGGCGATGTCGCCGATGCGGTCGATCAGCGTGGTGAGCGACCCGGCGTCCAGGCGCAGCGCGCAGTAGGTGAGGTCGTCGTCGTTGACCAGCACGAGCTTGCCGCGGGGCACCCCGACCAGCTCGGGCACCGCGGTGCGCTCGCCCTCGACGTCCACCTCGATGCGGTGCGTGCGGACGATCCTGCCGTCCAGGTCGTCGTAGACGCCCACCGCGATCCGGTGCGTGCGCAGCTCGCCGGCCCCCGGGCGCGCGCCGCCCTGGACGACGTCGAAGCGGGTGAAGGCACCGGCCTCGTCGGTCTCGAACGACGGGCGCAGCAGGTTGATGCCCGTGGTCCTGAGCCACTGCGCGCCCCAGCCGGACAGGTCCCGTCCGCTGGCCTTCTCCAGGGCGCCGAGCAGGTCGTCGAACGTCGCGTTGCCCCACGCGTGCGTCGTGAAGTAGCTGCGCAGCCCGGACAGGAACGGCTCCAGCCCCACGTAGGACACGAGCTGCTTGAGGATGCTCGCGCCCTTGGCGTAGGTGATGCCGTCGAAGTTGACCTCCACGGCCTGCAGGTCGGGGATGTCGGCCGCGACCGGGTGCGTGGAGGGCAGCTGGTCCTGCCGGTACGCCCAGCTCTTCTCGACGTTCGCGAACGTCGTCCACGCCTCGGTGTACTCGGTGGAATCGGCCTGGCAGAGCACCGACGCCCAGGTGGCGAACGACTCGTTGAGCCAGAGGTCGTCCCACCACGCCATCGTCACGAGATCGCCGAACCACATGTGCGCCATCTCGTGCAGCACGGTCTCGGCGCGGCGCTCGTAGAGCGAGCGGGTGACGCGGGAGCGGAAGACGTAGTCCTCCAGGAACGTCACGGCGCCGACGTTCTCCATCGCGCCCGCGTTGAACTCGGGGACGAACAGCTGGTCGTACTTGCCGAACGGGTACCGCACGCCGAAGTGGCGGTGGTAGAAGCCGAAGCCCTGCTTGGTCTCGGTGAACAGCCGCTCGTGGTCCATGTGCGGCGCCAGCGAGGCGCGGCAGTAGAGGCCGAGCGGGATCGTGCCGTCCTCGTCGGTGAACTCGTCGTGCCACGAGGAGTACGGCCCGGCGACGAGCGCCACGAGATAGGTGGAGAACAGCTCGGTGCGGGCGAAGCGGTGCACGCCGCCCTCGACGCTCTCGGCGGCGGCGTTGGAGACCACCGTCCAGTCCTCGGGCGCGGTGACGGTGAGCGTGTACCGGGCCTTGAGGTCGGGCTGGTCGAAGCACGCGAAGAGGCGCTTGGCGTCGGCCGTCTCGAACTGGGAGTACAGGTAGACGCCGCCGTCGACCGGGTCGACGAAGCGGTGCAGGCCCTCGCCGGTGTTCATGTAGCGGCCCGTGGCGACCACCCGCAGCTCGTTCTCGGCGGCCAGGCCGGGCAGGGCGATGCCGTCGTCCTCGCGGTAACCCGACACGTCGAGCGCGACGCCGTTGAGGGTGGCGGAGGCGACCTGCGCGCCGACGAAGTCGATCCAGCTGTCGGCGCCGGGCTCGCGGCAGGCGAACGTGACCACGACGGTGGTGGCGAACGTCTCGTCCCCGGGCTTGCCCCCTCCGTCGGTCAGGTCCAGGTCCACGACGTAGTCGGCGACCTGCAGCAGCGACGCACGGCGCCGGGCGTCGGCGCGGGTCAGGTTGGGAGGTGTCATGCCGAGTGCTTCCCCACCGGTGACGCGGCCGGGACGCGAGCCGTGATCGTGGTCGGCGCGGTCATACTCTGGAACCCCTTCGTCGATGGTCCGACGATCCAACCACGGGCCACCCGCGGTTGCGCGCGAGATGGGAACACCTCACCTGTGCTTCCCGTTGCACCGACCATGACGAGCACCGAGACCGCACGCGTCGACTTCTGGTTCGACCCCCTCTGCCCGTGGGCCTGGATCACCTCCCGCTGGATGCTGGAGGTCGGCGAGGTCCGCGACATCGACATCCACTGGAACGTCATGAGCCTCGCGGTGCTCAACGAGGGGCGCGACCTGCCCGAGGACTACCGCGACATGATGGAGAGGGCGTGGGGCCCGGTGCGCGTCGCGATCGCGGCGGCGAAGGAGAAGGGCGCGGAGATCCTCCTGCCCCTCTACACCGCGATGGGCACGCGCATCCACAACGACGGCAACAAGGACTTCGACGTCGTCATCAAGGAGTCGCTCGCCGAGCTCGACCTGCCCGCGTCGCTGGCCGAGGCCGCGAGCAGCACCGAGTTCGACGAGGAGCTGCGCGCCAGCCACCACCGCGGCATGGACCCGGTGGGCCTGGACGTCGGCACGCCCACCATCCACATCGACGGCCTGGCGTTCTTCGGCCCGGTGCTCTCCCGGATCCCGCGCGGCGAGGTGGCAGGCCAGGTCTTCGACGGCTCGCGGCTGCTGGCCAACTACCCGCACTTCTTCGAGATGAAGCGCACCCGCAACGAGGACCCGTCTTTCGACTGAGCCGGCTCAGGAGCGGGAGATCGCCCAGTCCCGCAGGACGCCGGTCTCCATCTCCATCTCGTGCAGCCGGTGCTTCACCAGGTCCCCGATGCTGACCAGCCCCACCAGCTCGCCCCGGTGCAGCACCGGCAGGTGCCGGTAGCGCCCCACCGTCATCTGCGCCATGGCGTGGGCCACGGTCTCGTCGGGGGCACACGTGCGCACCTGGCGGGTCATGACGGTGCTGACCTCCATCGCCAGCACCGCTGCGCCGTGCTTGCGCAGCGCCAGCACGATGTCCCGTTCGGAGACGATGCCCCGGATGGCGCCGTCGCCGTCACGGACGAGCAGGGCGCCGACACCGGCCTCCCCGAGGCGGTCGACGGTGGCCGCGACCGTGGTCCAGGGGTGCACCGAGTGCACCGTTGCGCCCTTCTGGCCGAGGATGTCCGCAATCCGCATCGGGGTCCCCTTCTGTCGCCGGTCTCCTGGCCCCATCGTGCTCCCGCGGGGGCACCCGTCGGCAGCCGTGCGCCGAACGGTCGAAGCTGGCGGGACGGGGCGCACCTCCGCCACCCACGACGCCGGGACGGTCGTGGACCGGCCTGCCGTGTTTGGATGGGCCCATGGCCGCACCGACGCAGCACCGTCCCGGACACTGGATCGCCGGCACCGCCGTGAGCGGTGGGGGAGAGTTCATCGAGGTGGTGGACCCGGCCACCGGTGAGGTCGTCGCGGCGGTGCCCGCAGGCACACCGGCCGATGTCGACCGGGCCGTCGCCGCTGCCCGCTCCGCGTACGACGCCTGGTCCACCGCCCCGGTCGCCGAGCGCGCCGCGGTGGTCAGGCGGATCTCCGAGGGCCTCAAGGCGCGGGGCGCCGAGATCGCCGCCGCCGTGACCTCGGAGATGGGCTCGCCCATCACCTTCTCCCGCACCGTGCAGGCCGGGCTGCCCGTGTTCACCTCCGCAGGCGTGGCCGGGCTGGCCGAGTCGTTCCCGTGGAGCGAGGAGATCGGCAACTCGCTGGTGGTCCGCGAGCCGGTCGGCGTGGTCGGGGCGATCACGCCGTGGAACTACCCGCTGCACCAGGTCGTCGCCAAGATCGCGCCCGCGCTGCTGGCCGGCTGCACCGTCGTGCTCAAGCCCTCGGAGGTGGCGCCGCTCTCGGCCGGGATCCTTGCCGAGGTCACCGCCGAGGCCGGGCTGCCCGCCGGTGCGTTCAACATCGTCTACGGCACCGGTCCGGTGGTCGGCGAGGCGATCGCCGGGCACCCCGGCGTCGACATGGTGTCGTTCACCGGGTCCACGAACGCGGGCAAGCGGGTGTCCGTGGTGGCGTCGGCCACGGTCAAGCGGGTGGCGCTGGAGCTGGGCGGCAAGTCCGCCAACGTCATCCTCGACGACGCCGACCTCGCCAGGGCGGTCAAGGTCGGCCTGGGCAACGCCTGGATCAACGGCGGCCAGACCTGCACCGCCTGGACCCGCATGCTCGTGCCCGCCGCCCGGCACGACGAGATCGTGGAGATGGTGGCCGCCGCAGCCGCGCGCTACACCGTCGGTGACCCCACCGACGAGTCCACGCGCATCGGCCCGATGTCGTCGGCCACGCAGCAGGGGCGGGTCAACACCTACATCGAGCGCGGCACGGCCGACGGAGCCACCGTCGCCTTCAGCGGCGCGGTTCCGGACGGCCCCGGCGCCTACGTGCGGCCGACGATCTTCGCCGGGGTCGGGCCGGACGACGTCATCGCGCAGGAGGAGATCTTCGGCCCGGTGCTCTCGGTGATCCCCTACGCGGACGAGGAACAGGCCGTCGCCATCGCCAACAACTCGATCTACGGCCTGGCCGGCGCCGTGTTCGGTGAGCCCGACCACGCGCTCGCGGTCGCGAAGCGGATGCGCACCGGGCAGGTGGACGTCAACGGGGGCGCGTTCAACCCGATGGCCCCGTTCGGGGGGTACAAGCAGAGCGGCAACGGCCGGGAGCTGGGCCGGTTCGGGCTGGAGGAGTTCCTGGAGATCAAGTCGATCCAGCGGTGACACCGGGCACAACGGGGGGCGCAGGGGGCCCACGTTCAGCAGGCTCTCAGTGCCGATCGCTACCCTCTCAGGTTATGTGTACGCGTGCGGGCAGGCGCGGCGCCCGACGCAGCGAGGGAGGACGATGACGGTGCCCGAGGGCAACCCGATCCGCATCGGTGGCAGGTACCGCATCGAGGAGCGGATCGGTGCCGGAGCCATGGGCGCGGTCTGGCGGGCCACCGACGAGCTGCTCAACCGCACGGTCGCGGTCAAGGAGCTGCACGCCGTCCCGCCCGGTACGAGCCCGGAGGCCGTCGAGGAGTCGCGCCAGCGGATCCAGCGCGAGGGCCGGATCGGCGCCCGGCTGCAGCACGCCCACGTCATCAGCATGTTCGACGTGGTCATCCACGACGACCGGCCCTGGCTGGTGATGGAGTACCTGCCGTCGGACTCGCTGGCCACCGTGCTCAGGATGAAGGGACCGCTGCCGCCCACCGAGGTGGCCGACATCGGCCGGCAGGTGGCCGACGGGCTGGCCGCCGCGCACCTGGCGGGCGTCGTGCACCGCGACATCAAGCCGGGCAACGTGCTCCTCGCCGAGGACGGCCGGGTCAAGGTGGCCGATTTCGGCGTCTCCCGCGCCGTCGACGACGTGCAGCTCACCCGCACCGGGCTGATCGCCGGCACGCCCGCGTTCCTCTCCCCGGAGGTGGCGCAGGGCCGGGAGCCGATGGCCGCGTCCGACGTGTTCGCGCTGGGCGCCACGCTCTACGCCGCCGTGGAGGGCACTCCTCCGTTCGGGCTCGACGACAACGCGTACGCGCTGCTGCACAAGGTGGCGACCGGCGTGGTCGAGCCGCCCCAGCACGCCGGGCCGCTGACGGGTGTGCTGATGCGCCTGCTCGCCACCGATCCGGACGCGCGACCCTCGGCCGCGCAGGCCCGCGACCTGCTGGCCGGCGTCGCCGACGGGCGGGTGGTGGCCGGCCCGGTCGCCCCCACCGGCACCGCGGTGTTCTCCGCCGCCGCGCCGCCCGTCGACTCCGGCCCGAACACCGTGACCGACGTCCCGCCGGCGCCGGTGCAGCCGCCCCGCCGCCGGGCACCGGTCGTCATCGCCGCGCTGCTGGCGTTGCTGGTCCTCGGCGGCGGCGTCGCGGCCGCGCTGCTGCTCCGAGGCACCCCCACCCCCACCCCGCCCGCGGCCGCCGCTCCCACCACCGCGGCCGCGGTGGTGGCGAGTGCCTCGTCCGTGCCGACCAGCACGCCGGCCACCTCGACCAGCCCCACCCCGAGCCCGACGCCGACGACGACCGCGACCACGCCGCCCGGATCGGTGAGCGACCCGGTGGCGTTCGTCCAGAACTACTACTCGCTGCTGCCCGGCAACACGGCGGCGGCGTTCGCGCTGCTCGGCCCGGCCGCCAAGGCCTCGTCCGGCGGCCAGCAGCAGTTCGAGAGGTTCTACGCCGCACTGCGGTCGGTCACGCTGCAGAACCCGCAGCAGACCGGCGACAACACGGTGAGCGCGCGGGTGCAGTTCGTGCGGGACGACGGCACCTCGAGCACCGAGTCCTACCGGTTCGTGATGGCGACCGCCGACAACGGCGCCACGATCATGCAGTCGTTCAGCCGGGGATAGCCCGCACCGGTCAGGCCGTCTGCTCCGCAGGCTCGGTCAGCTGCGCGCTCACCCACGCGACCACCTCACGCACGAACACCGCCCGGTTCTCGGTGCCGTGCACCTCGTGGCCCTCGTCGGGGAACACCAGGAACCCGGGCGACGCACCGCGCTCCCGCAGCGCGTCGACGATCTGCTCCGCCTCCACCAGCGGCACGTTGGTGTCGTTGCCGCCGTGCACCACGAGCAGCGGCGCGACGATCCGGTCGACGTCGTGCAGCGGTGAGAGCTCGCGCAGCAGCGCCGCGTCGGCGTACGGG
>JBBQEF010000003.1:0-41170 GCA_038320445.1 Mycobacteriales bacterium
TCGTGCGTGTCGTGTTGCGGACGCCGCTGCTCTGCCGCGTCGCGAGCAGCCGGCTGATCTCGGTCTACGTCGTGGGCCGCAAGTCCGGACGGCGCTACACGGTCCCGGTCGCCTACACCCGCCACGACGGAGGCCTGCTGATCGGTACGCCGTTCGCGTGGGGACGCAACCTCCGCACCGGTGAGCCGGTGGACATCCGGCTCACAGGCAGGCGGCAGGCGGCCGACGTTCTCGTTCTCACCGACGAGGCCGACGTCGTCGCGATGTACAGCGTCATAGCGCGCGACAACCACAACTTCGCCGCGTTCAACAAGATCGGTTTCGACCCCGCAGGCAACCCGAGCCGCACCGACCTGCACCTGGCCTGGGCCGCCGGTGCACGAGCCATCCGCCTGACGCCCCGGTGAAGAACTTGATCTACGAGTGACCCCAGGTGTGCACCGGTTCGTTGGTGTGCATGTTCTCGACGTAACGCTGCAGCATCTCGTGCAGCGCCGCGATGCGGGCCATCCCGCCGGCCCGCTGCAGCTCGTGCACGGTGTCGACCTGCCATGAGGCGCCGTTGGTGCCGGTGACGCAGCGGCCCTCGATGACGCCGAGCAGGCGGTCGCGATCGGCCGCCCCCACCCCCCAGGCGTCCAGACCCTCGTGCGCCAGCGGGAGCAGCCGCCGCAGCACGAGCTCGGCGGCCGGCACCGGGCCGAGCCCCGGCCAGTACAGGGTGGCGTCGAGCCCGTAGCGGGCGCCGCTGTGGAAGTTCTCCTCCGCGGCCGAGAACGACATCTGGGACCACACCGGACGGTCCTGGTCGGCGAGCGCCCGGACCAGTCCGTAGTAGAACGCCGAGTTGGCCATGGCGTCGACGACCGTCGGCCCGGCGGGCAGCACCCGGTTCTCCACCCGCAGGTGCGGCCGGCCGTCGACCACGGCGTAGATCGGACGGTTCCAGCGGTAGATCGTGCCGTTGTGCAACGACAGCTCGTCCAGCCGGGGCACGACGCCGCTCTCCAGCAGGGCCAACGGGTCCTCGTCCCCGCAGATCGGCAGCAGCGCGGGGAAGTAGCGCGCGTTCTCCTCGAACAGGTCGAACACCGATGTGACCCAGCGCTCGCCGAACCACACCCGGGGCCGCACGCCCTGCTCCTTGAGCTCCTGCGGCCTCGTGTCGGTCACCTGCTCGTAGAGCGGGATCCGCGTCTCCCGCCACAGCTCGGTCCCGAACAGGAACGGCGAGTTGGCGCCCAGCGCGAGCTGCACCCCGGCGATCGACTGCGCGGCGTTCCAGTACGTCGCGAACTGCGCGGGGCTGACCTGCAGGTGCAGCTGGACGCTCGTGCACGCGGCCTCGGGCGTGATCGAGTCGGTGTAGGTCCGCAACTGCTCGACGCCGTCGATGGACAGCGCCATGTCCTCGCCCCGCGCGGCGAAGATCTGGTCGTTGAGCAGGGTGTAGCGCCGGTTCGCGCTCAGCGCGTCGATCCCGACGTGGCGTGGCATGAGCGTCGGGAGCATCCCGGTCATCACCAGCCGGCCCCCTTCGAGCCGCGCCCGCTCGTCGGCGGAGTTGAGGCTGGACCGCACCGCCTCCTCGAACTCCGCGAGACCCGCGTCCCTGATCTCCCGGGGGGCCAGGTTGATCTCCAGGTTGAACTGGCCCATCTCGGTCTGGAAGTCGGGGTCGGCGAGCAGCTCCAGCACCTGGGCGTTGACGTTCGCGGGCTCGCCGGTGTCGTCGACGAGGTTGAGCTCGATCTCCATGCCCGTCATGGGCCGCTCGAACTCGAACTGCGCGTCGCGCAGCATCGCGGCCAGCGCGTCGAGGCAACGACGGATCTTGTCCCGGAACCGGCGGCGGTCCTCCCGGGTGAAGACGGTGTGGTCGACGTCGCGGCCCATCCGCTGCCCCTCCGATGCCTGGACGACTGGTGCTGCCGCGCTCATCGTGGTTCGCCGCGGACCCGCCGTCCACGGCTTGTGAGCAGGCGGTGGATCAGAACAGCGAGTAGCCGCCGTCGACGACCAGAACCGCGCCGGTCATGAACGACGACGCGTCCGAGGCGAGGAAGACGACGCTCGGTCCGAGCTCCTCGGGCTGCCCGGACCGGCGCATCGGAGCGTCCTCGATCCAGTGCCGGCGGAACTGCGGATCGTCGACGGGGCTCATCTCCGTCCTGATGTATCCGGGGGCAAGCGCGTTGACCCGCACGCCGAGCGGCGCCCATTCGGCGGCCAGCGAGCGGGTGAGGTGGTGCACCGCGGCCTTGGACGCGTTGTAGGCGGGCTGCCACTGCGGCCGGTTCACGATGGCGGCCGACATCGATCCGATGTTGACGATCGCCCCGCTGCCCTGGGCCACCATCTGCCGGCCGAACGCCTGCGCGCAGTTCCACACGCCGTTGACGTTGACGTCCATGACCTCGCGCCATTCCTCGGCGGTGACCTCGAGCGCCGGGCGGTGGATGCACGCACCGGCGGTGTTCACCAGCACGTCGACGCGGCCCAGGTCGGCGGCGATCCGGGCGACGGCCCGTTCGACCTGCTCCGGGCGGGTCACGTCGGCGCCGACGGCGATCGCCCGCACCCCGCGGTCGGCCACCTCCGCCACCACGCCCGCCGCGCTGTCGGGGTCGCGGACCAGCAGCGCGACGTCGCTACCCGCCTCCGCCAGCGCACCGGCGAGGGCACGACCGATCCCGCGGTTGGCTCCGGTGACGACGGAGACCCTGCCGGCCAGGGAGAACGTGTCGAGCACTGCCATCGCCACTCCTTCGTAGGACCGGCAGCGTATCGCCCGAACGCCACCCGGGGCGTCGATGCCCGTGAACGCGGCCTGCGGTGGTCTGCGGGGCCGCGGCCGTCGCCGGGCTCCCGAACGACACAATGGCCGGGACGATCCCCGATCGAAGGGCCCGCATGAGAGTCACGCGTCCACTGCTGACGGTGGCCGTCGCGATGCTGGTCGCGGCCTGCTCGTCGGCCCCGATCGCGGTGCGGGAGGCCCCGGCCGCGGCGGCGTCCGCCAGCCTGGTGCCGGTCACGGTGAGCGTCCCTGCCGGGTTGGGCGCGTCCCCGCTGGACTCGCCACGGCAGGCGCTCGTGCCTCCCGGCTGGACGATGTCGGTGTTCGCGCGCGTGCCGTCGGCGCGCCTGGAAGCATGGGCTCCGGACGGCGCGCTGCTGGTGTCGGTACCGGCGCAGGGTTCGGTGGTCCGGCTGGTGCCCGACGGGCGCGGCGCCGCGACCGCGTCGGTCCTGCTGCAGGGGCTGAACCAGCCGCACGGGCTGACGTTCGCCGGGTCCACGCTCTACGTGGCCCAGAGCGACCGGGTGGACACCTACTCCTACGCGGCCGGGGCGGCCGCCGACCCGCGGCCGGTCGTCACCGGCCTGCCCGATGCCAAGAGCCCGGAGCTGGGGGGCCAGTACGCGCATGCCCTGAAGAGCGTGGTCGTCGGCCCGGACGGTGCCGTGTACGTCTCGGTCGGCTCGACCGGCAACATCTCCGCCGACGACCTCGCGGCGAGCCCGCCCCGGGCGTCGATCCTCCGGATCCCTCCGGGCGGTGGAGCACCCGAGCCGTTCGCGGTCGGCGTGCGCAACGGCACCGGCCTGGCCGTCGCCCCGGACGGTGCGGTCTGGACGGCGGTCAACAACCGCGACAACATCGGGTACCCGTTCGACCGCCCGTACGGCGACACCTCGGGGTCGTCGCGCGGGGACGTGATCGGGGCCTACGTCCGCGACCACCCGGCCGAGCCGCTGGCCAAGCTGACGCCCGGCCGCAACCTGGGGTGGCCGTACTGCAACCCGGACCCCGACGTGCAGCCCGGGGTGGCCGGCAGCCCGCAGGACCTGTCGGACGTCGCCTTCACCGGCGACGTCGAGCTGAACCCCGACGGGCGGATGCTCGACTGTGCGTCGTTGCCCCGTGTCGAGCAGACGCTCGGCGGGCACTCGGCACCGCTGGGCCTGTCGTTCGTCGACGACGTGCTTCCCGGCGCCTACGCCCGCGGCGCGCTGGTCGGCGTGCACGGCTCCTGGAACGCGTCGCCGCCCCGCGCCCCGGAGGTGTCGTTCTTCCCGTGGCAGAACGGCGCGCTCGGCCCGCAGCAGACCATGGTCGGCGGGTTCCAGGCGGCCGACGGAACCCGCTGGGGGCGGCCCGTTGCCGCGGTGGCCGGCCCGGACGGCGCCGTCTACGTGAGCGACGACCAGGCCGGCGCGGTGTACCGGCTGGCCCCACCCGGCCAGTAGGCCACCCCGCCCGACCCGAACCTCGACCCGAACCGCAACGAGCCCGCGCGATGCGCTCAGCGGGGCCCCGTCGCGTCAAGCCCGCGCGATGCGCCAGGGGGCGGGGATCGGGGTCTCAGTGGCTGCGGTAACGCGCGAAGTCGGGCTGGCGCTTCTCGTTGAACGCCGCGATGCCCTCCTGCGCCTCGGCGGTCTCGCCGAAGAGCTTCAGCGCCGAGAACGCCATCTGTCCGATTCCGGCGAAGTGTTCGGTGTCGGCGTTGAACGACTGCTTGAGGACCTGGAGTGCGGTGGGGGAGAGCTGCATGATCTCGTCGGCCCAGGCGCGCACCTCGGCCTGCAGCTCGGCGGCGGGGACGACCTTGTTGACCAGCCCCCAGTCGAGCGCCTGCTCCGCGCTGTACTTGCGGCACAGGAACCAGATCTCCCGGGCCCGCTTCTCCCCGATGGCGCGCGCCATCAGCCCGGTGCCGAAACCGGCGTCGAAGGAGCCGACGCGGGGCCCGTTCTGGCCGTAGACGGCGGTGTCGGCGGAGATGGTGAGGTCGCAGATCAGGTGCAGCACGTGGCCGCCGCCGATCGCGAACCCGTTGACCGCGGCGATCACCGGCTTCGGGACGTCGCGGATCACGCGGTGCAGCGACTCGACCTCGAACAGGCCGCTCTCCGACGGCCCGTAGTCGCCGGACTCCATGCGCTGCTTCTGGTCGCCGCCGGTGCAGAACGCCTTCTCGCCGGCACCGGTGAGGCAGATCGTGCCGACCGCGTCGTCGGCCCAGGCGCATTTGAACGACAGCACGAGCTCGTCCACGGTCCGGGCCCGGAAGGCGTTGTAGCGCTCGGGCCGATTGATCGTGATGGTGGCGAGGCCGCGTTCGACCTCGTAGGTGACGTCGGTGAACTCGTCGGTCTTCACGGCACGGTCCGTCCTCGCTCTCGGCATTCGGTCTGACCGTACGACCTTAAGATCAGCGCCCGAGCCGGGGCAAGGCGAGCCGGAACGCGCGCGCAGTGCCGGGGAGGTCGACCACCGCCGCGGCGGTGGGGGTCAGCGCAGGGACAGGCGCCGGCGGTTGGCCACGACCCGGCGGTGAACCGGTGCCAGGACGTTTCCGAGCACCGTCGCGGCGTCCCTGGGTGTCGTGGTCAGCGCCGCGACAGCGGCCTGGCCGATGGCCTCGGTCTTCTCCTGCACCATGCGGGTGTACTCGCGGCGGTCCCGAGCGCTCGGCGGCCATCCGCCCGTCATCATCCGGCCCGTCCGGTAGCCGATCACCAGCGGTGCCGACCACGAGATCTCGACCAGCTGCATCCATGGTCTCACCCAGCCCGCGCCGGGCAGTGAACCTCGGGCCGTGCGCTTCCTGTTGGTCATCCGGGCCACGCTAGCCGCGCCTGCGGTCGCGGACCACTCAGTGACGGCTCAGTGCGCGGTGATGTAGCCCTCTTCGGCGCTCCTCTCCCTGCCGCAGGCCGTGGCTGAACAGCGTGGTGTCGAACCAGGTGGGGAACGCCTTCGCCAGACTGCTCGGTCCGAGGAAGCGGGCATGGCGGTTGGCGACGAGGTCACCGAACGGCACGAGGCCCAGGAGCCAGCGGTGCATCTGTGCGGTGTCGGCCTCGAGGGCGAGGTCGACGGGCAGGCCCTGGTCGTCCTTGCAGACCGTGATGCCCGGCCGCTCGATGTCGAGCCAGCCCTGGGCCCCGCCCGACCCGGTCAGGACGAGATGCACGACGGTGCGCGTCTCGGGCAGCCTCGCCGGGATGGCGTACTGATGCGTGCGCCAGATCAGCGACAGGCCGTCGCAGTCGTCGTCGGTCGGGTCGCCGAACACCCATTCCGCGGCCCAGTGGCCCATCGCCCACACGATCGGCGTCAGTGCCTCGCCTGCGGGCGTGAGCGCATACGCCCCGGCGTGTCCTCGTTCGCCCGCCTCGTGCGTCATGAGTCCCCGGCGCTCGAGCTCGCGCAGCCGCTGGGCGAGCAGGGTCCGGCTCGCCCGGGGGATCCCGCGATGGATCTCGTTGAAGCCGCGGGCCCCGACCATCAGCTCACGGATGATCAACGGGGTCCAGCGGTCACCCAGCACGGCGACCCCGCACGCGATCGGGCAGTACTCCGTGCGGCTCGTCATCGGCCCATCGTCCCCCTCGACGGCGCCACCGGGTAGTACGAGTCCTGTACCGCCGGAGTCGGGCGAGCGGGGGTAGTACGACATCGCCACTCGTTGCGGCATCGCGGTGCGACGCATTCTCGCTCCTCACCGGCGTCCAGTGCGCCGACCGAGATCAGACCCGAGGAGATGTGTCATGGACACCACGTCAGCTGTCACCGAAACCGTTGTTCGCCGTCACCTGCAAGCCTTCCTGGAGCAGCAGGGTGTCGCCGCCATCGTGAACGACTACGCCGACGATGCGCGGTTCTTGACCGAAGCGGTGATCTACCACGGGAAACAGGAGATCCAGGGCTTCTTCACGGACTTCATCGGTGCCCTGCCCGCCGGCGCGATCGACCGGTTCGCACTCAGGAGCATGCAGGTCGACGGCACCATCGCCTACATCACGTGGAGCGTGGGTGATGACATCCCGCTCGGCACCGACACCTTTGTCGTGGACGACGGCAGGATCGTCGCGCAGTCGTTCGCCATGCACGCCGCAGTTCACGCCGGTATCGGGTGACCGACGGTCACCGAGGAAACGGCGTGGTCACCCGATACGTCGACACTGCAGCGCGCTCCGCGGCCCGGCCCGCGTGGTTCCGCGTCTAGCGCCGCTCGACCCAGGCGATGACGGTGTCCGACAACCGGGTGCCGGTGAACGCGTCGATCTCGCGGACGCCGGTCGGGCTGGTCACGTTGATCTCGGTGAGGAAGGGGCCGATGACGTCGATCCCGACGAAGACCAGCCCGTGGGCGGAGAGCTGGTCGGCGATCCGGGCGCAGATCTCCTTGTCCCGCGGGGTGACGGCGTCGGCGACCACCGACGCGCCCGCGGCCATGTTGCAGCGGAACTCGCCGCCGCTCGCGACGCGCCGCACGACGCCGATCGGGGCGCCGTCGAGCACGATCACCCGCCGGTCGCCCTCGATCGACTCCGGGATGAAGCGCTGGACCACCACCTGGTTGCGACCGCGCACCGTCGCGGTCTCGAGGATGGAGCGCAGGTTCGGGTCATCGGGCCGCAGCAGCATGATCCCGCGTCCGGCCATCCCGTCGGTGGGCTTCACCACGGCCTTTCCCCACCGCTGCGTGACGTCCACGATCTCGGCGACGTCGGAGGTGACGACGGTGTCCGGGCACAGCTCGGGGAACTGCAGGCCGAACAGCTTCTCGTTGGCGTGCCGCAGCCCCGCGGGCCCGTTGACCAGCACCGTGCGCCGCTGGTCGACGAGGTCGAGGATGAACGTGCCGCGCAGGTAGGAGGCGTCGACCGGCGGGTCGGTGCGGACGAAGACGGCGTCGGTGTCGTCGAGGACCCGGCACTCGGGCGGGCCTGCGGTGTACCAGTCCGGCCGGGCGTGCCACCGGCCGTCGCGCAGCGCCGCCGGGTGCAGCCGCACCGGTGTGCACGCGGCCACCGCCCGGGCGTCGCGGACGCCCAGCTGCGTCATCGTGGTGACCAGGATGCGGTGACCCCGGGCCTGGGCGGACTCCATGAGGGCGACGCTGGTGTCGTGCGCCGCGTTGAGCGACGCGATCGGGTCGATCACGAACACCAGGTCGAGGGGGCGCGTCACGGGTGCGGACATCGGTGTCCTCCACGGGGCGTGAGAGATTGGCGGTCATGGGTGCGCCGTTGATCGCCGTCACCGGCAGGCGGCGCAGCGCCGCCGGCATGCACGCCGGGCCACCGCAGCTGGACGCGCTGGAGGCGGAGCTGTACTTCACCGGCTACGCCGACCACATCGGGGCATCGGGCGGGCTGGCGGTGTATCTGCCGTCGCGGGCGGACCCGGGGGACACCATGGACCGCATGGACGGGCTGGTCCTCACCGGAGGCACGGACGTCGACCCGGCCCGCTACGGCGCCGCGGTACCGGAGCTCGGAGCCGCAAGCGGTCCTGCGGTGCACCCGACCACGCCGCCGCTGGATCCCGCGCGGGACGCGGTCGAGCTCGCGCTGCTCGACGCGGCGCTGGAGCGGGGGCTGCCGGTGCTGGCGATCTGCCGCGGGCTGCAGCTGGTCAACGTCAGCCGTGGCGGCACCCTGCACGCCCATCTCACCGATCACCCGGCCGGCGTCCGGCACGACGTGCTGGTCGAGCCCGGGAGCGTGCTGGGCGCCCTCCACGGCGCGACGACCAGCGTGAACAGCATGCACCACCAGAGTGTCGACCGGCTCGGCCGCGACCTGGTGATCACCGCTCGGGCGAGCGACGGCGTCGTGGAGGGCCTCGAGCTGCCGGGCGCTCGGCTGCTCGGCGTGCAGTGGCACCCCGAACAGCTCGATGCGCCGCAGCCGGTGTTCCGGTGGCTCGTCGACGCCGCCCGCTGACCCCACCGCTACGGCTCCGGGCTCACGCGGAACAGGACCTTCCACTGCTCCGGTGTGTAGCGGAAGTTCTTCGCGTCCTCGTCGCGCAGGTCCTGCACCTTCGCGCGCGCCGACGGTCGTGCGGAGATGCGCTCCGACCAGGCCGCGACGGCCGGGTACTCGGACAGGGCGATCCCGTGGCCCTTGCCCAGCCGGGTCCAGGGGAAGCAGGCGATGTCGGCGATCGAGAACTCGCCCGCGATGTGGTCGCGGCCCGACAGCCGCGTCTCCAGGACCTGGTACACGCGCTGCGCCTCGGCGCGGAAGCGGCGTTGCGCGTAGTCGTCGACGATGCCCGCGTTCGGGGCGTAGGTGGTGAAGTGGCCGGCCTGACCCAGCGCCGGCCCCTGGTTGGCGACCTGCCAGACCGTCCAGCAGATCGCCTCCCAGCGGTCGGTGGGATCCGACGGGAGCAGGCGGCCCGTCTTCTCCGCCAGGTACAGCAGGATGGCCGCGGACTCGAACAGGGCGATCGGCCGGCCACCAGGCCCGTCGTGGTCGACGATCGCCGGGATCTTCCCGTTCGGGTTCACCCGGAGGAAGCCGGGATCGAACTGCTCGCCACGGGTGATGTCGACCCACCGGATCTCGTACGGCAGGCCGAGCTCCTCCAGCGCCATGTGGATCTTGCGGGCGTTGGGGCTGACGAAGTAGAACAGCTCGATCACGGCGGGCCTACACGTTGAACCGGGCGCGCATCCGGTCGGCGTAGGCGACCAGGTTGGTCTTCGATCGCGCGTAGTCACGGCCCGCCCAGTCCCACGGCACGTCGGCGACGTGCCGGAACGTGGAGTAGATGGTGGCGTCGTAGGAGGTGGGCTCCTCGCCCAGGAAGAACGGCTTGTCGCCGAGGAACGTCGACAGGGCGTCGAGGTCCTCCTTGAGGCAGCGCACGATGTCCTCGTGGGGGCGCAGGCCCATGCCCTGCTTGAGGTGCTCGTCGTGGATCTTCTCCCGGAACGCGAGCAGCGCGTCCTGGACCTCCTGCGGGAGCTCGGACAGCTGGGGCCCGCCGACGATGTAGGGCACGTAGATCTCGAAGCGTTCCACCGTGGGCCAGCGCGGCTCGATCACGCCCGACCAGTAGGTGTATTCCTCGACCATCCGCTGGAACGCCAGGCCGACCGCCTTGTCGGTGGCGGACAGGTGGGAGTCGAGCTTGTCGCCGTAGCGCTCCTGCAGGTACTGGATGATCCGGGTGGAGTCGTTCACCTGCACGCCGTCGTCGATGATGTAGGGCAGCTTCGCCGTGGGCGAGGCGGTGCCCAGGGTGCCCAGGTCCTGGGCCTTCCACTCGAACGGGATGCCGGCCATCGTCATGTAGTTGACGACCTTGGTGACGTACGGGCTGATGTCGGGCAGGCCCCATGCGGGGACGTAGCCGTGGACGGTGATCATGACAAGACTCCTTCGGCTTGACGGGTAGTGGGAACGAACCTCACCAGGGCAGGAAGCTTCCGTTCGCGTGCTGGAACCGGCCCGCGTCGTCGGCGGTGAGTGCGTCGAGCACGGCGACGAGCTGCTCGGCGGCCGACTCGGGCGTGTTGTAGGCCGAGGCGTACTTCTGCATCTGGTCCGGGTCGACGACGTCGAGCAGGTGCGTCAGCACCATCCCGGGGTGCAGGGCCTGGACCAGTGCGCCCTGCTTGACCAGGTCGAGGTGCAGGTTGAGGGCGACCATGTTCGCGGCGGCCTTGGAGATGCGGTAGGCGTAGTCGCCGCCGCTGGAGTTGTCGCCCAGGGAGCCGACGCGGCTCGTGAGGATCCCGACCTTGGCCCCGTGGTCGAGCAGGCCGCGCAGCTCGCGGACGACGCGCAGCGGGCCGATGGTGTTGACCTCGAACTGACGTCGGACGTCGTCGAGGTCGACGGTGTCGATCGTGTCGAGGTGCATGATGCCGGCGACGTGGACGAGCCACTCGATGCGGGTGCCGCGCTGCTCCAGGCGCTTGCCCAGGCCGGTGACCGCCTCGTCGGAGGTGACGTCGACGCCCGGCTCGACGGTGACGCCGAGCTCGGCCAGGTCGGCGCCGTCGCCGAAGCACGCCGCCAGCACCTCGTCGCCCCGCGCGTGCAGGTGCCGCGACATCGCGTGCGCGATGCCCCGGTCGGCCCCGACGATCAGCTTGACGGCCATGGTCACGCCCCTCGGGTCAGCAGGGCGTCGGCGGCCTCGGGCGGCATGCTCACCGGTTCGCGGTGCTCGTCGCCCACCACGCCGGCGGCGATGAGCCGGTCGATCTCGTCGCGGTCCAGGCCGAGCTCGACCAGCACCTGGCGGTTGTGCTGCCCCAGCAGCGGAGCGCCGCGCGGTGGACCGACCGGGGTGTCGGAGAAGCGCGGGGCCGGGCGCGCCTGGCGCAGCCGGCCCGCGACCGGGTGCTCGGTCTCGATGATGGTGCCCGACGCGACCACCTGCGGGTGGTCGAGCAGCTCGAACCGGCGCAGCGCCGGTGCGCACGGCACGTCGTGCTCGGGCAGGACCGTCAGCCACTCCGACGCGGGGCGCGTGATCAGCACCTCCTGGATCGCCGTGAGCCGCGCGTCGACGTTCTCGTCGCGTCGGGCGGGGGTGGCGAAGCGCTCGTCGGCGAGCAGGTCCGGCCGGTCGGCCGCCGCGCAGAACGCCTGCCACTCGCTGTCCTTCATCGTGGACACGGTGATGTAGCCGTCCGCCGTCTCGTAGATGAGGTCGATGAAGCTCGCCGCCCGCTCGGGCTCGACAGGCCGGTCCACGAACGTGTAGGCGTTCATGTCGCTCGCCCACAGGAACGACAGCACGGTGTCGAGCATCGACAGCTGGATGTGCTGGCCCGCACCGGTCCGCGCCCGGGCCACCAGAGCGGCGCACACGGCCTGGGCGCCCGCCATCGCGGTCAGCTTGTCGGGCAGCACGGTCCGGATCAGCTTCGGGCGCTCGGTGTCGGAGCCGGCCTGAACGGTCGTCAGCCCGGACAGCGCCTGCACGACCGGGTCGTAGACCCGGCGGTCGGCGTAGGGCCCGGCCTCCCCGAAACCGCTGATCGACAGGTAGACCAGGCCCGGGCTGACCGCACGGAGGTCCTCGTAGCCGATGCCGAGCCGCTCCACGACCCCCGGTCGGAAGTTCTGCACGAGCACGTCGGCCGAAGCGACGAGCGAGCGCAGCGTGGCGACGCCCTCGGGGTGCTTGAGGTTCAGCGTCAGCGACCGCTTGGACCGGTTGATGTTGACGAACATCGACGCCAGGCCCTCGGACCGGTTGCGCAGCGCCCGGACGTGGTCACCCGTACCGAGCTGCTCGACCTTGATCACATCTGCGCCCTGGTCGCCCAGGATGTCGGCCGCCCAGGGGCCGGACAGCATCGCGGACAGGTCGAGGACCCGAACACCGGCCAGCGGACCACTCACCCTGCACCTCGCTGATGACGTCCAGTGGATGTGCCTGACGTCACACGGTATCAGGAGTGTCTTAGGAGTCAATTACTTCTTGCGAAGCGGCCTGCGTTCCCGGGTGCCGGCCGGTGTGGTCGGAGGGCTCGAGGGCCAGCAGCAGCGTGCGGAGCAGCTGCCGCAGGCGGTCCTGTTCCGGTGCGGTCAGGGCGACGGAGAGAACCCGCGTGTCGTGGTCCATCAGGCCGGCGAGCATCGAATCGACGAGTTCCACACCGGCGGCGGTCAGCTCGACGTCGACCCGGCGACGGTCCGCCGTGTCGACGTGACGGGTCACCAGCCCGGCCTTCTCCAGCTTGTCCAGCCGTTGCGACACCCCGCCGGAGGTGATCAGCGCGGACCGGGTGAGCTCACCGGCCGAACGCCGGAAGGGCGGGCCCGCCCGGCGCAGCATCGCCAGCACGTCGACGGTGCCGCGGTCGCTGCCGAACGCGTCGAGCTGGGCCTTGCGCTGCTGCTCCAGGTGCCGCCCGATGCGCCAGATCCGGCTCACGATGCCGATCGAGCCGACGTCGATGTCGGGCCGCTCCCGCCGCCAGTCCTGCTCGACCCGGTCGACGTCGTCGTGGACGGCTTCCTCGCCCGATCGCGTCCCGCGGGGCCGAGGCGACGGATCACCTGAGCCGCTGGCTGTAGACACCGACGGATCCTCCTCGAGACGCACACCGGAGTCGTCCGGCCCGGATAGCATAGCGCTCAGTTTCTTACATCCTCTGCTGTCCGGAGTCGAGGACCTCGTGCAGCGTGCGCCCGAACGCCTCGGGCCGGCCCGCGTAGCCGAACTCGCCGCCGAGGAAGCCGCCGTGGTGGCTCGGGAAGACCGTGGCCTGCTGCCCGAGCGCCTCGGCCGTCGCGACCGCGGCGCGTGCGGTGAAGGTGCCCGCGGACTCCTCGCCGACGGCGATCACGATGCGGGTGGGCGCCGCGGCCAGCGCCGCGACGTCGGGCCGGTAGCTGCTCACCGCCCAGGACCGGTCCGACAGCAGCGGGTCGTCCCGGGAGCCGTCGTCCTCGCCCGGCATGCCGAACGCGGCGGGGTCCGGCAGGGGTTGGGCGAAGTAGTCGTCGGTGTACTCGCCCTGCCAGGACGTCATCGCGATGAAGGCCGCCATGCCGGCGCCCGACCCCTTGGCCTCGTACACGTCCCGGACGCCGGCCCGGGCGCGCTCGGCCGCACCGGCGTCGGGCATTCCCGGGATCAGCGGCGGCTCGTGCGCCACGAGGACGGTCACGTCGTCGGGGTACGCCGCCACGAGGGCGAGTGCGGTCACCGCGCCGCCGCTGCTGGCGAACATCTCGACCGGGCCCGCGCCGAGGTGCTGGATGAGTGCGTGCACGTCGGCCGCCTGTACCTCGGGGGTGTGGTCGACGCGGCCGTCCCTGCGCACGCTGCGCCCGATGCCCCGCGGGTCGTAGGTGACCACGGTGCGGTCGGGGAACTGCGAGGTCAGCGCGCCGAAGCCGCTGGCGTCCATGGGCTGGCCGATCATGACCAGCGGCGGACGCCGGTCGGCGGTCGGCAGGGGGCCGTGGACGTCGTAGGTGAGGTCGACCCCGGGGATGGTGAGCATGTGCGTCGTCATGACCGATACGACCACGTGCGCGCCCGGAACTCATCTGTTGCCGCGGCGCGAAGTCGACGCGACCGCTGCCTTCGTGGTGCATGCTGGTTGTCCCGCGGCGGCATCCGCGGAGGGCAGCCGAGCCGAAGGATCCCTGATGACCATCGTCCTCGCCCATCCGATCGCTCACCGCACGGAGCAGCCGTCGCCGGACCGGCGCCTGCGCCGGCAGGAGCGCCGCCGACGCACCGAGCACGAGCGGCGCATCGATCAGATCGTCGCCCTCCACGCCGTCCGTGACGTGCTCGGCGGCGCCCGCGCCCTGGTCGACGCCGGCTGGATCCGGCACGGGTGGTTCGCCTACGACGCCGACGGCGTCCGGCACGTCGTCACGGCGCACAACGCCGGGCGACTCGGTGGGCGCCCCGTCAGCGCGGCGTGCCTCGTCGGCGCCGTCGTGCAGGCCGGGGGCGGGCTCGACGCCGTCCACACCCAACCCGTGCAACGCGCTCTCGACCTCGCCTGGCACACGCTCGTGCGTGATCCGGGCGAGGCCGTGCGATGGTGCCCGGCCCCGTCCGTCCGCATGGCGCACGTCCGCGATCTCACGCGGTGGAACGACCACCCGGAGCGCACCGCCGCCGACGTGAGCGACCTGCTGGCCCGCGCCGCCACCGTCGCGACGTCGGAGATGGACCGCCTCACCTCCCCGGTGGGAGTCGGCTGGAGTGGGTAACCCATTGATGCGGCTCTCGAAGCGCTCGTTCCAGGCGGCCTGAGGCCGTCGGCGGAATCGATCGCTCATGGCATCCGTCGACGGCTCCGGCCCGTACTGGGGAGCGCGCTACACGCGGACCTGGTTCACCACGCTCGCGGGGATCCCGCTGCTCAGCGGGATCTTCTTCGCCGTGCTCGGCGGCAGCGACGCCTGGATCGTCCTGGCCGGTCTGGCCGTCGTGATCACTCTGGTGCTGTGGCTGGTCCCGCTGTCGGTGGTGTCCTCGGGCGGCATCCGGCTGGTGCTCCAGCGTGAGGTGGTGGCGTGGGCGGACGTCGCGTCGGTGCTCGACCCGCGCGTCGGCGACGAGGAGGTCCGCATCGAGCTGGTCGACGGTCACGTGCTCGCGGTGCCGGGGGTCCCGCCACGCGCCGTGCCGGCGCTCCGTCGGCTGCACGGCGCGACCCGCTGAACCGGGACCGTGCCCCGCATGTGGGCCCGTGCGCGCGTTCCCTCATCCGCGCGCGCAGCGACGCGCGGATGACACGACGCGCGCGCCGCCCGCCGGGAGACCGGATGGACCCCGTCGACCGTCGCGGCGCAGCCCCTCGGTGGTGGTGCGGCCCGGCACGGTGAAGTCGCGGGCGATCCGGGCGTCGGCCGGCGCGGGCAGAGTGATCGCTGCGGAATCATCGGAGCTGCCGCCGCGGGTGGTCCAGGAAGTGCTCCAGCGTGCCCGTGCGGTGCCGCCGCACCGCCGCCTCGATCTCCTCGGCCGCGGCGCCCCGCTCGACGAGCGCGATCAGGGCGTCGTGCTCGCGGATGCTCACCGGGGCGCGTCCCGGGACGAAGCTGAACGTGGAGCGGCGCAGCATGTCCAGCCGGTCCCACTCGCCGCGGACGGCGCGCAGCAGGCGGGGGTTCGGGCACGCTCCGAAGAGCACGGTGTGCAGCGCGCGGTTGATCTCGGTGAAGCGGATCGGGTCGAACGCGGCCAGGCAGGCGCGCAGGTCGTCGTTGAGCGCGCGGGCGCGCCGCAGGTCGGCGGGCGTGAGCGCCGGCGCCGACGACGCCGTGGCGGCGCCCTCGACCACGGCGAGCGCCGCCATGACGTCGGCGTACTCGCGCTCGTCGACAGCCGCGACGCGGGCGCCCACGTTGGTCTCGAACGTGACCAGGCCCTCGGCCTCGAGCCGGCGGACGGCCTCTCGCACGGGCACAGCGCTGACGTCGAGCTCGGTGGCGAGCTGCCCGAGCACGAGGCGGTAGCCCGGGCTGAACCGGCCGTCGAGGATCCGGGCGCGGGTCCAGTCGTAGGCGATCTGGGCCTTGCTGCGTGCGGTCATCGACTCGATCGTATACGATCCTGTGCATGTTCGACGTGCGTCCCGGCAAGATCGTGGCCGTCCACCTCAACTACCCGTCCCGGGCCGCGCAGCGCGGCCGGGTTCCTGATGCCCCGTCGTACTTCCTCAAGCCGTCGACGTCCCTGGCCGCGGACGGTGGCACCGTCGAGCGCCCGGCAGGCACCGAGCTGCTGGCGTTCGAGGGCGAGATCGCGCTGGTCATCGGCGCGCGGGCGCGCCACGTCGCTCGCGAGGACGGCTGGGCGCACGTCAGGGGCGTCACCGCGGCGAACGATCTGGGCGTCTACGACCTGCGCGGCGCCGACCGCGGCTCCAACCTGCGCTCCAAGGGCGGCGACGGGTTCACGCCGGTCGGGCCGTCGGTCATCCCGGCCGCGTCCGTCGATCCGGCGGCGCTGCGGGTGCGGACCTGGGTCAACGGCACGCTCGTGCAGGAGGACACCACCGCCGAGCTGCTCTTCCCGTTCGCACAGCTCGTCGCCGACCTCTCCTGGCTGATCACGCTGGAACCGGGCGATCTGATCCTCACCGGCACTCCGGCCGGGTCGAGCGTGATCGGCCCCGGCGATGTCGTGGAGGTCGAGGTGGACGCGGGCGGGCGGGCCTGGGGCGCAGCGAGCACGGGCCGGCTGCGCACCACGGTCGTCGACGGCACGATGCCGGGCCCGCCGGGTGGCGCCCGACCGCAGGTCGACGACCGGCAGCGCGCCGAGGCCTGGGGGAGCGAGCCGTTCGTCCTGACCGAACAGCTGCGGGCGATGCTCGCCTCGGTCGGCACCGCCACCCTCAGCGCGCAGCTGCGCAAGCGCGGGCTCGACGACGTCTCGGTGGACGGGGTGGCGCCGCTGCGGCCGGGAACCCGGATGGTCGGGCGCGCCCGCACCCTGCGCTTCGTACCGTTCCGCGCCGATCTCTCCCGCAGCCACGGCCTCGGCTTCAACGCGCAGAAGCGTGCGTTCGACGCGCTGCGCCCCGGCGACGTCCTCGTCGTCGAGGCGCGCGGCGAGACCGCGACCGGCACCGTCGGCGACATCCTCGCGCTCCGGGCACAGGTGCGGGGGGCCGCCGGGATCGTCACCGACGGCGGAGTGCGCGACAGCGCCGCCGTCGCCGCGCTCGGCCTGCCCGTCTACAGCCGGGGCGCGCACCCGGCCGTGCTCGGCCGCCGGCACGTGCCGTGGGACGTCGATCTCACCGTCGCCTGCGGCGGCGCCACCGTGCAGCCGGGCGACGTGATGGTCGGCGACGACGACGGCGTGCTCGTGATCCCGCCGGGGCTCGCCGCGGAGGTCGCCCTGGCCGCGATCGAGCAGGAGGAGCAGGAGCGCTTCATCGCCGCGCGCGTCGCCGAGGGCGAGTCCGTGGCCACCCTCTACCCGATGGACGCGAGCTGGCTCGCCCGCTACGAGGAGCAGAAGTGACCCGGTCTTGGCCCCACGACATCACGGGCTCGATCGCGCCGGTCGTCACCCCGTTCACCGGCGACGGCGAGGTCGACCACGCCGGTCTCGCGAACCTGGTGAACTGGCAGATCGCCCAGGGCTCGAACGGCATCTCGATCGGCGGCTCCACGGGCGAGCCGAGCGCGCAGACCATCGAGGAGCGGGCCGCGGCGATCCGGACGGTGATCGCGGCGGTCGACGGGCGCGTCCCCGTCGTACCGGGCACCGGATCGGCGAAGCTGGACGAGACGATCGCCCTGACCGGGGCGGCCTACGACGCGGGCGCCGACGCGGTGCTGGTGATCACGCCGTACTACGCGCGGCCCACGCAGGAGGCGCTCTACCAGTGGTACCGCACGGTGGCGGGGGAGTACCCGGACCTGCCACTGCTTGCCTACAACGTGCCGTCCCGGACGGCGGTCGACATCGCGCCGGAGACGGTCGGGCGGCTGCGGCGCGACGTGCCGAACTTCGTCGGGATCAAGGAGACGACCCGGGACTTCGAGCACTTCTCCCGCGTCATCCACGCGGGCGGGCGGGACCTCATCGTGTGGTCGGGCATCGAGCTGCTGTGCCTGCCGCTGCTGGCGCTCGGCGGCTCCGGGTTCGTCAGCGCCACCGCGAACATCGCGCCCGCGGCCACCGCGCGGATGTACCGGCTCTGGATGGACGGCGAGCACGACGCCGCCCGCGACATCCACTACGGCCTGCACCCGCTGGTGGACCTGCTGTTCGTCGAGACCAACCCGGCCCCCGTCAAGTGGGTGCTCGCCCACCGCGGCCTGATCGGCTCCGGCCACGTGCGCCCGCCGCTGGTCCCACCCTCCGACGCAGGCCTGGTCACGATCAAGCAGCTTCTGGCGCAGGGCCAGGACTACCTCTCGCCGGTGACCGCAACGAGCCCGCGCGAGGCGAGTGAGGGGACGTCGTGACCGCAACGAGCCCGCGCGATGTGGTCGGGGAGGGTCTTCCTGCGCATCTGCGCCATGTCGTCGGTGGTGTTTCCCTCGACAGCGTCGCGGGGGCGACGTTCGACGTGCTGGATCCCGTGTCCGGCCGGCCCTACCTCACCGCCGCCGCCGGCCGGGCCGAGGACGTCGACCGGGCCGTCGCCGCCGCGAAGGACGCGTTCCTGAACGGGCCGTGGCCGCGGATGCTGCCCCGCGAGCGCGCCCGCGTGCTCACCCGGATCGCCGACGTCGTCTCCTCCCGCGACGCCCGCCTCGCCGAGTGGGAGATGTTCGACACCGGCCTCCCGATCACCCAGGCGCTCGGCCAGGCCCAGCGCGCCGCGGAGAACTTCCGGTTCTTCGCCGACCTCGTGGTCGCGCAGACCGACGACACCTACAAGGTGCCCGGCAGGCAGGTCAACTACGTCAACCGCAAGCCCAAGGGCGTCGCCGGGCTGATCACGCCGTGGAACACGCCGTTCATGCTGGAGAGCTGGAAGCTCGCGCCCGCGCTCGCGTCGGGGTGCACGGTGGTGCTCAAGCCCGCCGAGTTCACGCCGCTGTCGGCGAGCCTCTGGGACGGGATCTTCCGCGAGGCCGGCCTGCCCGACGGCGTGTTCAACCTCGTGCACGGGATCGGCGAGGAGGCGGGCGACGCGCTCGTCAAGCACCCGGACGTCGCGCTGATCTCGTTCACCGGCGAGTCGCGCACCGGTGAGCTGATCTTCGCCAACTGCGCGCCGGGGCTCAAGGCGATGTCGATGGAGCTGGGCGGCAAGTCGCCCGCCGTCGTCTTCGCCGACGCCGATCTCGACGCCGCACTGGACTCGACGCTGTTCGGGGTGTTCTCCCTCAACGGTGAGCGCTGCACGGCGGGCAGCCGCATCCTCGTCGAGCGCCCGGTCTACGACGGGTTCGTCTCGCGGTTCGCCGAGCGGGCCCGCAACATCGTGGTCGGGGACCCGGGCGACCCGGCCACGGAGGTCGGTGCGCTCGTGCACCCCGAGCACGTCGCCAAGGTGATGCGCTACGTCGAGCTGGGCAAGCAGGAGGCCCGGCTGGTCGCGGGCGGCGGTCCCGCGCAGGGCAACGTCGTGGTCCCGACGGTGTTCGCCGACGTCCCGCCGACCGCCCGGATCTTCCAGGAGGAGATCTTCGGTCCGGTCGCGGCGATCACCCCGTTCGACACGGACGCCGAGGCGCTCGCGCTGGCCAACGACACGCGCTACGGCCTCGCCGCCTACGTCTGGACCTCCGACCTCCGGCGCGCCCACACGTTCGCCCACGCCGTCGAGGCCGGGATGGTCTGGCTGAACTCCCACAACGTCCGCGACCTGCGCACCCCGTTCGGCGGGGTGAAGGCGTCGGGCCTCGGACACGAGGGCGGCCACCGCTCGCTCGACTTCTACTCCGACCAGCAGGCCGTGCACATCGCGCTCGGCCCGGTGCACACCGCGCGGTTCGGGGCCGGCCGATGATCGCGCCCGACATCCTCCGCTGCGCGTACGCGGAGCTCGTGGTCACCGACCTGGCCGCGTCGCGGGCGTTCTACGTCGACGTCCTGGGGCTCGTCGTCACCCACGAGACCGACGACGTGATCTGCCTGCGCGCGTTCGAGGAGTTCATCCACCACAACCTGGTGCTGCGCCGGGGGCCGGTGGCCGCGGCCGCCGCACTGGCCTTCCGGGTGCGCGCCCCGGAGGACGTCGACGCCGCCGAGGCCTGGTACCGGGACCGCGGCTGCCCGACCGTGCGCCGCACCAGCGGGTTCGTCCGCGGGATCGGCGACGCGGTGCGCGTCGAGGATCCGCTCGGCTTCCCCTACGAGTTCTTCCACCACGTCGAGCACGTGCCGCGCCTGGCCTGGCACTACGAGCTGCACGGTCCCGGTGCGCTGGTGCGGCTCGACCACTTCAACCAGGTCACTCCCGACGTCCCCGCCGGGCAGGCCTACCTGGAGGAGCTCGGGTTCCGGCTCACCGAGCGCATCGCCGACGCCGACGGCGTCACCTACGCGGCATGGCTGCGGCGCAAGGACACCGTCCACGACACTGCGCTGACCGGCGGCGACGGGCCCGGCCTGCACCACATCGCGTTCGCCACCCATGAGAAACACAACATCCTGGCCATCTGCGACAAGCTCGGGGCGCTGCGGATCTCCGACCGCATCGAGCGCGGCCCCGGCCGGCACGGCGTCTCCAACGCCTTCTACCTGTACCTCCGCGATCCCGACGGCCACCGCGTCGAGATCTACACGCAGGACTACTACACCGGCGACCCGGACAACCCCGTCGTCACCTGGGACGTCCACGACAACCAGCGCCGCGACTGGTGGGGCAACCCGGTGGTGCCCAGCTGGTACACCGAGTCGTCGCCCGTCCTCGACCTGGACGGGATCCCGCGTCCGAGGGCCGTCCGAAGGGAGCCCAGCGAGATGGGCGTGACGATCGGAGCCGACGGCTTCACCTACACGCGCGAGGGCGAGCACCGACCCAGTACCTAGTCCAGGGACACCGCGCTCACCCGCGCGAGATCGCGATGAGGTGCCGGTAGCTCGCGGGGTCGATCCGGGCGTCGAGCAGGAACGGTCCCGGTGGCGCGCCGCGCAGGGCGGCCCGGACCCCGGCGGCGTCCTCGACGGTGGCCGACGGGACGCCCATCGCCCCCGCGACGGCGGCGATGTCGACGGGCTCGAAGCGCACGGCCGAGCGGTCGCCCTGCCCGGCCCGCTGCTTGAGCTCGATCAGGGTCAGCGCCGCGTCGTCGAACACCACGACGGTGACCGGCAGGGCCAGCCGGGCGAGCGTCTCCAGCTCGGCGAGGACCATGCCCAGCCCGCCGTCGCCGGTCATGCACACCACGCGCTGCCCGCCGCTCGCGAGCGCCGCCCCGATCGCGGCCGGCAACGCGTACCCCATCGTCGCGAGCCCGTTGGAGATGAGGACGCCGTGCGGGCGGGTCGCCGGCCAGAACGGCATCGCGGCGAGCATGTGGGCGCCCGCGTCGACGGTGAGCCGGACGTCGCCGGTGCACTCGCGCACGGTGCGCACGAGATCGACCGGGCGCAGGCCACCTCCCGGCACCCCGTCGTCGTCGAGCAGCTCCAACGCCGCCGCGTGGTGGCGGCGCCCGGCGTCCGGCGGCCAGCCCGGCTCGCACGCCGCGAGCAGGACGGCCAGGGTCTCGGCGGGCGGCCCGGCCACGGCGGTGGCGCCGTCGAAGTACGCCTCGTCGCCGGCCGTCGCGCCGAGCAGCAGCGTCGGGACCTCGGCCGTCCACGGGCCGGGCACCGGCTCGACCGCGTCCAGACCGACGCCGATGATCAGGTCGGCCGCGTCGAGCAGGGGCCGTTCCAGGGCGGCGTTGGTGAACGTGCCGGCCGACTCGGGCCAGTGCGCAGGCAGCGTTCCCGATGCCTGGTAGGTGCTCAGCACGGGGATCCCGGTGCCGCGAAGGACGGTGCGCAGTGCCGGGGCGTGGGCCACCGCGCCGATTCCGAGCACCACCACCGGCCGCCTCCGCCCGCGCGCGGGCCCGGTCGCCACGGGACGCGCGCCGGATGCGGCGCGGACCGGGGCGGGCGGTCGAAGGCCCGGCTCGTCCGGGTCGTAGTCGAGGTGCACCGCCCCGGCGGGCGGGCCGAGCGCCAGCGCCGCAGCCGCGGCAACCGCCGCGGCCGTGTCGTCGTGGCCGAGGATGCCGTTCCAGCGCGTGACCGGCGCGGTCACGGCAAGCTGGTCGAGCCGCTGGTGGGCGATGCGGTGCCGGTGGGCGTCCGCGACCCGGTCGCTGATCACCAGCAGTGGTGACCGGTCGAGCGTGGCCTGGGCCAGGCCGTTCACGGCGCTGGTGAGGCCCGGTCCGCGGGTCACGACTGCCGTGCCGGCGGTACCGGTGAGCAGCCCGAACGCGCCGGCCATGACGCACGCGGCGGTCTCGCCGTGGGCGAGGGTGAACCCGATGCCCGCGTCCGCCGCAGCACCGATCATGTCCAGGTTCGGCCCGCCGCCGGGCATCCCGAACAGCCTGCGGACGCCCGCGGCACGCAGCCCCTCCGCCATTCCCCGTACCGGAACGGACGCGTGTTTCGTGGCTGACATGACGGCTACGCTAACCGCATGACGATCAATGTCGCTCGTTTCCTCGACGTGGCCGACGGGCTGCAGCCCGGCCAGTTCACCGTCGGCGGCCACGGTGCCCTCAGCTCACTGTCCGATCTGGACCCGACGTACAAGCAGCTCCTGGACGACCCGGTCACCGCGGTCGTCTCGGTCAGCGGTGGCAACGGCCGCTCCAACCTCACGCCCGTCTGGTTCGACTACGACGGCGACCTCGTGCTCCTCAACCTGGCCACCCACCGCAAGAAGGTCGAGTGGCTCCGCAAGGATCCGCAGGCGACGTTCCTGCTTCTGAACCCGGCGAACGCCTACCACTGGATCTCGATCAAGTGCACGGTCAGCAGGGAGGTCTCCGAGGACGATCCGGAGCAGGGCCCGCGGGTCACCGCCCAGCTCGACCGGATCTGGACCAAGTACACCGGCAACGAGCCGCCCTACGGCCTGCGCGACCCGTCGCTCAACGAGCGCCGCGTGCTGTTCGAGATGACGGTCGACAGCGTCGCCACCTTCGGCAAGCCCTGAGGCCGCGATGCCCCGGATGCCTCGGGTGGCGGTGGTCGGGGGATCGCTCGGCGGCCTCACCGCCGCGCTCGTGCTCGCCGACATCGGTTGCGACGTCACGGTTCTGGAGAAGTCGACGGCGGCGCTGGAGGCCCGGGGGGCCGGCATCGCCGTGCTCGACGAGACCGTGCGGTGGTTCGCCGAGAAGACCGCCACCGACCCCGACGACCTGTGCAGTGCCACCCGGTGGATCCGCTTCGTCGACGCGGCCGGCTCGACCGTGCACGAGCGCGACCACCCCTACCGGTTCTCGGCGTGGAACACGATCTACCGGGCATTGCTCGCCGAGCTCCCGGCGGGGCTCTACCGGCTCGGGCACGAGGTCGTGGCGCTGCACCAGGACGGCGACGGCGTCGAGCTGGAGCTGCGCGGCGGCGGGCGCACCCGGGCCGATCTGGTGGTGTGCGCCGACGGCATCGGCTCCACCACCCGCTCGACCGTGCTGCCCGGCGTCGAGCCGTCGTACTCGGGCTACGTCGCGTGGCGGGGCACGCTGCCCGAGGCCGAGCTGTCGGCGTCGACGTTCGAGCAGCTGTCGGACGCCATCACCTACCAGGTGCTGCCCGACAGCCACATCCTCGTCTACCCGATCCCCGGGCCCACCGGCGCGCCGGCGCCGGGCGAGCGGCTGATGAACTTCGTCTGGTACCGCAACGTGGCCGCCGGGGCCCCGTTCGACGCGCTCATGACCGACCGCGACGGTCGCGCGCGCCCGGTGTCGCTGCCGCCCGGCGGCGTGCAGGACGGGTTCGTCGAGCAGCTGCGATCCGACGCGAAGGCCACGCTCGCGCCGTCGATCGCCGAGGTCGTGACGGGCGTCGCGGAGCCGTTCGTGCAGGTCGTGCTGGACATCGAGGTGCCCAGGATGGTGCACGGCCGGGTGTGTCTCGTCGGCGACGCGGCGTTCGCGGTACGGCCGCACGCGGCGGCCGGCACCGCGAAGGCCGCGGCCGACGGGTGGGAGCTCGCGGCCCAGCTCGCCGCGCACCACGGCGCGATCGACCCCGCACTGCAGGAATGGGAACGCCGCCAGCTGCTGCTCGGCCGCGAGCTGCTCCGGCGCAACCGGGAGATCGGCGAGGCGTCGCAGCTGCGCGGCACGTTCCGGCCGGGCGACCCCGCGCTGATCTTCGGGCTGTACGGGCCGGGGCGCTGATCCGGCGGGCTGCGCGTCAGCCGACCAGAGCGACCGCCCGGGTCGGCCCGCCGTGGGCACCCTGCAGCTTGAGCGGGAACCCGACGAACGTGAACCGGGTGTTCACCACCTTGTCGAGGTTCGCCAGGTTCTCGTAGTGGGTGATGTGCTCGCGGCGGCACATCATGTGGCACGGGTAGCTGGTGCTGGCCGGGTTGTCGGGCGTCGGGCTGTCGACGCCGAACGTCTTGATCCCGCGCTCGACGATCCACTCGCTCGCCGAGCCGTCGAGCCCGGCGAACTCGCTGAGGTAGCGCTTGTCGCCGTTGAACTTGTTCCACGTGGCGGTGTGGAACAGCACGATGTCGCCGCGCTGCACGTCCACCGGCGAGGCGTCCACGACGCGGTCGAGGTCCTCGGCGGTGATGTCGGTCTGGGGCTTGAACTCCGTGACGTCCAGGCAGATCGCGGTGCCGTAGAACAGGTCCAGGGACATCTTCTCGATCGTCTCCGCGGACGGGTCGGGGTCGAGGTGGGAGAACGAGTCGACGTGTGTCGGCCCGTTGTCGTTGAGCATGAACCCGGTGGTCTGGAACGAGAAGCCGCTGTCGAAGCGCGGCGCGGTCTCCTCGTGGGTGGCGTGGTCGAACTGGACGGTCTTGAGGTGGCCCGGGTAGACCTTCATGCCCTCGTAGATGTCCTGCGAGAGATCGATCAGCTGCATGTCCACTCCTAATACATCACGACGCCTGCGGTCACGTTCAGGTCCTCGCCGGTGATCGACGCCGCCGCGTCGGAGGCGAGGTAGGCGCACGCCGCGGCCACCTCCCCGGCCTCCACGAGCCTGCCCAGTGGAGATGCCCCGGTGAAGGCGGCCAGCGCCTCCTCCGGGGTGATGCCGCGCGCGGCGGCCTGGCGGGCGATCACGTCGTCGATCCGGGGGCCGGCGACGGCGCCGGGACAGACGGAGTTCACCCGGATCCCGGACGGGCCCAGCTCCAGCGCGAGCGTGCGCACCAGCCCTATCACGCCCATCTTCGCGGCCGCGTAGGGCGTGCGGCCGTGCAGCGGACGCTTCCCCGTCATCGACGACAGGGCGATCAGCGAGCCCGCTCCCGCGGCGATGAGGCCGGGGACGAACGCGCGGAAGGTCAGGAACACGCCGTCCAGGTCGGTGGCGAGGCAGTCGCGCCAGTCGGCGAGCGACGTCTCGTGCAGGGGCGCGGTCGGCCCCGCCACCCCCGCGTTGGCGACGACGGTGTGGACGGGTCCGAGCCCGGACGCCGCTGCGGCCATCGCCGCCACGGAGGCCTCGTCGCGGACGTCGCAGGCCAGCGCGAGCGCGGTGCCCCCGGCGGTCTCGACGTCGTGGACGGTCTCCTTCAGCGTCGCCGGGTCCCGCGCGGTGACGGCCACGGCGAACCCGTCCGCGGCCAGCGCCACGGCGATGGCGCGCCCGATCCCGCGGTTGCCCCCCGTCACGACGGCGACCCGGGCGGTCATGGTGGGCCGCCCGTGCACCTGCGCACGGAACGCGCGGGTCGCGCACACACGGCCCGCGACTCGCGGGCACTCCCGTCCCGGCTCGCGCGCATTCCTAGCCCGACTCGCGGGCCGTCTGAGCGGCGCGGATCGCGGCGCGCAGGCGGTCCGGGGTCATCGGGAGTTCGGTCACCCGCACGCCGAGAGGGGCCAGGGCGTCGTTGACGGCCACGTTGATCGCCGCGGGGGCCATCATGCGGCCGCCCTCGCCGCCGCCCTTGATGCCGTGCAGCGTGTACGGCGACGGCGTCTCGTGGTGGCCGATCTTCAGCTCGGGCACCTCCATCGCCGACGGGATGAGGTAGTCGAGGTAGCTGGAGGTGAGCAGCTGGCCGTCGTCGTCGTAGACGTACTCCTCGTACAGCGCCGTGCCGATGCCCTGCGCCGTGCCGCCGACGATGTGGCCGGCGAGCGAGCGCGGGTTCACCAGCGTGCCGCAGTCGTGCACGGCGGCGTAGGCCAGGAAGGACACCGCACCCGTCTCGATGTCGACCTCGACCACCGGCACGTGGCAGGCGTGTCCCATGAACGGGTAGAAGACGCCGAGGTCCTTGCGGTCGGCCGAGGGCATCGTCGTGTACGGGTGGTCGAAGACCTTGGAGTCCTCCAGCCCGGACTCCATGTCCTCGGGGAAGCTGTGCTTGAACAGGTGCAGCATGATCGCGATCTCGGCGAGGGTCTTGCGCTGTTCGGGCACGCCCTTGACCTGGTAGCCGCCGTCGACCCACTCCATGTCGTCGGGGTTGGCCTCCAGCAGGTGGGCCGCCGCCCGCAGCGCTTTCGCCTTGATCTTCGCGGTGGCGCCCTCGACGGCGCCGGCGAGCATCACCGTGGTGCGGGAGCCACCGGGGCCCGTCGCGGGCAGGCCGTTCTTGCTGCCCTGGTAGACGATCGACACCGAGTGCGGGTCGCAGTCGAACTCCTCCGCCACGAGCTGCGCGACCATCGTCTCCGGGGAGTTGCCCCAGAACGCGCAGGAGTACAGCGTGGCCGTGATGCCGCCGGTGGCGTCCACCTTGAGCGTCACCGACTCCGGCATCGACGTCACGGGCGCACCCGGCTCGTCGAACCAGAACCAGAACTCCGTCGCCGAGAACACCGAGCGCTCCTGCGCGGTGATCAGCCCGATCCCGATGTAGCGGCCCTCCTCGCGGGCCTTCGCCTGCTCGGCACGCCAGTGCTTGTACTCCGAGAGGTCCAGTGCCTTGTCGAGCACGGCGTCGTAGTCGCCGGAGTCGTACACGTTGCCGGTGGGGATGAAGTGCGGGAACTCGCGGATGAAGTTGCGGCGCCGCATCTCCACCGGGTCGAGGTCGAGCTCGCGGGCGGCCTTGTCGACGATCTGCTCCAGCATCCAGTTGTTCACCTCGGACCCGAAGCCGCGGTAGGCGCCCTGCTGGTTCTTGTTGGTCAGGGCGGCACGTACCCGGTACTCCACGCTCGTCATCGTGTAGGGCCCGACGACCTGTGCGAGCGCGTTGCCGTGGTGCCCGACGCCGAACTGGATGTAGGCGCCGTAGTCCTCCACCGTGTCGATCTTGATGCCGCGCATCGTGCCGTCACGCATCATCGCGAGCTGCACGTCGTAGACGCGGTCGGAGCCGTGGTGGTCGCAGTTGGAGATGTTGTCGACGCGGTCCTCCAGGTACTGGACCGGCCGTCCGACCTCGCGCGAGCACATGCCGGCGAGCACCGCGGGCTTGGTGGCGAACAGCTTGGAGCCGAAGCTGCCGCCCGCCGGGACCGGCCGGATGTCGAGCTTGTTGGTCGGGATCCGCATCGTGGTGGCGACCATGAACAGGTAGCTGGTGAACGACAGCGAGTTGGTGTGGACGGTCAGCTCGCCGGTGGCGTGGTCGAAGTCGGCGACGGCGCCGACGGTCTCCATCGGCTGCCCGCCCGAGCGGTGCCAGCGCAGCCGGTCGGTGACGATCACCTCGGCCTCGGCGAAGTCGCGGTCGACCTCGCCGAACTGGAACGTGCGCTCATAGGCGCAGTTGGAACCCAGGTCGTCGTGGACCAGGGCGGCGCCGTCCTCCAGCGCCCGCTCCGGGTCGACGACGGCGGGCAGCGGCTCGTACTCGACGTCGATCAGCGCGAGCGCGTCCTCGGCGAGGTAGCGGCTGTCGGCGACGACCACGGCGACGCCCTCGCCGACGTAGCGCACCTTGTCCTTGGCCAGGCAGCGCCAGGTGTGGGCGGCGGGGTTCGGGCCGAAGTCGGGCAGGGGATCGCAGAGCTCCGCGGCCCGCGCTCCGGTGATCACGTCGTGCACGCCGGGTGCGGCCAGCGCCGCGGCGGTGTCGATCGCGGTGATCCGGGCGTGCGCGTGCGGGCTGCGCAGCACGGCGGCATGCAGCATGCCGGGCAGGGTCATGTCGCCGATGTAGCCGCCGCGCCCCCGCAGGAACTTCGGGTCCTCGACGCGGCGGATCGACTTCCCGACCCACGTGCGGTTCTCCTTGTGGGTGCGGACGGGGGGCGCGGAGCGGTCCACTGTGGTCACGGGTTGCCTGCCTTCATCCGCACCGCGGCGGCGCACACTGCCTCGGTGATGAACTGGTAGCCGGTGCACCGGCAGATGTTGCTGGCGATGCCCTCGCGGACCTCGGCGGCCGTCACGTCCGGGTTGGTCTCGACGATCTCGCACGCCCGCATCAGCATCCCGGGGGTGCAGTAGCCGCACTGCAGGCCCTGCTTGTCCCAGAACTCGTCCTGCAGCGGGTGCAGCTCGGCGCCCTTCGCGAGCCCCTCGACGGTGCGGATCTCGCAGCCGTCCACCTGCACCGCGAACGTCGTGCAGGAGCGGATGCTCGCACCGTCGCGGAGCACGGTGCACGTGCCACAGACACCGTGCTCGCAGCCGATGTGGGTGCCGGTGAGCCCGAGGTCCTCGCGCAGGACGTCGACGAGCAGCTTGCGCGGCTCGACGGTCACCGTGGACGTGCGGCCGTTGACGGTCAGGGTCACGTCGTGCTTGTCCACGGGGCTCATCTCCGGTCCTGGGCGCGTTGGAGCGCCAGCTCGATGCCGCGTCGCAGGTAGCTGCGCGCGATGTCGGTGCGGGTCTCGGTGCCGCCGTGGACGTCACCGGCAGGGGAGAGGTCGTCGGCGGCTGCGGCGGCCCGGATCGAGGCGTCGTCCGGCACCGTCCCGACCAGCGCCTGCTCGGCGGCGGTGGCGCGGACCGGGGTGCCGGCCACGCCGCTCAGCGCGATCGACACCCGCGTGACGGTGTCGCCGTCCAGCTCGATCACGGTGGCGACGCCGACGAGGGCGAAGTTGCCGTGGGTGCGGGCGAACTCGACGAAGGCCTGCCCGCCGTCCCGCCGAGGGATCCGGACCTCGGTGAGGATCTCGCCGGGCTCGATCGCGGTGGAGAACGGGCCGCGGAAGAACTCGGCGGCCGGGATCGTGCGGTCCCCCTGCGGTCCGGCCACCACCAGCTCGGCGTCCAGCGCCAGCACGACGGCGGGCAGCTCGGCGGAGGGGTCGGCGTGCGCGATGCTGCCGCCGACGGTGCCGCTGTTGCGGATCGGCGGGTGCGCGACGTAGCCGAGCGCCTCGGCCAGCAGCGGGGCGCCGACCGCGACCTCCGGCGCGTGCTCGGCGTGGCTCTGGCGGACCATCGCGCCGATCACGAGCGTGTCACCGTCGGTGCCGATCCGGGTCAGCTCCTCGACGCGGCGCAGGTCGATCAGGTGCCCGGGTTGGGCCAGCCGGAAGTTCATCAGTGGCACGAGGCTCTGCCCGCCCGCGAGCACCCGCGCCTCCTCGTCGGCGTGCTCGCCCAGCAGCGCGACGGCCTCGGCCACGCTCGTCGGTGCGGCGTAGTGGAACGGCGGCGGTTTCACGGCGACCTCCTCGTCGGGGCTTGCCCGGAGATCGTGACGTGCCACCGTGACGTCGGCCATGTGTGGGACCCCAGAAGAACCGGACAGCTCCTGGCTCAGCTCACAGGGGCGCGTCGAGCCGGACGATGTCGCGCACGGTCAGCGCCAGCTGCAGGTCCAGGCGGGTGTCGTTGCGGCGCAGGCTCCGGCCCGTGAGCTTCTCGATGCGCGCGAGCCGGTAGCCCACGGTGTTCGGGTGCACGACCAGCTCCTGGGCGGTGGCCGGGGTCGAGCAACCCGCGGCGAGCCACACCCGCAGCGTCGCGAGCAGGTCGCCGCCGCGCCGGGCGTCGTGTGCCACGACCGGCCGCAGGAGCGTGCGGGCGAAGCGACGCAGCGCGTCCGGGGTGCCGTCCTCCAGGAGCAGGGCGGCCAGGCCGAGGTCGCGGACGTCGACGAGCCCGCCCGGACGGGACGCGCGGCGCAACCGGGCGGCGCCACGCGCGACGCGGTAGGCGGTGCCGTGGCCGGTGATCCCGTCGGCGACCGGGCCCACCGCGACCGTCGCCGTCCGCCCCGGCAGCGCCAGCTCGACCTGGATGAGCACGCCGCGCAGCACGTCGTCGAGGTCCGGGACGGCCGGGAGCAGGACGACGTGCACGTCCTCGTGGGACCCGACCAGCGGTGTCACCGGACCGGCGGCAGCGCGCACCACCTCCGCCAGCCGCGGGGCCGGGCCGGGCGGGTCGAGCGCGAGGACGGCCACCACGTGCGGGCGGCCGAGGTCGTGTCCCAGCGCGGCGGCCCGGTCGAGGAGGCCGTGGGGATGGAGAGGGCCGCCGGGGCGCAGCAGGTCGCCGATCAGGTCGCCCGACAGCCGCTCCTCGACGTCCACCAGGTACCGCTGCTTGAGCACCTCCAGTGCCACCACCAGCGCGAACCGCTCGATCACGCGCCGCTCGACCGGCTCCGGCGCCGCGCGCGGGTTGGTCACCCACAACCGTGCGGCCAGCTCACCGCCCACCACCACCGGCGCCACCCAGACGCCCGGCGCCGGGCCGGTCGGGTGCCCGACGGCGGCCGCGCCCGGACGGCCCCTGCGCTGCGCGGACACCTCCACCACCTCGCTCTGGCGCGCGAGCGTCTCGAGCGCGGCCCGCACCGGGCCGCGCCGCCGCGCCGCGGCGTCGGGCGGCGGGTGGTAGCCGCGTTCGGGGGCGCGGGCGAGCAGCCTGCCGTGCGGGTCCTCCACCGTCACCGACGCCCCGAGCGTCTCGGCCAGGGCGGTGACGAGACCGGCCAGGCCGACCTCGTCGAGCACCAGGCGCATGAGCCCGCGGTGCTGCTGTTCGGCCCACTCCGCGATGGCGCGGCTGCGGTGCAGCGCGGCGTTCGTCCGCGAGAGCTCGGCGATCACGTCCTCCTGCGCGGTGCGCAGCCGCGCGGTCTCGCACGCGAGCGCGGCCTGGTCGGCGAGCAGCTCGACCAGCTCGACCTCCGGTGCGCCGAAGGTGCGGGCGGTCACCGAGTAGCCGACGAGGACGCCGAGCGTCCCCGCATCGGGCGCGTGCAGCGGCGCCGCGATCAACGCCTGGTAGCCCTGCTTGGCGGCCAGGTTTCGCAGCCGTCCGTACCGGGGCGCGTTGCCGACGTCGGACACGGCCACCGTCCGGCCGGCGCGGTAGGCCTCCGCGGCCGGCGAGTCCAGCTGCGGGCCCGCCGGGCGGATGAGCAGCGATCCGGTGTCACTGACCAGTGCGACGTAGTCACGCGAGAGCCCCCACGACCCCGCGACCCGGAGGTGTTCGTGATCGGGTTCGGCCAGCATCACGGCGCAGTGGTCGACGCCGATCAGCGCGCAGGCCTGCTCGGCGACCCGGGTCAACACCCCGTCGAGCGGCTCCGCGGCGTTGACGGCGCGCGCGATCTCACCCACCACGCTCATCCACGACCGCAGCGCGGACGGAACCACCGGTGCTCCCACCCGAGCACTGTGACGCCGCTGAGCGGGCCGGACAAGGGCTAGTGTCGCGGCGTGAGCCAGGCCGTCACCGAGGACACCGCCCACGTCATGGCTGCAGCTGCCGCCGCGTGGCTCGAGATGCTGACCCCCGAGCAGCGTGCGATCGCCGTGGGGGCCGCGCCGCAGCCCGACGCGGACGCCGACGCCGAGCGTCGCCGGTGGTTCTACACGCCGACCGACCACGGCGGGCTGACGATGCACGAGCAGCGCCCGGCGCAGCAGCGGCGCGCGATGCAGCTCGTGGCGACGGGCCTGTCTCGGGCCGGGTACGGCGGCGTCGCCACCGTGATGGGCCTGGAGAACGTGCTCGACCACACCGAGGGTTTCACCGTCACCTTCGGCCGGGAGCGCGGCCGCGACCCGGGCATGTACTACCTGCGGGTGTTCGGCGAGCCGGGTTCGCCTGCCTGGGGGTGGCGCTTCGGCGGACACCACGTCTCGGTCAACAACCTCGTGGTCGACGGGGTGGTCGTCGCGACCACGCCGTCGTTCCTCGGTGCCGATCCCGCCGCGTCCCCGCTGCCGGGCACGGTGCTGCGCCCGCTCGCGGGCCCCGAGGACCTGGCCCGCGAGCTGGTCCGCTCGCTCGACCCCGAGCTCGCGGGCCGGGCCGTGCTCCTGCCCCGCGCGCCGTCGGACATCGTGGGCGGCAACCGCACCCGCATCGCCGACGGCGACGAGGTCGTCCCGCTCTCGGGGATCTGGCGCGGCCGGTTCGCCGACCCCGGTGAGCAGCGTGCACTGCAGGAGCTCAGCGCGCGGATCGACGGCACCGCGGGTCTCGACGCCGAGGACCACCGGCGGGTCGCCCTGACCGCTGCGCCCAAGGGGGTGCCCGGTGCCGCGCTGGCCGGCGGGCAGCGCGAGCTGCTCCACGCACTGCTCGCGACCTATCTCTGCCGGGTTCCCGACGGGCTGAACCCGATCGGGCGCTACGACCCGGACACGCCAGGGGGCCGGGCCGCACTCGATGCCGTACACCTGGCCTGGGCCGGCTCGACCGCGGCCGGGGAACCGCACTACTACCGGCTGCAGGGCCCACGGCTGTTGATCGAGTACGACAACACCCAGCGCCAGGTGAACCACGCCCACGCGGCGTGGCGCGACCCCGACACCGACTTCGGGCTCGACACCCTCGCCGCCCACCACGCCGCCCACCACCGGTGAGTGCCTGAGCCCGCGTCACCCGATCAGGCACAAGCTCCCACCCCGCCTGTTCTCCGGCATCCCGGGATCCCGCAAGGCCACGCCGCACGGGGGATCCTGACCCGTCCGTGGCAACTCGTCACCGGGAGTGGTCGTGCGGGCCGCACCCCCGCCCAGCCGCTACCCACGGTCATGGTCCGTGAGCACAACCCGGGTCACTGTCACGGGAGCACCGCACGTCCCAGCCGTCACACCCGCAACGGTGTCACCTGCTGGCCCACGGTGATCGCAGGACGGCAAGTGACACGCGGGGGTCCCACCCGAAGCGGTGAGAGCCGGTTCACCGGTGACCTCTGCGCGCCTAGCGTCCGGCCGGCAATGACCGGTTGATCGACGTGGAGGTACCCGTGAGACGTGGGCTGGCGATCGGCATGGCCGTCGCGACGACGATGTTGTGCAGCACGGCCGTGGCGGTGGCGGCCACGGGAGCGGCGCCGGCTGCGGCCACGGGAACCAGCGCGGCGGAGACGTTCGGGTGGGGCACCCCGGACCGGGCCGAGGAGTTCTCCGGGCCACTCGGCGACGCCTGGGGTCTGTACGACGGTGTCGGCCATGACGGGAAGGGGCGGCGGACACCGTCGGCGGTCTCGATCGCGAACGGGGTCATGACCATCACCGGCGACTCGGCCGGCAACACCGAGGGCATGGCATGGGGGCAGGGCCGCAAGTACGGGCGCTGGGAGGGGCGCGTGCGCGCGCCCGTTGCCGACCCCACCTACAACGCGGTGATGCTGCTGTGGCCGGACGCGGAGAACTGGCCGGTCGGCGGCGAGGTCGACTTCATGGAGATGCTCGACCCGAGCCGGCAGAACACCAACATGTTCCTGCACTACGGCGCGGACAACTCCCAGGTCAGCGGCGAGGTGGCCATCGACGCCACCCAGTGGCACGACTGGGCGGTCGAGTGGGCGCCCGACCACATCACGGCGTTCGTCGACGGCCGGAAGTGGTTCACCACCACGAAGACGTCGATCCTCCCGCCCGGCCCGATGCACCTGTGCATCCAGCTCGACTGGTTCCCGGAGGGCGGCAGCGTGGCGCCGACGACCATGCAGGTCGACTGGGTCCGCGAGTACCCGTACCGCGACAAGCCGGTCCCGACGACCGAGCCGACGCCCGCGCCGACGACCGCGCCGACGACCGAGCCGACGACCGAGCCGACGACCGAGCCGACGACCGCGCCGACGACCGCGCCGACCACCGAGCCGACCGCCACGCCGACTACCACTCCGGCCCCGACGACCACTCCGGCGGCACCGGCACCGCCGCCCGTTGCCTCTCCTGCGCCGCCGGTGGTGCCGCCGGGAGTCGACCCGTCCGGCGAGCTCCGGACGTGGCTGCGGTGGATCATCGACCTCTACCGCCTGCGGATGATCGAGGCGCTCGGCATCGGCAACCAGGCGTGATCACGGTCGCGGAGCGGCGCACACCGGCTGCGCGGCGCGGGGCCTACGTCGTCGGCCCGGTGCCCGTCGCGGGTCCTTCCGGGACGGGCACCGGATCTGCGGGCGGGACCGGTGGTGGCGGCACCACCACCGGGTCGGTCGTCGGGCTCGGGCCCGGGTTGGGCGGCTGGTCCGCGGTGGTCGTGACCGGAGGCGGCGGTACGACCGGGTCGGTGGTCGGGACCGGCGGCGCCGGCGGCTGGGGCGCGGTGGTCGGTGCGACCGGGGCCTGCGGCTGCGTCGCAGGCGGTGCGGGTGGCGGTGCGGGCGACACGGTCGCGCCGGGAGGCGCCGGCCGGGTGATCGTGGCCGGAACCGGTGGGACCACGGCCGGAGCGCCGATGCCCTGTGGGGATCGTGAAGCGGGGTTCGCCCTCCCGGGGACGGGGATCGCGCCGGCGGATCCGGCCACGACGGCCGGAACGGTCGGGACCCCGCTGTCCACGCCCACGAGCGAGGTCGGGGTCGGGTTCGTGAGGAGGAAGGCGGCCGCGATCGACACCAGGGCGATCACCGCCGTCGTCGCGCCCAGGACGATGAAACCGCCCACCGACCCGCGCGCCGGACGGCCCGGCACGGCGACATGCGGCGCGATCCGGTTCGACGGCGGGCCGGGGCGGGCCGGAGCGGCGGCGGGCGTCACCGGCCCGCGGTCGGCGTGCGGCCCGTCCCAGGTCGGGGGGCCGCTCGTCGGTGCCGAGGCGGGCCCGGCGGACAGCGCCGGAACGGAGCCGATGTGAGCGTTGCGCTCGAGCGCCGCACCGCGGGCGACCAGCGACGCGGGGTCGCCGTCGACGACGACCGGGCGGTCGAGCCGCTCCGACACCAGCTGGGACACGAGCGGGATGCGCGAGGAGCCGCCCACGAGCAGCACGTCGGTCAGGTCGCGGGGCTCGAGGCCCGCGGAGGCGATGGCCCGCTCCAGGGTGTCGACCGACTGCTCGACCAGCGGGCGGACCAGGGTCTCGAACTCGGAGCGGTGCAGCCGCACCGTCGTCTCCCGTCCCGGGAGGGCGATCGGGATCGACGCCTCGGTGTCGGAACTGAGCCGCTCCTTCGCCAGTGTGCAGGCGCGCCGGACCTGCGCCACGGCCGCGAGCTGGGCGACGTCGGTCTCGTCGACCGACGCGAACAGGCCGGGGACGGCGGCGCGGAGGTGCTCGAAGACGGCGTCGTCGAAGTCCGCGCCGCCCAGCCGGTCGTCGGCGTCGGCCGACCCGAGGATCTCGTGGGCCCCGCCACCGGCCGCGGTGCGCACGACGGTGACGTCGAGGGTGCCGCCGCCGAGGTCGTACACGGCGACGGCCGAGCCGGGCGCGAGCCCGCGCGCAGCGACCATCTGGACCGCCGCGGCCTGCGGCTCGCCGAGCAGCACCGCCGTCAGACCCTGGGCCGCCAGCGCGCCGCGCAGCAGGCCCGTCGTGTGGGTCCCCCACGAGGCCGGATGCGTCACGACCACGTGGTCGGGGAGGCCGCCGAAGCACGGTGCGATCCGGTCGACGGCCCACCGGACCATCCGGGCGGTGAGTTCCTCCGGCCGCCACGGCTGCCCGGCCACGATCACGGGCGTCGGATCGCCGACCCGGCGGCGGAACCCCCGCACCAACCGGGTCGGGTCGATCAGGCCGGCGTCGACCGCAGCCTCGCCGAACAGCATGTCCCCGTCGCTGTCGACGAACACCGCGGTGGGGGTCGCCGCTCGACCGGTGCCGAGTTCCACCACCTCGGCGGGCAGCGGCCAGCTGCCGTCCAGCCGCTGGACCGCAGCCGTGGTGTGGGTCGTGCCCATGTCGAGGCCGATGCGGTATCGGGTGCGGGTCGATGCGGGCCGACCCGGGACGTCGGGCGATCCCCCGGGCGGCCTCGTGATCGTCAGGCCGTCCGGGGCGCGGACCACCGATCGGATCGCGTCGCGGAGTTCGCCGTCGATCTCGACAACGCCGTAGCGACCAGGTGGAACAGTTGTCGTCATGTCGATCCTCCCAATGTTGTGACCGACATGAGTTGCCTTCTCCGCAACGACGTTTCGGCAGTCATGAGTGGTGTGTTGTTGACGTCTGCAAGGGGAGTATCGGGTCGTGGAGATCGTCGGACTGGTCGTCGCGACAGTGGCCTGTTGGGCCGTCTTCGGGGTGTCGGCTGCTTTCGTGGTCGAACGGATCTGCGCCGCTCGCGAGGGCAGGCAGCGCCGCCCGTCCGGCCCTCCGCGCGGGCGGAGAAGGAGGGGGTGATGTGCGTCCGAGGACGCTGTGGAGCTTCATGTCGCTCATCAATCGCTCGACCGTGCAGAGGGCGACGGTGATGCCCTCGTCGTTGAGCGCACGCCACACCCGGCGCGGGCCGAACGTCTCGCCGCTGTCCGCGAACACCTTCTCGACGTGCGGGCGCAGCTGCTCGTCGCGCGACGCCCGCGCGGACGGCGGCCGCGTCACCGCTTCGTAGTACGTGGATGGGGCGATCCGGATGCCGTGCTCCGTGAGCACGGCACAGATCGACTCGACACCCCATCGCCGACCGCCGTCGGAGCGGTTCTTGTGGGCGTTCACGAACGCTACGAGGCGGAGCGTGGCCGGTCGAGTTCGGCCGCGAAGAAAGTCGACGCCGCCTGCAGGATCGCGTTCGTGCGTCGCAGGTCGGCGTTCTCGCGTCGCAGGGACTTGATCTCGGACTCCTCGATGGAGGTGACGCCGGCGCGACGCCCACCGTCGACCTCCTCCCGGCGCACCCACTTGCGCAGCGTCTCGGCGGTACCGATGCCCATCTCGGCGGCCACCGCCTCGATGGCCGCCCACTGGGACGGGTGGTCCTCCGCGGACTCCGTCACCCGCCGTACCGCGATCCCGCGCAGCTCGGCGGGGTAGCGGCTGGTATGTCGCTGAACCATTGGTTCTCCTCGGGAATCACGGTCGGGCGGGTCGGTGTCCGACGTGGCCGGAAGGTCACCGCAGGAACTGCGGGCGTTCGACTGCAGATCCGGCCCGAAGCCGCTGATGGGCCAGGCGTGCGAGGCGATCACCGCGATGGCCAGGACGACCCGGAGACAAGTCCAGGCTGTTGTTCCGGGGGTCTCAGGAATTGCCGACCGTCGGTGCGACCCGGACCGGTCGGCCGGCGCAGCCTGAATCGGGTCGACAGGGTCACGCTTTCTCTGTCGTCCGTTTCGACTGCCGTCGTTACCGGCCCGCGCGTTCTTCCACCGATCCGGTGAGACCTCACGAGAGATCCGCAACGGTGGGTGACGACGTTCACCCGACAGGCCCGCCCGGGCGTTGCGGCCTCAGGCGCGCCGGGCGTAGGCGTCGATCACGCAGTACACGCCGAACGCGGCGATCCCGGAGCAGATCCCGATCAGCCCCACCAGGCCGACGGGCGTGCTCGTGAGCGAGCGCAGCACCTCGTTCATCCCCGACGAGCGGCCGGGATCGTCGCTCAGCGCCGCCGCACCGAAGGAGAGCCCGATCCCGGCGAACGCCGCCGCGCGAGCGAAGTTGCCGGCGCTGCCACAGATCACCGCGGTGCGTCGGAGCCGCTCGGACAGCCGGGCGCGGAGCAGGTCGCCCATGAACGTCGCGCGGGCTCCGGTGTAGATCATGGAGCCGGCCACGACCAGTGCGACGGTCGCGATGAGCCCCACCAGCAGCCGGCCGCCCGGCAGCTGCAGCAGCGCGGCTGTGACGGCGGGGGCTCCGCCGGCACCCGGGCCGGACGGCTCCCCGAAGAGAACGGGCAGCGCGACCGCGGCGACGGTGAGGACGGCGAGCGCCTTCGCAGCCGCCCCGATCCGCTTGCGCGTGCGCTCGCCGCCGCTCACCCAGCGGAACCCGGCCGCGGCGGCGCAGACCTGCCACGCGCCGAACGCCACCAGCCCGGCGACCGCGACCCCGAGGCCGATCAGCCCGGCCGTACCCGTGCCGGCGACGAGGGCCACAGCGCCGTCCTGGTCGATCTCGATGTACTCGCGCGCCCCGAGCAGGGTCCTGATGATCAGTGCGGCGATCAGCGCGTGCAGGGCGCCGTAGGCGACCAGGCCGACCCGCCCCAGCAGCTCGACCCAGCGTCCCGGCGCGTCGCCACCCCCGCGGACCGCGCCGGAGACCACCTCCACGACCGTCGCCAGCAGGTCTCCCGCGTCCGGATCGTCGTGGCCCGGAGCGGCAGCGGAAACGTTCACATCCGAAGGCTCTCACGCCCGCTACGTCGCCGAACGAGCGCGGACCTCGCGGACACGGGGATGCCCGTTGCCGCGTCAGGCCCACTTCTCGATCTCGACCAGCGCGCGGCTGCCCGCGCAGCCCTGGGAGAGCCGCGACGAGCCGATGTCGCGTGTGAGCACGTTCACGTTGCCGGCCGCGCAGAGGACGGGCTCGACGCCCGGGACGGGGGAGAACCACGCACCGGTGGACATCTGCACCACCCCCGGCGCGACGTCCGCGTCCACGACGACACCGCCGATGCAGGCGCCGCGGTCGTTGAACACCCGCACGAGATCCCCGTCGGCCAGGCTGCGCCGCTCCGCGTCGCGGGGGTGCATCCGCACCGGTTCCCGGCCCCGGACCTTGGTCGAGCGGCTGTGCGGCCCGAAGTCGAGCTGGCTGTGCAGCCTGCTCGCAGGGTTGTTGGCCAGCAGCACCAGCGGGTAGCGCACGGCTCGGTCGGAGCCGTGCCATTCGACGGGTTCCAGCCAGGTGGGCAGGCCGGGACAGTCGTCGTAGCCGTAGGAGGCGATCGTCGCCGAGTACAGCTCGATCCGGCCGCTGGGGGTGGCGAGCGGGTGGGCGGCCGGGTCCCGGCGGAAGTCGGCCAGCAGGACGCCGGGAGCCGCCGCCTCGACGGGGACCCGGCCGGCCGCCCAGAACCCGTCGAAGCCCGGAACCGGCCTCCCGGCCGCCCAGCCGTCGTACAGGTGCCGCAGCCACCCGCCCGCGTCGCGGCCCTCCGTGTAGTCCTTGCCGGCGCCGAGGATCTCGGCGAGGTCGGCGAACGCGGCGTAGTCGTCCCTGGCCTGCTCGTAGGGGGCTGCGCCCGCCTTCATGGCCGTCAGGAAGGGGTCGGTGCGGGAGGCGCCGATGTCGTCGCGTTCGAGGGTGACGGTGGCCGGCAGCACGATGTCGGCGTGCCGGGCGGCCGCCGTCCAGTAGGGCTCGTGGACCACCACGGTGGACATGCGGCGCCACGCGGCGCGCAGCCGTCCGAGGTCCTGGTGGTGGTGGAACGGGTTGCCGCCGCACCAGTAGACGAGCTCGACCGACGGGTAGCGCCGCCGCTCGCCGTCGTAGTCGTAGCCGCCCCCGGGGTGCAGCATCATGTCGGCGATCCGGGCGACGGGAATCCGCTCGAGCACCGGGTTGACGCCCTGGGGCAATGTCGGGAGCGCCCCGGTGTGGGCGGGGAACCCGTTGTCGCCGACCGAACCGTAGCCGTGACCGAACCCGCCCCCGGGAAGCCCGATCTGGCCGAGCAGCGCCGCGAGCAGGACGCCGGCCCAGACCGGCTGCTCGCCGAACTCGGCACGCTGCAGCGAGAACGTCACCGCCACCATCGTCCGGTGCGCGGCCATCCGGCGCGCGAGCGCCGTGATCGTCGCCGCCTCGATGCCGCACAGCGCCTCGGCCCACGCGGCTGTGGTGGTCGCAAGGGAGGGCAGCACCCGGTCGAAGCCCGTGCAGTGCGTGGCGACGAACGCCTCGTCGTGCAGGCCCTCGGTCACGAGCACGTGGCACAACGCCAGCATCAGCGCGGTGTCGGTTCCGGGGCGCAGGGGGAGCCACGTGGAGTCGAGATGCGCGGGCAGGTCCCGGCGGTCCGGCCCCACCAGCACGAACTCGGCACCGCGCGCGGCCATCGACCGCAGGTGCCCGTCGGTGAGGTGCCGGGTGACCCCGCCCGGAGCGACCGCGGTGTTCTTGGCGGGCATGCCGCCGAAGCAGACCATCAGCTCCGTGTGCTCGGCGAGCACCGGCCAGCTCGTGAGCGAGCGCAGGATCTCCGGTCCCGCTCCCAGGACGTGCGGCAGCAGCACCTCCGACGTGCCCGCGCTGTAGGTGTTCACCGACCCGACGTGGCCGCCCAGCGCGTTGAGGAACCGGTGCACCTGGCCCTGGGCGTGGTGGAAGCGGCCCGCACTCGACCAGCCGTAGGAACCGCCGAACACCGCCTCGGGGCCCGGCCCGTCGTAGACCCGGCGCAGCTCGGCGGCGAGGCGGTCCAGCACCTCGTCCCACCCGAGGGGGACGAACGGCTCCGTGCCGCGGCCCGGGTCGGGTCCCGGTCCGTGGCGCAGCCAGCCCTCCCGCACCATCGGCTGCGGCACGCGCAGGGGGTGGCGCAGCGACCCGACCAGATTCTGCAGCAGCGGTGACGGGTCCGGATCGAGCGGGTCCGGGTACACGGCCGTGACCTCGCCGTGCACGTCGATCTCGGGGCGGAACGCGCCCCAGTGCGAGGTGTGGCTCACGTGCCCGCTCTGAGCACGCCCAGTGTGCTCCAGGCGCGCGTCGCCAGGTGCAGGTTGAACCAGGTCTCCGGGTCGCTCAGGTCGAGGTCGCCGATCTGCCGGATGCGCTGGAGGCGGTACTTCAGGGTGTTGCGGTGCACGATCAGCGACTTCGCCGTGAGCTCGTAGTTGCCGCCGCGCTCGACGTGGTGGGTCAGCGTGCGTACCAGCTCCGAGCCGCGCTGGGCGTCGTACTCCAGGAGCTTGCCGAGCCAGCGCTGCACGAACCGCTCCACCTCGCCGAGGTCCTCGATGCCGGCGAGCAGCCGGTACACGCCCAGATCGTCGAACCGGATCGCGCGGTCGTCCCACTCCGCCTGCGCCGGCAGCCGCAGCGCGAGCTTGGCCTGCTGGTAGGAGCGGGGGAACTCGCCCGCCCGCGCGCAGCGCTCGCCGACCCCGAGCCGTGCCCGTCCGCCACCGAGCTCGCGCATGACCGACTGGCGCAGGCTCTCCCAGTCGGCCTCGCAGTCGGCCAGCAGCACCACCTGAGCGCCCCGCGCGACGAGCAGGGTTCCGGCCGGTTCCTCGCGGGCTGCGTGCCGGACGGCCTGGA
>JBBQEF010000004.1:0-40653 GCA_038320445.1 Mycobacteriales bacterium
TCGCCCGGGTGGGGGCGCGGACGTCCGTTCGCCGTTCTCCCCGCACGGCGACCGGAGCATGTTCGACCTCGCCCACGCGGCGCTGCCGGCCCCGGCCGAGCCGATGAGGGCGGCCACGGCGGCCGCCGTCCACGATCTCGACGCCTACCTCGGCGGCCACGGATACGACCTGCTCGGGCTGCCCGCGCTGCGCGCCGCGATCGCCGAACGGTTCACCAACCGTGGCCTGCCGACCGCCTCCGACCAGGTGCTGGTGACCGCCGGCGCCCAGCACGCGATCGGGCTCGTGCTGCAGATGCTGGCCGCTCCCGGCGACCGCGTGCTCGTGGAGCACCCCACCTACCCCAACGCCCTCGACGCGATCGGCAACCGCGGCACGCGAGCGGTGCCGGTCGCGATGGGCCCGGGCCCGAACGGCACCGGGAGCTGGGACCTGGACCTGTTCACCGCTGCGGTCCGGGACGCGGCGCCGCGCCTGGCCTACGTCATCCCCGAGTTCCAGAACCCCACCGGCGCGGTGCTCGACGACGCCGGCCGGGAGCACCTCGTCGCACTGGCCCGGCGCACCGGCACGACGTTGCTGGTGGACGAGACGCTGGCCGAGCTGGCGCTGCGGGGCACGGTCGCCCGGCCGGTGGCCGCGTACGGCGGGGACTCGTCCCACGTGCTCACGCTGGGGTCGGCGAGCAAGATCTTCTGGGGTGGGCTGCGCATCGGCTGGATCCGCGCCACCGCGTCGACGGTGCGCAGGCTGGCCGCCGCCCGTGCCGCCACGGACCTGGGCGGGCCGGTGCTGGAGCAGCTGGTCGCGGCCCGGCTGATGGCCGGCATCGAACCCGTCGCGGCCGCCCGGCGCGCCGAGCTGTCGGCGGCCCGCGACCACCTGCTCGGCCGGCTCGCCGAGCTGTTCCCCGGATGGCGGCCGTCGCGGCCCGAGGGCGGGCTGAGCCTCTGGGTGGATCTCGGCGACCCGGTCTCCAGCCGGCTGGCGGTGGCCGCCCGGCGCCACGACGTCCTGCTCGCCGCGGGCCCGCGGTTCGGTCTCGACGGCGCGTTCGAGCGCTACCTGCGGCTGCCCTACACGCTGCGCCGTGACCACGTCGACGACGCGCTGCTGCGGCTGGCCGCTGCGTGGCACGAGCTCGACAGCGCCACAGCGCCGTCCGACGTCGAGCGGGTGGCCGTGGCGTGAGCACGGAGGCACCGAACAGTCACTCCTGACCGTAGAGTGCCGGGCGTGGATCGGACGCGGAGCGGACCGCTCGTCGGGTTGAAGGTCGTGGAGCTGGCCGGTATCGGCCCCGGCCCGCACGCGGCGATGATCCTCGCCGACCTCGGCGCCGACGTCGTGCGCGTCGACCGTCCCTCGGGCGCGCTGCGGCTCGGATCCCCCGAGATCGCGGACCCGACGCTGCGCGGGCGCCGTCGGGTGGCCGCCGACCTCAAGGAACCCGAGGGCCGGGAGACCGTGCTGCGCCTCGTCGAGCACGCCGACGTGCTGCTCGAAGGCTTCCGCCCCGGCGTCACGGAGCGCCTGGGCGTCGGCCCCGCCGACTGCCGTGCCCGCAACGCGAAGCTCGTCTACGCGCGGATGACCGGCTGGGGCCAGGACGGCCCGCTGGCACAGCGCGCGGGCCACGACATCAACTACATCTCGCTGACGGGCTCGCTGCACGCGATCGGCCGGAAGGGCGAGCGGCCGGTGCCGCCGCTGAACCTCGTCGGCGACTTCGGCGGTGGCTCGATGCTGCTGGTCGTCGGCGTGATGTCGGCGCTGTGGGAGGCGCAACGCTCCGGGCAGGGCCAGGTGGTGGACGCCGCGATGGTGGACGGCGTGTCGATGCTCAACCAGATGTTCTGGGGCTTCCTCGCCCAGAAGTTCTGGGTCGACGAACCCGACTCCAACCTGCTCGACGGGCACGCCCCGTTCTACGACACCTACACGTGCTCCGACGGGCAGCACGTGGCCGTCGGGGCGATCGAGCCGCAGTTCTTCGCGGCGTTGCTCGCCGGACTCGGCCTCACCGCTGCGGACCTGCCCGGCCAGCACGACCGCGAGCGCTGGCCCCAGCTGCGCGCGCGCCTCGTCGAGACGTTCGCGACGCGCAGCCGCGACGAGTGGGCCGCGGTGTTCGCCGACACCGATGCGTGCGTGACGCCCGTGCTGGCGTTCGGCGAGGTCGCCGCCCACCCGCACCTGGCCGCACGCGGCACGATCGTGGAGAGCGACGGCGTTCCTCAGGCCGCCCCGGCCCCCCGGTTCTCCCGCACCGCCACCGAGGTGCCGGGACGCGCCGCGGAGCCGGAGGACGTGTCGTCGGTGCTCGCCGACTGGGCCTGAGGAGCGGCCGTCAGGCCGGAGCCGGTTCAGCGCTCGAACGACCATTCGGCGTCGCCGTCGGTGACGGTGGCGTCGGTGTAGGCGGACGTCACGGCACTCGGCCAGCGGCCCTCGTGGAACACGCCGCCGTCCCCGAGCTCACCCGTGAGTGCCCCGAGCGGTGCCAGCTGCGCGCCGAGCAGCGCGACGAGCGCCACGACGAGGCCGGCGACCGTGGCCCCGCCCGCCCCGGCCTCCTCCAGCACGATCAGCACGCCCGCCCACGAGAAGACGGCCGAGCCGAACGCGGAGATCGCCGCCACCACCGCGACGATCAGCCTGGCCACGACGACCCCGAGGGCCGTGTAGAAGGCGAGGCCGGCCACCGCGCACGTGACGAGAGCCGAGGACGCGCGATCGGCGATCGCACCGACGCGGCCCGCGGCCTCGGACTGGGCACGGATCGCGGTCGCGTACCGATCGGCCGCGTACCCCTTCCAGTGGTCGGCCACCGGCAGCTGCTCGGCCCGCAGCACACCCTGCACGCGCGTGGCCGCGTCGCGGACCTCCAGCCATTCGAGCCCGTCGGTGAACAGGAACACCGGCGCGACGGCCCCGCGCAGCGCCTCGACGATCGCATCGCGAACCACCGCGACGGCGTCGACGATCCGTTCGGCCGCATCGATGATCGCGGCCGCCAGCGGATCCGGCACGGAAGGGCGGGCAGCGGCCGCCCGCGCGGCGACGGCGACGGCGTCGAGCCGGCCGGAGAGCTCCTCCAGCCCGCCCCGCAGCGCGTCGACCACGGCCGTGTACTGGGCCTCGCTGAACGCCATCGCGCTCCCCCTAGTAGAGGTTGCGGAGGCGGTGCTCACCGGCGAGCTCCTCCGCGTCGTAGGTGTCGGCGACGGCATGGAGGGTGCCCGCGACCCCCGCGGCCTCGGCCACGCCCTCCCCGCAGCGGGCCGCGGCATGCCGGACGAGCGCGGTGTGGGCGCCGACGACCGCCTGGAACAGGCCGGCCTCGAGCCGGGAGAACCCGAGTGCCTCGATCCGCGAGGCGAGGCGGGCGAGCTCGGCCGCCTGCGCCTCCCAGACGACGGCCTCGGTACGCAGCGCCGACGTGGCCACGGCCAGATCGTGCGGGGTGGGCGGCACGCGCTGTCACTCCTTCCGGCGGAGCCCGGCCGCCGCCTCGGCGAGCAGCCCGTCCCACCGGCGGGCCGTGGGGTCCGCGCTGCGGGCGAGGGCGGTGCGGGCGTCGCGGAGCGCCGCGGCGAGCGCCTCGTCGAGGCCGTGGGCGTCCTGCTGCGCCACCCACCCGGGATCCGCGGAACACCTCACGCCCGCCTCGTAGGACAGCAGGAGGACGAGGCGACCCGCACCGGCCGAGCCCACGCCCTGCTGCCCGGCGGGCGGCGCCGTCGCCAGCGCCACGGCCGCACCCAGTGCGGCGATCACGTCCTCGGCGATCTGCTCGACGGTCCGCCCGTTGCCGGCCGCGGCCGCCACGGGCTCCTCCGGGGCGGGAGGTGCCGGACCGTTCGGCGCATCGCGGGCCGCCCACGTTCGCCATCGCGACGCCGACGCGGCGGCGAAGGCCTCCTCGACCGCGGCACCGAACCCGTCCCACCCCGCCAGCGCCCGGATCTCGACGGGCAGGCCGTCGTGGCCGAGCACCATCCGGACCCGCCCGCTCGCGTCGCAGCCCTCGGCCCGCCGCGGCGCGGCGGCCTGCAGGTGGTGCAACGCTGACCGCAGGTGTGCGGCGCGGCGCAGCGCCTCGCGCTGCACGGCGCCCTCTTCGATCATCACGCGGCGGACGCTAGCCGAGCACCCCGCGTCGCCGTGGCGGTTCCGGAGAACCGACAGCACCCCGCCGCCCAGGGGCGACGGGGTGCTGATCGGGTGCGGCTCGCTCAGGCGCTGGGGTTCTCGTCCACCAGCAGGTTGCGGGTGCGCAGTGGGTCGACCGGGATGCCGGGGCCCGTGGTGGTGGAGACGGTGATCTTCTTGATGTAGCGGCCCTTCGCGGCCGACGGCTTCGCACGCAGGATCTCGTCGAGGGCGGCGCTGTAGTTCTCCACCAGCTTCTCGGTGTCGAACGAGGCCTTGCCGATCACCAGGTGCAGGTTGGCCTGCTTGTCGACGCGGAAATTGATCTTTCCGCCCTTGATGTCCTGGACGGCCTTGGTGACGTCCGGGGTGACGGTGCCCGTCTTGGGGTTGGGCATCAGGCCACGCGGGCCGAGGATGCGGGCGATGCGCCCGACCTTGGCCATCTGGTCCGGGGTGGCGATGGCGGCGTCGAAGTCCAGCCACCCGCCCTGGATGCGCTCGATCAGGTCCTCGGCGCCCACGACATCGGCGCCGGCGGCCTCGGCCTCGGCGGCCTTGTCGCCCGTGGCGAACACGATGACGGTGGCCGTCTTACCGGTTCCGTGCGGCAGGTTCACGGTTCCGCGGACCATCTGGTCGGCCTTGCGGGGATCGACGCCGAGGCGCATCGCGACCTCGACGGTGGCGTCCATGGCCTTGCTGGCCGTCTCCTTCGCCAGACCGGCGGCCTCGAGCGGGCTGTAGAGCCGCTCGCGGTCGATCTTCTCGGCGGACTGCCGGTACACCTTGCTGCGCTGTGCCATCTTCTGTCCTCTTGTTGCTGGTCAGTTCGTGGTTGCGAGCCGCGCCCGGCTCTCCCACGCTTGCGTCGGGCTGATCAGCCCTTGACGGTGATGCCCATCGACCGCGCGGTGCCGGCGATGATCTTCGCGGCCTGGTCGACGTCCTTGGCGTTGAGGTCGCGCATCTTGGTCTGCGCGATCGCCTTCACCTGGTCCATGGTCACCGTGGCGACCTTCTTGACGTGCGGCTCGCCGCTGCCCTTCTCGACACCGGCCGCCTTGAGCAGCAGGCGCGCGGCGGGCGGGGTCTTGAGCTCGAACGTGAACGAGCGATCCTCGAACACCGAGATCTCGACCGGCACCACATCGCCCCGCTGGGACTCGGTGGCGGCGTTGTAGGCCTTGCAGAACTCCATGATGTTGACGCCGTGCTGGCCGAGCGCGGGCCCGACGGGCGGCGCGGGCGTGGCCGCACCGGCCTTGATCTGGAGCTTGATGATCGCGGAGAGCTTCCGCTTCTTGGGGGGCATCTCTTATCCCTGGTTTCCGTTGTTGCGCGCTGCGACCTGCCGACGCAGCGAGGTTCAGATCTTCGAGACCTGGCTGAACGCCAGCTCGACGGGGGTCTCGCGGCCGAAGATGGACACCAGGACCTTGAGCTTCTGAGCGTCCACGTTGACCTCGTTGATCGTGGCCGGGAGCGTGGCGAACGGGCCGTCCATGACGGTGACCGACTCGCCGACCTCGAAGTCGACCTCGACCGAGGACTTGCCCGAACCGGACGTGCTGCTGGCCTTGCCGCCCGCCTCGTCCTTCTTGGCCTCGACCCGCGGGAGGAGGAACTTGATGACCTCGTCGTGGGTGAGCGGCGACGGCTTGGAGGTGGCCCCCACGAAGCCGGTGACGCCCGGCGTGTTGCGCACGGCGCCCCACGACTGGTCGTTGAGATCCATCCGGACCAGGATGTAGCCGGGCAGCACCTTGCGCTGCACCTGCTTGCGCTGGCCGTTCTTGATCTCGGTGACCTCCTCGGTGGGCACCTCGACCTGGAAGATGAAGTCCTCGACGTCGAGCGTCTGCACGCGGGTCTCGAGGTTGGTCTTCACCTTGTTCTCGTAGCCGGCGTAGGAGTGCACGACGTACCAGTCGCCGGGGGCGCGGCGCAGCGCCGCGCGCATCTCCTCGACGGGGTCGGCCTCGGCCTCCGGCTCGTCGCTCCCCGGCTCTTCGACGGTCACCGGTGCCTCGACGGTCACCGCGGTATCGGCCGCGCCGGCCACCTCGGCGTCGCCCTCCTGCACGGCCTGCTCAGGCAGGTCGGCATCGGGGGTGGCCTCGTCGACGATCTCGATCACGGCCTCGTTGGCCTCGATCTCGGTGTCGGTCAGCTGACTGCCGCCGTCCGGGGTACTCACGTTGGTATCGATTCCTTCGTTCGGGTCGGGCGGGGTGATCGCGGGCTCACGTGCCGAACAGGAACAGCACACCCTGCGCGAACACGAGGTCCAGCAGTGCCACCAGCGCGACCATGAACGAGACGAAGACCAGCACGACGATCGTGTAGGTGACCAGCTGCTTGCGGGAGGGCCAGATGACCTTCCGCAGCTCGGAGACCACCTCGCGGAGGAAACGGATGAGCCGGCTCGGCAGCGAGACACGGGCGGCGCGGCTGTCGCGGACCGCCGTGGCCCGACCCTTGCCGCCGTCGTCGGGCGCAGGACCGGAACGTCGACCCCGACGGTCGGCAGCGGTGCTCGGGCGCTCCCGCCCGGTACCGTCGGCCTCGCGTTCCTCAGTCACGCCCGCATCCTCCAACTCGCCGACGCCCCGCTGTTCGGGCCGCCGCCATCCATCCGGTTCCTACTCCTGCGCTGTGGCAGGGGTGACAGGACTTGAACCTGCAACCTGCGGTTTTGGAGACCGCTGCTCTGCCAGTTGAGCTACACCCCTAGACCAGCCCCGCGCCTGCCGGCGCGGCCTTGATGCGGGGGCCCGCAAGCGGCCCTCGTCCAGCGAACCGAGTGTACGGCACCCCGCACACCCGATCCGCAGGAGGACCTACTTGTCCAGATCCGCCAGCGCGACGAGCGCCGCGGCCCGGGTGGCGTACTTCCAGGTCCCGAGGTCACCGACGGTCTTGATCCCGAAGCCCTTGAGGACCTCGTCGTGCTTCTCGGTCAGGCCCTCGAGAGCCGACGGCGGTGCGGCGAGGATCTCCGCGGCCGTCTTCTCCTCCCACGCCTTGTCCACCAGCTTGGCGAACTTCATGCGTGCCCTCCTTCTGATCGACGATGTGACGGGCGCAGCATCGACCCCCACGACGGTGCACGGCAAACCTGCGGTCACCCGAACCGGTCACCGGGCTCACGCCGGGACGAGCACCTCGGCGGTGGCGCGGCCGAGCACCGTCTTCCCGTCGAACCTCGCGGTGACGGCGATCGTCGCGACGCGCGTGCCGTCCTCGCCGTCGACGACGCCGGAGACCGTGCCCGAGAGCTCGACGAGCGCACCCTCGTCGTCGTCGGGGACGACGACCGGCCGGGTGAACCGCACGCCGTAGCTGCGGACGGCCGCCGGATCGCCCGCCCACGCCGTGACGAGCCTGCCGGCCAGCGCCATCGTCAGCATGCCGTGCGCGATGACGCCCGGCAGGCCGACCGACGACGCGACGCGGCCGCTCCAGTGGATCGGGTTGAAGTCGCCGGACGCACCGGCGTAGCGGACGAGGTCCGCGCGCGTGACCCGCAGGGAGAGCGGGGGGAGCTCGTCACCCTTCGCGACGGTCACATCTCCCCCTGGGTCACCAGCAGCGCCCGGGTGGTGGCCACCGGGGCGCCCGCGGCGTCGGTGACCTCGCAGCGCAGCGTCAGCATCAGGCTGCCCGCGCGGCCCGTCAGGTCGTCGACGTGGACGGTCGTGACCAGGTCGTCGCCACCGTGGACCGGCCGGTGCAGCGTGATCGACTGGTCCGCGTGCACCATGCGGGAGTAGTCCCAGCCGAACGCCGGGTCCTTCAGGAACTCGGTGATCAGCGGCAACGTGAAGGTGACCGTGAAGGTGGGGGGCGCGACGAGATCGGGATGGCCTGCGGCGCGGGCCGCGTCGAGGTCCGTACACACGAGTGCGCCCTCGCCGATGGCGAGGGCGAACTCACGGATCTTCTCGCGTCCCACCCGGTACGGGACCGGATCCAGCGACCGTCCGACGAAGGCGGTGTCGACCACCTATCGGGTTTCGCGGTGCTCGCGGTGGGTGCCGCAGTTCGGGCAGAACTTCTTGACCGCGAGGCGGTCGGGGTCGTTGCGCCGGTTCTTCTTGGTGATGTAGTTGCGGTGCTTGCACTGCTCGCACGCCATCGTGATCTTCGGCCGGACGTCCGTGGCCTTACCCATCGTGGGTGCCTCCTACTTGCTTGTCTCGTCGCCTCTGGTAGCGGTGGCCGGACTTGAACCGGCGACACAGCGATTATGAGCCGCTTGCTCTACCAGCTGAGCTACACCGCTTCGTTCGCACTGCAGAGCCCCTTTACGGAATCGAACCGTAGACCTTCTCCTTACCATGGAGACGCTCTGCCGACTGAGCTAAAGGGGCGGCCGGCCGCCATCCCTGGCGGCCCGAGCAATGCTACACAACCCCGGGCACCGGCAGCGCGGGGGTTGCCCGCCGCCAGGGGGCCATGGGTAAGGGGTGCCGTCGGCGGTCCGACGCGATCGTCGGATGCCGCGGCCCCGACCTCAGGGCGAGGCTCGGGTCATGTTCCTCAACAGCACGTTCTCCGCCATCGAAGCCGACGCCCACCGCGCGGCCCTCATCGCCGACGCCGAGAACCACCGCCTCGTCACGGTCCTCCGTGCGGCCCGCCGGCGGGCGCACCGGGCCGCGACACCGCCGTCCCCACCCGGCGACGTCCACCCCGAGCAGAAAGTCGACCGAGAACGTCGGTACGCCATGTCACGATGACCGGCGTGGCGAGGCTGGGCATCGGGATCGATCTCATCGGACGCCGGCACGAGGTGTCGGCGCTCGGTGCCGCGCTCGATCGCGCCCGCGCCGGGCACCCCACGGGGGTGCTGCTGTCCGGTGACGCCGGCGTCGGCAAGTCCCGGCTCGTCACCGAGACGGTGCAGCGCGGCCGCGAGGCCGGCTTCACCGTGCTCGTCGGCCGCTGCCTCGATTCGGCGGCGTCGCTGCCGTACCTGCCGTTCACGGAGATCGTCGGCCGGCTCGCGGGCGGCCATCCCGACGTCGTGGCGGCGCATCCGGCGCTGGCCCGGCTGCTGCCGGGCGGCCGGCCGGATGCCGATCTCGCCGCCGAGGATCGCGAGCTGGGCCAGCTGCGCGTCTTCGACGCCGTCCTCTGTGCGCTCGACGTCCTCTCCGCGTCGGCGCCGGTGCTGGTGGTGGTCGAGGACCTGCACTGGGCCGATCGCTCCAGCCGCGACCTGCTCGTGTTCCTGCTGTCCCGGCTCACCGCGCAGCGCCTCGTCGTGCTCGCCACCTACCGCGCCGACGACCTGCACCGCCGCCACCCGCTGCGCCCCGTGCTGTCGGAGCTGGTCCGGCTGCCGGCCGTCGAACGGCTCGATCTGGCCCCGCTCGGCGACGACGATGCGCTCGATCTCGTGCGGCAGCTGGCCGACGGCAGCCTGGCCGAGCCGTTGCTGCGGCGGGTGGCGCGGCGCAGCGAGGGCAACGCGTTCTTCGCCGAGGAGCTGGTCTCCGCCTCCTCCGACGGCCTGCCGCACGGTCTGGCCGAGGTCCTGATGGCCCGCGTCGAGGCGCTGGAGCCGGCCACCCAGCAGGTGTTGCGCATCGCGTCGGTGTCGGGGCGCCGGGTCCGCCACGACCGGCTGGCCGCCGTGTCCGGCCTCGCGGACAGCGAGCTGGAGCAGGCGCTCCGCGATGCCGTCACCCACCACGTGCTGGTGCCCGAGACCGGCGACGCCGATTCCTACGTCTTCCGCCACGCCCTGCTGCGCGAGGCGGTCTACCACGAGCTGCTGCCCGGTGAGCGCAGCCGGCTGCACGCGGGCTACGCCGAGCACCTCAACCCCGACGAGCCCGGCGCGGCCGCCGATCTCGCGGAGCACGCACTGGCCGGCCACGACCTGCCGCGCGCGCTGGCGGCGTCGGTGCGGGCGGCACGGGAGGCCAACGGCCGCGACGCGCCCGCCGAGATGCTGCTGCAGGCCGAGCGGGCCCTCGACCTCTGGGAGGCCGTTCCCGATCCCGAGTCCGTGGCGGGCATCAGCGAGGTCGTGCTCACCCGGTGGGCCGCGTGGGGTGCGAGCGCCACCGGCGATCCCGATCGCGGCTCCGCGCTCGCCCGGCGGGCGCTGGCGCTGGCCGAGGAGGCCGGCGATCCGGCGCAGACCTCCGACATCGGGCGTCGCTACGCGATGCGCCTGCTGGATCTGAGCGGTCACGACCAGGAGGCGCTCGAGGTCATGCGGCGCTCCCTGACCCTGCTCGCCGACGGCCCGCCATCGGGCGATCTGGCGTGGGCGCACGCGATCACCGCCCGCGTGCTCTGCCGGATCGACGCCTGGGCGGAGGTCCGGGAATCGGCCGAGGCCGCGCTCGCCACGGCGGCCGCGGTGCCCGATCCCGATCTCCCCACCATCGGGGCCACGGCCGATGCGCTGGTCACGCTCGCGGTCTGCGACGAGCACGGCGGTGATCCGGGGCTGGCGCGGCGGCGCTGGGCCGACGCCATGCCGCTGGCCCGGCGGTCGGGCAACATCGGGGTGGAGCTGCGCGCCCACTACAACGTCGGCATGTCACTGCTCGACGCCGGGCGGCTCCGCGAGGCCGGCGACGCGTTCGCGGCCGGGGAGGCCCGCGCCGCCGAGGCCGGCTTCACCTGGAGCGGGTACGGGCTCAACCTGCGGGTCGCCCACGTCATCGCGCGGTTCATGCGGGGCGACTGGGACGACGCCGAGATCGCGGCCGAGATCGCGGGCGAGTCCGTGTCGGCCACCGTCGCGAGCCGCCTCACCGCGGCCGGCCTGCTCACCGAGGTCGCGCGCGGGCGGCTGGAGTTCGCCGCGCGGCGGGCCGCCGAGCTGCACGACTCCCAACCCGCCGACGAGCAGGTCGTCATGCTGCTGGGCTACGTGGGCGCTGAGGCGGCGCTCTGGAGGGGCGATGCGGCCGATGCGGCCGCGCGCGTCGACGAGGCGCTGGCCGGCCTCGCCACCCTCTACCCGCACCATCTCGCGGCCATCATGCTGGCGGCGCTCGGCGTGGCGGCCCACGCCGGGGCGACGCGTCCCGATGCCGAGTCGGCCCGCGCGCTGGTCGGCGTCGCCGAGCAGACGGCCGAGAAGGGCCTCCCCCGGGCGAGCACGCTCGGGCCCGAGGGCCACGCCTGGCTGCTGCGGGCCCGCGCCGAGCTCACCCGCATCACCAGGCCGAACCCCGACGCCTGGACCGCCGTGGTCGCGGCGTTCGGCTACGAGTGCGAGGACGACGCCTGCACCACCGGCTACCGCCAGGCCTACGCGCTCCTGCGCCGGGCCGAGGCCCGCCTCGCCGTCGCGGCCGCCCGCGGCGTGCACACGACCGCCGCCCACGCCGAGGTCACGGCGGCCGTCGCGGAGGATCTGCAGCCGGCGCTCGCCGCCGCCCGGCGGCTCGGCGCGGCGCCGCTGGAAGGTGCGGTACTGGCGATGGCGCAACGGGCGGGCGTCCGGCTCGATGCGGCCCCGCGCGCCGCCACCCCCGATGTGCTCACCCCCCGTGAACGCTCCGTGCTCGCGCTCGTGGCGGGCGGGCGCACCAACCGTCAGGTCGGTGCGGAGCTGTTCATCAGCGAGAAGACGGTCAGCGTGCACCTGTCACGGGTGATGGCGAAGCTCGGGGCGAGCAGCCGCACCGAGGCCGTGAGCGTCGCGTACGCCCGCGGGCTGCTGGAGGTGGGGTGAGGAGACGACCGTCGCTTCGCGGCGCGGCTGCCGGCCCCGCCGGACCGGCGCGTGGCGCGAGCAGGCCCTTGAGCCGTACCCGATGGTAACTAAGGTGGGGTGAGCCGCCGCACCGGGAAGGGTCGCCGATGACCGTCACACCGTGGACAGACCGTCCCAACCTGTCCGACATCGAGAACTTCTGGACCGCCCCCATCGCCGAACGCGCCGCCGCGTTCGCCGCGTTGCGCGAGCGTGAACCCGTGCCGTTCTTCGCAGAGCCGCAGATATCGGTCCTCCCGAAGGGCCCCGGCTACTGGGCGCTCACCCGGTTGGACGACCTGGTCGAGGCCAGTCGCACGCCGGCCGTCTTCACCTCGGGCGCCGGCGCCACGAACGTCGCGGACATGCCGCCCGAGTTCCTCGAGTTCTACGGGTCGATGATCAACCTGGACGACCCCCGCCACGCTCGCATGCGCAAGATCGTCTCGCGCGGGTTCACGCCGAAACGGCTGGCCGGGCTCACCGACGAGGTGCAGGCCACGGCCCGCCGGATCGTCGACGACGTGATCGACGCCGGCGGGTGCGACGCGGTGCGCTCCATCTCGGCCCGGCTGCCACTGAAGATCGTCTGCGACATGATGGGCGTGCCGGAGAGCCAGTACGACTTCGTCTACGAGAAGTCCAACGTGGTGCTCGGGGCGAGCGACCCCGAGTTCGTGCCGGATGCCGAGAACATCATCATGGCGCTGCTGCAGGCCGGCAACGACCTGGCCGAGCTGATGCGCGACCTCGGCCGCCACCGCCGGGAGAACCCGACCGACGACGTCACGTCCGCGCTGGTCAACGCCGAGATCGACGGCGGTGCCCTGACCCCGGACGAGCTGGCGAGCTTCTTCATCCTGCTCGTGGTGGCGGGCAACGAGACCACCCGCAACGCCATCAGCTGGGGCCTGCACCTGCTCACCGAGCACCCGGAGCAGCGGCGGCTGTGGCTCGACGACCTCGACGGCGTCACGCCGACCGCCGTGGAGGAGATCGTCCGCTGGGCGTCGCCGGTGATCTTCATGCGCCGCACGCTGTCGGTCGACGCCGTGCTCGGCGGGCAGCCGATGAGCGCGGGCGACAAGGTGCTGCTGTTCTACTGGGCGGCCAACCGCGACCCGAAGCACTTCGCTGACCCCGACGCGTTCGACGTGCTGCGCAAGCCCAACCCGCACGTCGGGTTCGGCGGTCCGGGGCCGCACTTCTGCCTCGGCGCGCACCTGGCGCGCCGCGAGATGGCGGTGATGTTCCGGGAGCTGCTCACCCGCGTGCCCGAGATCCACGCCACCGCGCCGCCCCGGAGGCTGCAGTCGATGTTCATCAACGGGATCAAGGAACTGCCGGTGGCCCTCGGATGACCCCGTCGCTGAACTACCCCGAGGTCCCCGTCGGCGCGATCCTGGCCGGCTCCGCCCGGCGCTTCGGCGAGCACACCGCGCTGCACTACGACGGGCGCGAGCTGAGCAACGCGGCGCTGTACGAGCGGGCGTGTGCCTTCGCGAACGCGCTCGGCGACGAGGGGATCGGCCGCGGCGACGTCGTGGCGATCCACCTGCCCAACTGCCCGCAGTACGCCATCGCCTACTACGGCATCCTGCTGGCGGGGGCCACGTTCTCGCCCACCAACCCGCTGCTGCCCCCGGGCGAGCTGGCGTTCCAGCTGGCCGACTGCGGCGCGGTGGCGGCCGTGAGCTGGGCCCCGGCCACCGCGGCACTGCTCGCGGTGCAGGCGCGGACGTCGGTCCGGCTGGTGCTGTCCACCGACCGCGCGCAGGCCACCGACCCCTCGGCCCGGGTGGAGCTGGCGGGGGCCGTCGACTTCGAGGCCTTCCACGCCGGCTCCCCGACCACCGATCCCGCGGTCACGATCGAGGCCAGCACCGACCTGGCGCACCTGGCGTACACCGGCGGCACCACCGGACGCAGCAAGGGCGTCCGGCTTCCGCACCGCAACGTCGTGGTCAACGCGCTGCAGTACGCCTGCTGGGGCACCGGCTCCGTCCCCGCTCTCGACGAGCGGGGCGGCCTGGTGCTCGAGCAGCACGGCTCGGCGGAGGAGTTCCCCACCCGCCTGGGCACCGGCATCGCCATCAACCTCACGCCGTGGTTCCACGCGATGGGCACGATCGGCGCGCTGAACGTCCCGCTGCTGACCGGCTCCACCACCGTGCTGCACGAACGCTTCGACCCGGGCGCGTACCTCGCCGACGCCGAGCGGTTCCGCGTCACCGGCATGGGCGGGGCGCCACCGCTGTTCGGCGCGCTGCTCCAGCATCCCGATCTCGCCACCCGCGACCTGTCGTCGGTCCGCGGCATCACGTCGGGTGCCGCCCCGCTGCCGGTCGAGATGATCAAGGCGCTGCAGCGCCGGTTCGGCGAGGACGTCGTCATCGCGGAGGGCTACGGGCTCACCGAGGTGACGATGGGTGCCACGATCGGCCCCGGTGGCCGCTCGGCGGTGCGCAAGGTCGGCACGGTCGGCATCCCGGTGTACGACACCGAGGTGCGGATCATGGCCGGTGGCGCCGAGGCACCGGCGGGCGAGCCGGGCGAGGTGTGCATCCGCGGGCCGCAGGTGATGGCCGGCTACAAGGACCGGCCCGAGGAGACCGCGGAGGCGCTCGTCGACGGCTGGCTGCACACGGGTGACATCGGCGTGCTCGACACCGACGGCTACCTGTCCATCGTCGACCGCAAGAAGGACATGTTGATCTACAAGGGCTACAACGTCTACCCGCGCGAGCTGGAGGAGCGCCTCCACGCCCTACCCGGCGTCCGGGGGGCCGCGGTGGTCGGCAGGCCGGACGTGCTGGTCGGGGAGCTGCCGGTGGCGTTCGTGGTGGCGCCGGGGCTGTCCGAGGCCGAGGGGCAGGCCCTCCTGGCGGAGGTCAACGCGGACGTCACGCCGTACAAGCGGCTCCGCGAGCTGTACCTCGTGGACGAGATCCCGGTGTCGGCGGCGGGCAAGGTGCTCAAGCGGGAGCTGCGCGAGCGGCTGGCCGGTCAGGGGCATACGGCCACGCACGGGTGACGTCGGGATAACGCCGGACCACCGTGGCGCGACACCTCCTGCGTACGGCCACCCGGCACGCGCACACCGGATCCGGACAGTCCGCCCGTTCCTGCTCACGAAGCCGGGGTCCACCATGTCCCAGTGCGCCGCGTCGTCCCGGTGCGCCGCGTCCACGGTCGCGCCCGCTGACGTCGCAGGAAGGCGCCGCGACCCGAACACGTTGCGGCCCCGGATGGGTCGGGCGGCGGCAGCCGTGCTGAACGGCGTGGCCCGGCTGGGCACCGTCGTGACGCTCTGCGCGCTGATCGTGCTCGGTGGCGCCGTGTGCGGCCTGATCGACGCAACGCCGGACCGCGGCGCCACCACCACCGTCACGTTCGACGGTCCGGGGCACTGAGGAACGGGGTCAGGCCGCTTCGGCCGTGACCAGTGGGGTCTTGAGCACGTGGTCGACCAGCCGCATCACGAGCTGGCCACCGCCGAGCCGGTACCCGAACTCCTCCCAGGTGAGCAGCTCACGGGAGAGCAGCTCACCGACAGGGCCGGGGTAGAGCCGGGTCACCCGGAAGGCCGCGGCGCGCAGTCGCATCTTCTCGTGGTGGTCCATGGGAACTGGAGTCATCTCCGGTCACCTCCGCTGTAGTGCGGGGCCCTCAGCGTTGAGTCGCCGCCAATGGAATCTCCATGGTGAGGCATGGGCCGTGTCCCACCTGTCCATCGTACCCGAAGAGTGACCGAGGTCTCACCCTCTGCGCACATCGCGTGCTGAACCCGTGACCGTCCGCTCCCCCCACCCGCGTGCGCGTGCCGTGACCGTGCCGCTCCGGCCCGCAGAACGAGGCGGCGCCGTCGGCGCGCAGGGCCTGCAGGAACGTCGCCACCCCGCTGCCACATGCCCGAGATGAGCGCCGCGCAGGCGACGTTCGACGCCGCGCCGCACCCGGACGCACCGTGGCAGCGCGCTACCGCTGGTCGAGGCGGTCCGGGATGACGAAGTGCAGCAGGAAGCCGACGACCGACACCACGATCGCGCCCAGGAACGCCGCCCCGAACCCGCCGACGCCGAACGGCAGCCCGAGCCCACCGGCGATGTACCCGACCAGCAGGAACAGCAGGGCGTTCACCACGAGCCCGATCAACCCGAGCGTCAGCAGGTAGAACGCGCAGCCGACCGTCTTGATCAGCGGCTTGAGCGTCGCGTTGACCAGCCCGAAGATCAGCGCGACGACGAGGAGCGTGCCGACCCGGGTGCTCGTGGTGCCGGCCGTGTTGTCGATGCCGGGCACGATGAGCGTCGCGACCCAGAGGCTCACGGCGATGACCGCGACCCGGAGAACGAAAGCGGTCACGATTACGCCTCCGCGGCAAGGATCACGTCGGCGGTCACGATTGCGCCTCCGCGGCAAGGATCACGTCGGCGGTCACGACACGACCGCCTGGTTCACGAGGGCCCGCAGCTGCGGGCGGATGGGGTAGGTGCTCGACGGGAGGAGCTGGGTGAAGAACATGGCGGTGGTCTCCTCGACGGGGTCGACCCAGAAGGCGGTGCTGGCCAGCCCGCCCCAGGCGTACTCACCCGGGCTGGTCACGGCCTTGCCCGCGGCCGGGTCGAGCACGACGGAGAAGCCGAGACCGAACCCGACACCGGCGAAGGACGACTCGGCGGAGATCGGGCGGCCGATCGCGTCCAGGTCGGCGCCGCCGGGCAGGTGGTTGCGCGTCATGTAGGCCACGGTGCGCGGGGAGAGCAGGCGGGCGCCGTCGAGCTCCCCGCCGCGGGCCAGCATCTGCGTGAAGCGGTGGTAGTCCGACGCGGTGGAGACGAGACCGCCGCCACCGGAGAGATAGGTGGGCGCCTTCGTGGCCGCGGCGCCCATCGTGTCGTACCGCTTCAGCCCGCCGGCCGGGTTGCGCACGTACAGCGCGGCGAGCCGGTCGAGATCGGCGTCACCCACCGAGAACGCCGTGTCGGTCATGCCGAGCGGCCCGAGGATCTCCCCGGCGAAGAACGCGTCCAGGGACTGCCCGGACGCGACCTCGACGACGCGACCCAGCACGTCGGTGGCCACCGAGTAGTTCCATTCGCGTCCGGGTTCGAACACGAGCGGGAACCGCCCGAACACCTCGCACGCCCCGGCCAGGTCCATCCCGGCGGGCGCGCCGAACTCGAAGCCCTTCGCCCGGTACATCTCGTCGACGGGGTGGGCGTGGTGGAAGCCGTAGGTGAGCCCGGCGGTGTGGCTGAGCAGGTGCCAGACCCGCATCGGCTCGGAGGCGGGCACCGTGGCGGGGTCGGCGGCCGGGCCACCGCGGTAGACGCGCATGTCCGCGAACGCCGGGATGAACCGTGACACCGGATCGGTCAGCTCCAGCGCGCCGCGCTCGTAGAGCATCATCGCCGCGACCGACGTGATCGGCTTGGTCATCGAGTAGATGCGCCAGATCGTGTCGTCGGCGACCGGACGACCGGCCTCGACGTCGGCGAGGCCGTGGTGGGCGAGGTGCACCACCCGGCCCCGGCGGGCCACGGCGATCGTCCAGCCGGCGAGCCGTCCGTCATCGACGTAACGGCGGAAATGGGTGTCGATGCGCCCGAGCCGGGCGGCGTCGAATCCGACCTCTCCCGGTTCGGCGTCGACCTCGAGCGGAGCCACGGCCGCGACCCTACCCCCGGGTAGCGGCCGGTGGCGGAATCCGGTCAGGGAACGGCCGCGGCGATGTCGTCGATGATCCCGGCGCCGCTGGGGGTGGCGCCCAGCGTCAGGAGGAAGTCGTGCAGGAAGCCGTCGTAGCGCTTGGCGACGACGTCCACGCCCGCGGCCGTCATGGCGGCGGCGTAGGCCTCGCCCTCGTCGCGCAGCGGGTCGAACTCCGCGGTCACGACGAGCGCCGGCGGCAGCCCGCCGAGGCTGTCGGCGCGGGCGGGCGTCAGGTACGGCTGCTTGCCCACGTCCTGTGCCCCCAGGTAGTGCGCCCAGAACCACTCCATCGAGCCCCGCGTGAGCAGGTAGCCCTCGGCGTTGTCGGTGTAGGACGGGGTGGTGAAGTCGAAGTCCGTGACGGGGAACAGCAGCACCTGCGCGGCGAGCGCCGGGCCGCCGCGGTCCCGCGCGGCGAGCGCGACGGCCGCGGCCAGGTTGGCGCCCGCGCTGTCGCCGGCCACGACCAGCCGCGCCGGGTCACCCCCGAGGTCCGCGGCGTGATCGGCCACCCACGCCGTGGCCGCGTAGCTGTCGTCGAACGGGGCCGGGTAGACGTGCTCGGGCGCGAGGCGGTAGTCCACCGACACGACCACGGCGCCGGCCCGGCGGGCGATCGAGCGGACGGGCCTGTCGACCAGGTCGAGGTCGCCCACCACCCAGCCGCCGCCGTGGAAGTAGACGATCGTCGGGCGGGGCCCGGTGCCGGCCGGGGTGTAGATCCGCACGGGGATCTCGCAGGCGGGGCCGGGGATCGTCCGGTCCTCGACCTCGACCTCCTCGGGCTCACCCTGCAGGTCCGTGAACCCCTTGATCGCCTCGCGCGCCACCGGCACGGTCATCTGTTCGAAAGGCGGAAGGCCCATCTCGACCAGAGCGTCGAGCAGGGCCTGGGTCTCGGGGTTGACCGGCATCGGTGCCTCCATCGGATTCGCTGCGGTGCGACCTTTCACCGTTGCACCCACCGCGGCCGAGCACAATGAGGCGACGCCCGGTGGCCCGTCGGTCACAGTCCGGTGCAGCGGCCGGGGCGCAGCAGCGATGATGCAGGGGTGACCGCTCAGCCCGACCTGGCCCTGCTCCCCGGCCTCGCCGGCGACGACGAGGTGCTGCGCGTCCTCGTGCGCCGCCGCGACACCGGGGCGCACGAGGACGGGAACCGCATCGCGCTCGTCGTCAGCGGCGGCGGCATGCGCGGCGCCTACGCGGGCGGCATGGCCCATGCGCTCGACGACGCCGGTCTCGGCGGCTGCTTCGACGTCGTCTACGGCAGCTCGGCCGGCGCGTACATCGGGGCCGCGCTGCTGCTCGGCGACGGGCGCGGCTCGGCGCACATCTTCTTCGAGGACATGGCCTGCCGTGCGTTCGCCGACCCCCGCCGGCTCGGCACGCGGCGGCCGGTGGTGTCGCTGGACCACCTGCTCGACGAGATCATGGTCCACTCCAAGCCGATGCCGTGGGAGCGGCTGTGCGGCGCGCCGCTGCGCGTGGTCGCCACGGCCGCCGACGACCTCACCGGGCACGTGCTGCAACCCCGCACCGCGCAGGAGTGGAAGCTCGCGCTGCGCGCCACGGCCGCGATCCCGGTGCTGGCCGGCCCGTCGGTCGAGCTGCACGGGCGCCGGTGGATCGACGGCTCGGTGTCGGAGCCGTTGCCCGTGCTGCGCGCCCTGCGCGAGGGCGCCACGCACGTGCTGGCGCTGGTCAACCGCACCGCGGCGGACCTGCGGCGCGCCGACCCCGGCGCGGGCCCCGCACGGTGGGCGCAGGCGCTGGACCGCGTCGCCCCCGGCCTGGGCTCGATCGCGCAGGAGAACCACCGCATCGGCCCGGTACTGGCGGTGCTCGACGACGCCGCCCATTCGGCGCGCGACGGACGGCACCTGCTGGCGGTGACCCCCAGCGAGGACGCCGGGGTGCGAGGCCTCACGACCGACGCGACCCGGGTCTACCGGGCCACCCGGATCGGCCGCGCGACGATGGAGGCCGCGCTCGCCCGCGTCTGAGCACCGTGCAGACCTCGCGGTCACCGTGCACAGGTCCCGACGGCGGCACCGCGACAACGCGGTCTGCACGGTCGTCCCGGATAGGGTTCCCGCGTGGACGCTGACGTGATCGTCGTCGGGGCGGGGCTGGCGGGCCTGGTCGCCACCGCCGAACTGGCCGCCGCCGGGAGGCGGGTGCTGGTGCTGGACCAGGAGCCCGAGGCCAACCTCGGCGGGCAGGCCTTCTGGTCCTTCGGCGGGCTGTTCCTCGTCGACTCGCCCGAGCAACGCCGCCTCGGCATCCGCGACTCGTTCGACCTCGCCATGCAGGACTGGCTGGGCAGCGCCGGCTTCGACCGCGGCGTCGACGACCCGGCGGGCGAGGACTTCTGGGGTCGTCAGTGGGCCACCGCCTACCTGGACTTCGCGAACGGGGAGAAGCGCGCCTGGCTGCACGCGATGGGCGTGCGCTTCTTCCCGGTGGTCGGCTGGGCCGAGCGCGGCGGCGGCCTGGCGGACGGCCACGGCAACTCCGTGCCGCGTTTCCACGTCACGTGGGGCACCGGCCCGGGCGTGGTCGCACCGTTCGAGCGGCAGGTGCGCGCGGCCGTTGCGAAGGGGCTGGTCGAGCTGCGCTTCCGCCACCGCGTCGACGGCCTGAGCGTCACCGACGGCGTGGTCGACGGGGTGCACGGCGCGATCCTCGAGCCGAGCACCGCCGCACGGGGCACCGCGAGCTCGCGGGTCGTGCAGGGCGCGTTCGCCCTGGGCGCGCAGGCCGTGATCGTCACGTCCGGCGGGATCGGCGCCGACCACGATCTCGTCCGGCGGAACTGGCCTGCGCGGCTCGGCCCCGCGCCGAAGCACATGATCTCCGGCGTCCCGGGGCACGTGGACGGCCGGATGCTCGGGATCGCCGAGGACGCGGGCGCGCGGCTGGTGAACCGCGACCGCATGTGGCACTACACCGAGGGCATCCACAACTGGGATCCGGTCTGGGCGAGGCACGGCATCCGGATCCTGCCCGGGCCGTCGTCGATGTGGTTCGACGCGCGGGGCAGGCGGTTCCCCGCCCCCCACTTCCCGGGCTTCGACACGCTCAGCACGCTCGCCGCGATCACCGCGACGGGCTACGACCACTCCTGGTTCGTGCTCACCCAGAAGATCATCGAGAAGGAGTTCGCACTCTCGGGATCCGAGCAGAACCCGGACCTCACCGGCAAGGACGTGGTCGCCACGCTCGGCCGGATCCGGCCCGGCGCGCCCGGGCCCATCGAGGCGTTCAAGCGCCACGGTGAGGACTTCGTCGTGGCCGACACGCTCGCCGAGCTGGTGGCGGGGATGAACGCGCTCACCAGCCGGAGCGGCGGCGACGGGGACACCGACCCGCCCGGCCCGCTGATCGACCTCGCCGACCTGGAGCGCCAGATCACCGCCCGCGACCGCGAGATCGACCACCCGTTCACGAAGGACCTGCAGGTCACCGCGATCCACGGCGCCCGGCGCTACCGAGGCGACAAGCTGGTGCGCACCGCCACCCCGCACAAGATCCTCGACCCCCGCAACGGCCCGCTCATCGCGGTGCGCCTCACCGTCGTCACCCGCAAGACGCTCGGCGGGCTGCAGACCGACCTCTCCGGCCGGGTGCTGCGCGCCGACGCCACGCCGTTCCCCGGCCTGTACGCGGCCGGCGAGGTCGCGGGTTTCGGCGGGGGCGGGGTGCACGGCTACCGCTCGCTGGAGGGCACGTTCCTGGGTGGCTGCCTGTTCTCCGGACGCCAGGCGGGACGGGCGGCGGCGCGAGCACTGCCGCCATGATCGGCGTCGGGCGCACCGCGGCGCCCTCCGTAGGGCACGGGTGTGCCGCTGGTAGCGATCACGCTGGCTGCGACCCGGCGTGCCACCATCATCCGTGCCCTCCACCGTCGTCGCCGCCCTGCGCGCGGCGGGCTGCGTCTTCGCGGAGGACGAGGCCCGGTTGCTCGTCGAGGCCGCGGGATCGCCGGCCGAGCTCGACGCCATGGTGCAGCGGCGGGTCGCGGGGCTGCCGCTGGAGCACATCCTCGGGTGGGCCGAGTTCTGCGGGCGTCGGGTCGCGGTCGACCCGGGCGTGTTCGTGCCACGACGCCGCACGGAGTTGCTGGTGGCGGAGGCCGTCGCGCTGGGCGGCACCGTGATCGTCGACATGTGCTGCGGCACGGCCGCCGTGGGCGCCGCGATCGCCGACGCGCTCGGAGCCGTCGAGCTGCACGCCGTCGAGATCGACCCGGTCGCGACCGCGTGCGCTCGCCGCAACGTGGCCGCGGCCGGCGGGCACGTGCACGAGGGCGACCTGTTCGCGCCGTTGCCCGGCACCCTGCGCGGCCACGTCGACCTCCTGGTCGCCAACGCCCCCTACGTCCCCACCGACGCGATCGAGGCGATGCCGCCCGAGGCCCGCGACCACGAGGCCCGGGTGGCGCTCGACGGCGGCGCCGACGGGCTCGACGTGCAGCGGCGCGTCGTCGCCGAGGCACCCCGCTGGCTCGCCGCGGGCGGGCACCTGCTGATCGAGACGAGCCGAGGACAGGCCCCCCGTACCGCGGAGGCGTTCGCCCGGAGCGGGCTGATCCCCCGGATCGTCACGTCCGACGAGCTGGACGCCACCGTCGTGGTGGGCCGCCGCTAGGGTGGGACGGTGACGGATCAGGTCGTGGAGATCTACACCGACGGGGCGTGCAGCGGCAACCCCGGCCCCGGCGGCTGGGGGGCGGTGCTGCGCTACGGGGCCGTCGAGAGGGACATCTGCGGCGGCGACCCCGGCCCGACCACGAACAACCGCATGGAGCTCACCGCCCCGATCAAGGCGTTGGAGAGCCTGAAGCGCCCGGTCACGGTGCGGATCCACACCGACAGCACCTACGTCCGGAACGGCATCACGAGCTGGGTGCCGAAGTGGAAGACCAACGGCTGGCTGACCTCGGCGAAGCAGCCGGTCAAGAACGCCGACCTGTGGCGGGAGCTCGACGACGCCGCGTCCCGGCACGACGTCGAGTGGCTCTGGGTGAAGGGCCACGCCGGGCACCCGGAGAACGAGCGGGCCGACCGGCTCGCCGTGCGGGGCATGGAAGAGGCGCTCGACGCGGCGCGGTGACCATCACCCTCCCCGACGGGACACCGATCCGCGGCCGCGGCCTGCGCGAGCCCCTGCCGCCCGGCCCCGAGCCCGAGTTCGGGCTCTACCTGGGCCGCTCGTCGTGGCGCCCGAGCTGGCCCGCCGTGTGGGTCGACTGGCCGGACTTCCGCACGCCGCGCGACGGGCCGGTCGCCGCAGCCGCCATCGCCGACGCCTACGTCCGGGCCCGGGACGGCCGCCGCGTCGAGATCGCCTGCGGTGGGGGCACCGGCCGCACCGGCACCGCCGTCGCCTGCATGGCCGTGCTCGCCGGCCACCCGCCCGCCGACGCGGTGGCGTGGACCCGCCGCCACTACCGGCGCCGGGCCGTCGAGACCCCGGGACAGCGCCGCTGGGTCATCTGGTTCGCCGGCCACCGGCCGAGCGCGTCCGGGCCCGTGTGATCACCGGATCACGTGGTGGCGTCAGCGGTCCGGCCGGCGTTGAGCGGGAGGTAGAGGGCCGCCGCCACCACGGACGCGGCGACGAGGCTGATGTCGACGCCGCCCGCGATGCCCGCGAGCGGGCCCGTGAACAGCTGCGTCTGGATCGTCAGCAGGCCGACGACCGAGCCGGCCAGCCAGGCCACCGTGGCCTGCCAGTGCCAGCCTCCCGTGTACCAGTACCGCCCCCCGGTGAGGCCGCGGTTGAACACCTGGAGGTCGTCGGCGTGGTACTGGCCGCGGCACTGCAGGTAACCGATCCCGACGATCACGGCCCACGGCGCGCTGAGCTCGGCCAGCACCAGGAGCGCCGCGGCGATGGACGACTGGACGGTCGCCTCCAGACCGAGGTAGACGAGGACGACCCCGATCACCCCGATGATCACCGTGGCCTGGGCCCGGGTGAGCCGGACCACCAGCGCCTCCAGGTCGAGGCCCGCGCTGTAGAGCGACTGCGCGACCAGCCCGACCCCGCCGAACACCGCGAACGGGAGCAGCAGGACGGCGTACCAGTACGGCGACTCGTTCGCCACGCTGACCGTGAACGGGGCCAGGGGGTCGGCGAGGGCGGTGGCCACGATCGCACCGACCGAAGCGGGAACCACGAACCCGAGGAAGATCCCGGCCGAGCCGATCAGCGCGAGCGTGCGCGGGGGGTGCAGGTCCGACCGGATGTAGCGGGTCCAGTCGCCGAGGATGGTGCACACGACCAGCGCGCCGGCGACCCCGATCGTCGACGCGACCGACAGCCACGTCGCCCAGAACGTGCCGAGCAGGTACTCCCCGCCTGCGTAGTCCCAGTGGAGGGCACCTCCGAAGGCGACCGGCATCACAATCATGATCAGCCCGCCGGCGACGGCGATGATCGCCGTGCAGCGCACCAGCCAGCGGAACCCCCAGATCGCCACCGCGACCGAGATCGCCGCGACCAGCGCGTAGGCCACTCCCTCGGACACCGGGTCGTCGGGTAGCCCGAGCAGCCTGCCCGCGACGGCCACCCCGGCCGACCCGCTGGTCCAGACCGTGAGCGCCACCGAGACGAGGCTCGTCGCCAGCCCGATGCCGCTGCCGACGAGCCGTCCGCGCACGCCGAACGTCGCCCCGGAGGACGTGGCGTTGTTCGTCGCCGTCCGCGACCCGATCAGGATCAGCGGAACCAGCAGGACCTGGCCGACCAGCGTGCCCACGGCGATCGCGGAGATCGTGGCCCACAGGCCCAGCCCGAACGTGATCCCCACCCACCCGAAGGCGATCGCACCGAGGCCGACGGAACCGCCGACGAAGATCACGAAGAACGTTCCGGGCGTCGAGGTGCGCTCGTCGTCGGCGATCCGGTCGACACCGTTGCGCTCGAAACCGGCGCGCCCGGTGCCGTGAGACCGGGCACCGGCCGCGCGTCCTGCCGGACTCTCCGGCGATCCCTGTGGACCACGGGCCATGTTCACGTCCTCCGCAACTCCGATCGGGCAATCGAGTGATTGAACGGTCAAGAACGGCCTGACGACTCACCGTCCGTGGCGCACGGCGACCCTATCGGGTGGGCGGTGGTACCGGACCCCCGCATCGGTACCCGAGCAGGGGCAGCGGTGAACCCGTCGTCGATGCCGACGAACCGCTTCCACGGCCCGGCCGGACCCAGGTCGGGGCAGCTCGTGGCCAGCGTGGTCACGGCCGTCGCGGCGAGTGCCCGCGCGAGGTGCGCACCGGCGCAGCTGTGGTAGCCGGACCCCCAGCCGAGGTGGTGGGTGTTGTCCCGCGACGGGTCGAACCGATCGAGCGGCAGGCGGTGTGGGCCGGGCAGGCCGCGGTTGGCCGCCGTCAGCCACATCAACACCTGGTCCCCCGGCTGCACCGCCACGTGGCCGATCGTGAACGCCTCGCGGACGAACCTGCTCGCCTGCGGGAACGGGCTCCCCAGCCGGACGGCCTCCTCGATCGCCGCACGCGCGTCCTCGGTGCCGGCCATGCGGTGCCACAGCCCGTGCTCCATGCTCAGCCCCACCGCCAGCGTGATCGACGCGGCCGTGGCCACCGAGCTGACCGAGACCGAGTAGACGATCCCCCACGCCTCCCGCTCGGTGATGGTTCCGGACCGCACCAGGTCCCGTGCCGCAGCGGCCACACCGCCGAGGCCGGGGCGAGCCATCAGCGCCCGGTAGTGGTCGTCCATCTCCGGGGTGGCCAGCGCGGGCCAGGTCTCGAACATCTCCCCGGCGGCCAGCTGGTCGGCGACCGCGAAGAGCACGTCCGACACGTCGACGCCCAGCCACTCGGCCATGTGGGCCACCACCGCCGGGAGCGCGTAGTCGCCGTACACGTCGAACGGCCGGTCGCCCAGCAGCGCGGCGAACCGCCCGCACACGGCGCGGGCCGTGTGCTGGCGGGCCGCCGCCTCCGAGGCGGTGAACCACGGGGCCATCTCGGTGCGCAGCAGCCCGTGCCGGCCCGGGCACCCGCTGATCGTCCTGCGGTCGGTGGCCCACACGAACGCGCTGACCGGATGGACGTGGTCGCGCTGCTCCGCGGTCAGCATGTCGGTGACGTCGGAGGTCAGCCGCCGGGAGTCGCGCAGCAGCATGCGGATCGTCGGGTGGTCGTGGACGTGGACGACGTCGGCGTCGCGGTGCGGGGCGATCGTCGGGTCGTAGCTGGCGGGCGGGCGGGGCGTCAGGTAGCTCGGCACAGCTCCACGTCCCCCCGGTACGACTCGCAGCGGCGACCCGCACAGTACCCGCCCGCACCGGTGTGACCAGGGTTCGAGATGCGGTACTAAGGTCGGTGCAACGGTGGTCGGCGGCAGGCAGCGAGGGCTTTCCATGACAGGCGCGAACACGAACGACCAGGTCGCGCGTGACATCGACATATCGATACCGCACTCCGCCCGCATCTGGAACTACTGGCTGGGCGGCAAGGACAACTACCAGTCCGACCGCGAGGCGGGGGACGAGTTCGTCGCCGTCTACCCCGCGCAGCTCGACAAGGCCCGTGCGTGCCGCCAGTTCTTGGCCAGAGCGGTCCGGTACCTGGTGAACGAGGCGGGTGTGCGGCAGTTCCTCGACGTCGGCACCGGCCTGCCGACGGCCAACAACACCCACGAGGTGGCCCAGGGCGAGGCCCCGGACGCGCGGATCGTCTACGTCGACAACGACCCCCTCGTGCTGACCCACGCCCGCGCGCTGCTCACCAGCTCCCCCGAGGGCGTCACGAACTACATCGACGCCGACATGCACGACCCCGCTGCGATCCTCGCCGAGGCGGCCACGACGCTGGACTTCGACCAGCCGATCGCGCTGCTGATGATCGGCGTGCTCGGCCACGTCGAGGACTACGACGAGGCCAGGTCCATCGTGCGACAGCTGCTGGACGGCCTCCCCGCCGGCAGCTACCTGGTGGAGAGCGACGGCACCGACACCAGCGCCGAGTACCTGGCCGCCATCGAGAGGTACCGCGACAGCGGCGGCGTCCCCTACAACGTCCGCACCCACGAGCAGATCGCCGGCTACTACGAGGGGCTGGAGCTGATCGAGCCGGGCGTGGTCCCGATCCAGCTGTGGCGGCCGGAGCCCAGCGTGTTCGGCGAGGCGCCCGATGTCGACGAGTCCGGCGGCGTCGCCCGCAAGAACTGACGGCGGGTCTCAGGCCCAGAGGGTCGACACCGCCGAGCGCGGAGCCGGCAGCGGGGTGCCGGATCCGTGTCCCACCCGGACGAGGATCTGCGGGTGGACGCCGGGCCCGATCAGCCGGCCCAGGTCCGTGCGGGTGCCGGCGACCTCGACGAGCGCCGACAGGATCGAGCTGGACAGCCCCAGCGCCGTCGCGGTGAGCAGCACCCGTTGCAGGGCCTGCCCCGCGCGCAGGTGGGCCACCGGGAGGTCGCGGTGGGTGGCGATCACCAGCAGCAGCGGGGCCGGATCGAACCCGGCCGGGTCCTCGGCCGCCGGTGGGCGCGCGCCGTGGGTGAAGTCGCGCAGCATCCAGTCGTCGTTGCCCTCGGGTGGCGTCCCGCCGCTGCGTCGGGGAACGCCGACGAGCTCGCCGTCCTCGCGGCCCGTCCAGGTCTTCCAGTCCCGGGCGAAGCCCGGATCGGCGAGCTGGACGCGATGGGCCCGCTCCATCAGCTCGCGCAACCGGGCCTGCTCGTCGGGGTCGCTGACGCCGTGCAGCCACGCGCCCTCCCGCTCGGCCGCGCGGCGCAGCTGGAGCCGGTGCGCCACCGTGACCGCCTCGGGCCGGAACGCCCCGCGGTCGGAGTGCCGCCGCGGGATGGCCGCGGCGAGCGCGGTCTCCTCGCGCGTCGGCCGGACCCGCTCGCCGGGCCGGATGGTGGCCAGCACCGCCGGGTCGGTGCCTGCGGGCAGGAGCTCGACCACCGGCCGGAACCCCGCCGCCGCCAGCGCGAGCCGCATGTTCAGCAGCCCGGCGCCGCACGACAGGCGCAGCTCACGCCCTCCGACATCGGTGGCCGGCAGCCATCGCCGCAGGTTCGCTCGCAGCTGCAGACCACGGTCGATCCGCCGCACCCGCCACGGCTGCGTGTTGTGCAGCGACGGGGCGGCCGTCAACGCCTCGACCAGGGCTGCGACGTCGAACTCCCCGGGCGGTACCGGGCCCGGCGGTGGGACGGCCATGCCCGCGAGTCTGCGCGGGACCGGGCCGGTGGCGCCACGGCCGGAGGTCCCGTTCACCGCGCCGTCCGTTCGCAGGCGAGCACCGGTCCGGTCCTCAGTAGCGGGGCGCGACGCGAGAGTCGGCCCACCGCTCGTCGACCCGGTAGCTCAGCCGGTCGTGCACACCCACGACACCCTCCAGGCGTTCGACGAGCCGCAGAGCCGTCCGGGTGTCCGCCCGCGTCTCCAGCTCTCCGGCCAGCGTGACGACGCCGTCGGTCACCGTGACGGCGACCTGCGCCGGGTCGATCCGGAGCAGCCGGTCGAACACCTCGGTGACGACCTCGTCCCGGATCGCCGTGTCGTCCCGGAGGAAGACGGCCAGCAGGTCCGACCGGCCCAGGATCCCGACGACACGACCGTCGCCGTCGACGACCGGCATCCAGCTCACGCCGTGCTCACGCAGGGTGCGGGCCGCCGCCGCGACGCCGGCGTCCGGGCCGATGGTCACGACCGAGGTGGTCATGAGGTCCGCCGCCGTCGCGGCCCCCTCCTTCGCGGTCGGGCCCGGCCGCCGGACGTGCCGCGGCCGCCACCAGTGACGGCTCCCCTGCGGATCGCCGCTCTCCGCGGTGACCAGCAGGTCCGCCTCCGAGACGACGCCGAGCAGCCGCCCGTCGGCGTCCAGGACCGGGACGGCCCGGACCGCTGCGGTGTAGAGCAGCTCGGCGACGGAGGCGAAGGACGTGCCGGGAGTGACCGCCACGGCGGGGGTGCTCATGACGTCGGCGACCGTCGAGCGCCGCATACCGCTCACGACGGCACGGCTGCGGCCACCGGCGCCGTGGCCGGCTGCGGCGCATCCACCGGCCGGACGATCGTCACCGGGCAGGACGCGTGCACCAGGCAGCGGAGCCCGACGGACCCGAGCACGGCGCTGCGGATGGCACCGCGCCCGCGGTGGCCGAGCACCAGCAGGTCCGCGCCGTCCGCCGCGTCGAGCAGGACGTCGGCGGGCGCTCCGGCCCGCACGTCCACCGACACCGTCGTGCGTGCCGCCAGGTCGGGCCGGGCGGCGATGACCTCGTCCACCGTCTGCTGCACGGCGTCGCGGACCCCGTCGATGATCGCCGGGATCGGCAGCGGCGCCGTCATGCCATAGGCCATCGCCCAGTACTCGGGCGCCTGAGCAGCCGCCACGACCCGCACCCGCGCGCCGCGACGGACCGCGTCCTCGATCGCGTACTCCAGGGCGACGCGCGATCCGGGCGAGCCGTCCACCCCGACCACGACCATCCCGGTGCCCTCGGCATCCATGTGTCCTCCCGCGTCCCGTACGTCCTGCCGGGGCCGACCGGCCCCGAGGGTCCCCACGGTCGTCCGGCCCGCGGGCCGGCCACCACGGCCGGACGGCCCTGGGCCCAGGGACCGTGGGCCCGGGGTCGCGTCGAGCGCCGCCCCGTCCTGGCCGCTCATCCACGGCGCGCCGGACCCGCCTCACGGCCGAACGACCGGGACCTCCACACCGCGCGGTCCCGCCGTCGGGAGCCGAAGGTCCCGGCCACCGCGTGACCGCGGACCCTGGGGGCGGCAGCCGAGGGCGACGAACCTGCTCGTTGGCACGCCGGACCCGGACAGGAGCTGTGGTTGTCATGCACACCCATTTCCGCGACGTCGCGGTGGCGCTGGCCGCCGCGGTACCCGCGCTGGTGCTCGTCGCGCTGGCCGCGGTGTGTGCCGTGCTCGGCGTCGCGGTGGTGACCGTCGCCGGCGCAGCGCTCGCGCTCGGGCGGGTGGCGCTGTCGGCCGCCGGCACCCGACGTTCCCCCGCGACGCGCGACCGGCTCGCCCCGTCCTGATCGCCACCGCCGTCGTCCAACGCACAGGCACATCGGGAGGTCGCATGACGACGCATCGCTTCCAGCGGGGATTCCTCCGGCTCGTCAAGAACACGCTCAACCGCGTCACGGTGCCGCTCGCCCGGTCCGGGCACGGCCCGCACGCGCTCGTCCGGCACGTCGGGCGCCGCACCGGACGCACCTACGAGACCCCGCTGCTGCTCGCGCGCACCCCGGACGGCTTCGTCATCGAGCTGACCTACGGCCCCGGCGTCGACTGGTACCGCAACATCACCGCGGCGGGCCGGTGCGTCGTGCTCCGGCACGGGGTCGAGTACCCCGTCGACCGGATCGAGCCCTGCACCACCGAGGAGGGCCTGGCGGCGTTCGGGCCGCCGCGCTCGCTGGTGCTCCGGTTGCTGCGCCGCCGGGAGTTCCGCGGGCTGCACGTCGCGGCTGCGGCGGACGCCGACGCGGGGCACTGAGCTCGGCGCACGGGCCGCCCGCCGCCGGAACCGGGTGCGTCACCCGGTCAGCGCGCGCAGTGCGGGATCGCCGTCGGGTGCCGGGGCCACGCGCACCCTCGCGTCGACGATCACGCACCCGCCCGGTCCGAGGACCACGGGGTTGAGATCGAGCTCGGCCACCTCGGGCAGTGCCTCGGCCAGCAGGCCCACCCGCAGGATCACCTCCAGGATCGCGCGGCGGCCGGGCGCCGCGCTCTGCTGCGCGGGGAACAGACGGGACCCGGCCCGGAACTCCGCGAGCATCTCCGCGGCGTCGGCCGCGGTCAGCGGCACCAGCCGGTGGGCCCGGTCGCCGACCAGGTCGGTGGACGTCCCACCCAGGCCGACCGTGACCAGCGGGCCGAACACCGGCTCGCTCGTCACCCCGACCAGCAGCTCCGGCCCGGCGTCCGACATCGGCTGCACGAGCAGCCCGCGCAGCCGGGACCCGAAGCGGGCCGTGAGCTCGTCGGCGGCCGCTGCGACGGCCGCCCGGTCGCTCAGGCCCAGCCGCACACCACCCGCGGCCGCCTTGTGGAGCACGCCCTCGGCCACCGCCTTCATCGCCACCGGACGGCCCGCTCCCGCGAACGCGGCCACCGCCAGGTCGGAGTCCTCGACGAGCACCGCGCGCAGTACGGGGAGGCCGAACGCCTGCAGGACGTCCTGGACGTCGACCGGGTCGAGCCACCCGCCCTGCGGCGCTGCGGCGAGGAAGCGCGCGACCAGCGCCCTGGCCGCCAGGGCGTCCACACCGTCGAGCGGGACGCGGCCGCCGCGGGGCCGCGCGAGCCATTCCGAGCGCGTGGCGGCGTGGGCCAGCGCCGTCGCCGCGGCCGCGGGGTCGGCGAACGAGGGCACCACCACACCGGAGCCGGGCACCCCGAGCGGGCGGACGTGCTCGGCCTGTCCGGCGTGGACGGCCACCAGCGGTGGTCCGGGCACCTGGGCCGCGGCGGAGATGCCCGGGGACGGGTCGGCCAGTGCCGTCGACACCGTCAGCGCGAGGACGGCGTCCACCGCGGCGTCGCGGCGCAACGCGGCCACCGCGGCGCCGAAGGCCGCGGTGGAGATGACCGCACCGGTGTCCACCGGGTTGCCGGTGGCCGCGCCGGGCGGCAGCAGGTCCCGCAGCTCCGCCCGGGTCTGCGGGCCCAGCTCCGGCACGACCAGCCCGCGGGCCACACACGCGTCGGCGGCCAGTACGCCCACCCCGCCCGCGTTGCTGATCACGCCGACCCGGCGGCCTGCGGGGAGCGGCTGCCAGGACAGCACGGCGATCAACTCGGACAGCTCGTCGAGCCGGTCCACCGCGAGGACGCCCGCCTGCCGGAAGAGGGAGTCCCTGACGACCCTCGGCGTGGCCGTCGAGGCGGTGTGCGAGGCAGCCGCCCGCTGCCCTGCGGCCGAGCTGCCCGAACGGACGGTGAGCACCGGCATCCGCGTGGCCAGCCGCCGGGCGAAGCGGGAGAACTTGCGCGGGTTGCCGAAGGACTCCAGGTACAGCACGGCCAGCGCGGTGCGCGGGTCGTCGTGCCACCACAGCATCAGGTCGTTGCCGCTGACGTCGTACTTGTCCCCCGTGGACACGGCGGTCGACACGCCGAGCCCCAGCCTGCGCAGCTCGTCCTCGATCGCGATGGACACACCCCCGGACTGGGTGACCAGCCCGACGTGCCCGGCCGGAGCCGGCCCCGCGAAGGTCGCGTCCATCCGGACCGTGGCGTCGGTGTTGGAGACACCGACGCAGTTCGGTCCCACCATGCGCATGTCGTAGCGGCGGACCGCGTCCACCAGGCCCTCGGCCAGCACCGGATCGGCCGAGAGGCCGGAACTGATCACGAGCAGGGCCCGCACCCCGGCCCGGCCGCACTGCCGTGCCACCTCCGGCACGGCCGGGGCGGGCACGCACACCACGGCGAGATCCACCGGCGCGGTGAGCTCCGCCACCGACCGGTGGCAGACCACCCCGCAGATCTCGTCGGCGTGCGGGTTCACCGCGGCCAGCTGCCCCGTGAACCCGGCCCGGACCAGGTTCTCCAGCACCACGTGCCCGACCGAGTGGGAGCCGCGGCCGACCCCGACGACCACGATCGAGCGCGGGCTGAGCACCGCCGACAGGCTCGCGACGTCCGCCCGCTCCTCCCGCTCCGCCAGCGCGTCGAGGTAGCCGTCGGCGACCGTGAGATCCAGCTCGACGTGGCCCTGGCTGCCCCCGCCGCTGCGCCGCACCGGGAACCCCGAGTCGGTGATCACCCGCCACATCCGGGCGTTCTCGGCCAGCACGTCGGCCACGAACCGGCGCACCCCCCGTCCACGGGCACGCGAGGCGAGGTGCTCCACCAGCAGCGTGCCGACACCGTGGGTCTGCGCCGGATGTATCACCGCGACCGCGATCTCGGCGGTCGCGGGATCGTCGTCGAACACGATCGCGTGCGCGACGCCGACGAGATCCTCGCCGCGGAAGGCGCCGATGGACACATCGGCCGGATGCCGCCGCTCGAGCAGCGCGGACACGTCCGCCCGCACGCCCGCGCCGAAGAAGCGGAAGACCCGGTCCTCCGTGGGCAGCTCGGCGTACAACGCCGCCACCAGCGTGGCGTCCGAGCGGTCCAGCTCGCGCAACCGCACGATGGCACCGTCGGCGAGCAGCGCGCGCACCGCCCGGGGCCGTCCCACAGCCGGGCCGGCAGGGAGCCCGGCGCCCTCAGCCGTCATGGTGGTCCTCCTGGCTCGACCGTCGCATCACGGTGGCAGGGAGCGGGCCCGGGAGAGCAGCGCCGATCGGCACCGGTGTCCGGGACCTCCGCCCCTGCACCGGAATCCGGTCCACGCCTAGCTTCAGGACCATGGACGACGTGCGAGCGCAGCTGAGCGATGGGGTCCCGATGGGCGACGTCCTGGACGGGGCCGCCGCCGAGCAGCCGATCCGCACGATCATGAGGGATCGGCCGGCCACCGTCGAGCAGCACGACTCGCTCCGCGACGTGACCAGGGAGCTGGCCGGGAACGACACCGGAGCGCTCCTGGTGAGCGGCCCGATCGGGCCCGTGGGCGTCATCTCCGAACGCGACATCGTCACGGCGGTGGCGTTCGGCGGCGACATCGAACGGGAGCAGGTCAGGACCATGATGTCGGTCGACCTGGTCACGGCAGCCGACACCGACCCGATCGCCGCCGTCGGACGGTTGATGGTCGACTCCGGGGTTCGGCACGTCGCGATCCGCGACGACCACGGCCGCATCACCGGTCTGGTGTCGATGCGCGACGTGCTCGACGCCGTGCTCGCCTGATCCGAGCCGCGCGCCGGTCAGCGCGCGGGCAGCACCGCGGCCCAGGCCGCGTAGCCGCCGAGCAGGTCGGAGACGTCCGTCCACCCCTCCCTGCGGAGCAGGCTGGCCGCCACGCTGGACTGGTACCCACCCGCGCAGTAGACGACCAGCGGCCGGCCGGGAGGGATCTCGGACAGCCGGCGGGGCAGTTCGGCGAGCGGGATGTGGCGGGCCCGGAAGATGGCGCCGCCTGCGAGCTCGCCCGCGTCGCGCACGTCGATCACGACCGGGGGATACGGGCGTCCCATCGCCGCGGCCAGCCTGCGGGCGGTCAGCCGGCGCGCCCGGACGACGCGGCCGGGCACGCCGAGCAACGCGCCCTCGGGCTCGCTCAGGTAGCCCACGACGTGGTCGAACCCGATCCGCGCCAGCGTGCGCACGACCCCCTCCTCCCCGTCCTGCGCCGCGACCACCACCACCTGCTGCTCCGGTGCGGCGACCACGCCTGCGGTCTCGGCGAAGCGGCCGTCGGTGGGGACGTTCACCGAGCCGGCGAGATGCCGGGCGGCGAAGTCGCCGGGATCGCGGGTGTCGAGCACGACGGCCCCCGCCCGCTGGTGGGCCAGCACGTCGTCGACGCCCAGCGGCACGGGCACCGCGGCGGCGCCGAGGTCGGGGTGCAGGCGCCGGTCGAGGATCGCGTCGTCGACGGACGACGGTGCCGCGGACCGGATCGAGCGGTGCAGCAACCCGGCCGGCTCGTCGGCGCGGGCGCCGGGCGAGGCCGGCAGGTCCGGGCGGCCGACGTCGCCGACGAGCAGCCCATCGCCGGTCAGGACGCCGTAGGGCACCTCGTCGGCGGCGTGCTCGAACACCGCGATGCCGATCGACCCCGGGGTGTGCCCGGGCGTCTCCAGTACCTGCAGCACCACGTCACCGAGAACGATCCGCTCACCGTCGGCCGGCGTGCGGATCCATGCGCCGGTCGCCTCGGCCAGCTCCAGGTGCCCGGCGAGGAAGTCCGCGTGGAAGTGGGTGGTGACGACACCCACGATCGAGAGGCCACGAGCCCGCGCGTCGACGAGGTACTCGCCCACGTCCCGGCGCGGGTCGACGACCACCACCTGCCCGGTCACCTCGTCGCCGATCATGTACGACGCCCGGGACCGGTACTCCAGGTAGTACTGCGTGAAGAACACGGCACCCTCCTCCGCTCGCCCGGACACCCACCCCCACCGAACCCGCGCGGCGAGGTGGTGCCTGCCGCCGAAGGCCCCCCTTTCCGAGGGCCGTCCGGCCCGGAGACACGGGGCGGCTCGCGCCCGCGACCGGGGGGACCCGGTCCGAGGGGGTCGTCCTGCCCGGTGGCGGAGGGCCACCGGCACTGATGCGAGCGGGCCGTCGCCGACCACGCTGGTACCCCGGACGACGAGAAGGGAACCGACGTGGACGAGAACACCGCGGCCGAGCCCGGAGTGACGGTCGGAGTCGACGGCACGGCGACGGCACTGCGGGCCGTCGGGTGGGCGACGGTCGAGGCCGCCGTGCGCGGAGTGCCCCTGACGATCGTGCACGCCGCCCCCTACGCCACGGGCGACGCGGACGGCCGGCGCCGGGCGGACGCGGTGCTCGCGCTCGCCTACACCACCGCGCACCGTCGCGACGCCGGCGTGACCGTCCGCACCGAGGTGCTCGACGACCACCCGGTCCGAGCGCTCACCCGGCTGTCGGACCACACGGACCTGCTGGTCGTCGGCATGGCGACCGGCCGTCCCGGCGATGTCACGCTCGGATCGGTCGCGGTCGCCGTGAGCGGCCATGCCCGGTGCCCGGTGACGGTCGTCCGCGGTCACCACCGGTCGGCGGTGGCCGGCCGCCCGGTCCTGCTCGGCATCGACGACCCGGCCGGCGACGCGTCGGCCGTCACCGCGGCCTTCGCCGACGCCGCCCGGCACGGGACGCCACTGGTGGTGCTGCACGCCCGCCCCGGCCACGCGACGGGATCCGACGCGGACGTCGCCGCCGCGCTGGAGGACCGGCTGACGCCGTGGCGCCTCGCCCACCCGGACGTGGAGATCGAGGTGCGCGTCGCGCACGGGCACCCCGAGGACGCGCTGCTGCACGCCGCGGCCGACGCCCGGCTCGTGATCGTGTCCACCCGCAGCCGCACCAGCATCGCCCGGATCGTCCTGGGCTCGTGCAGCCGGGCCCTCGTGCGCAGCAGCCCGTGCCCGGTCTGCGTCGTCGCCCACGGGAGCGACGAGGCAGGCCGGATCCCGGACCTGCCGGTCCCGGTCTCGGCCGCCGACCCGCACGACCCGTCACAGCTGTGGTGACGCCGCCGGCCGAGGTCCGCGAGACCCACGTCGGCGTCGTCGTCCTCGTCGGCGACCGCGCCGTCAAGATGAAGAAGCCGGTCCGCACCGACTTCCTCGACTTCAGCACGCCCGCGCTGCGCCGGGCCGCCTGCCACCGTGAGGTGCAGCTCAACCGCAGGCTGGCCCCGGACGTCTACCTCGGGGTCAGCGACGTCCTCGCCCCCGACGGCACCGGCGCTGTCGAGCACCTCGTCGTGATGCGCCGGATGCCCGACGACCGCTGCCTGGCCACCCTCGTGGCGTCCGCGGCACCGGTGACCGACGACCTGCGGGCGGTGGCCCGGTTGATGGCCGCCTTCCACTCCCGCGCCGACCGCAGCACGGCCATCGCGGCCGACGGCGGCCGGGACGCCCTGCGGCTGCGCTGGGCGGCGAACGTCACCGAGCTGGCCCCGTTCGCCGGCACGGTCCTCGACGCCGCGCTCGTCGAGGAGATCGGCCGGCTCTCGGCGCGCTTCCTCGACGGCCGCGGGCCACTGCTCGACAGCCGCCGGGACCGGATCGTCGACGGTCACGGCGACCTGATCGCGGCCGACGTCTTCTGCCTCGACGACGGCCCGCGCGTCCTGGACTGCCTCGAGTTCGACGATCACCTCCGCCACCTCGACGCCCTCGACGACGTGGCGTTCCTCGCCATGGACCTCGAACGCCTGGGGCGTCCCGACCTGGCCGGGCAGTTCCTCGCCGACTACACCGAGTTCTCCGGCGACCCCGCTCCCGCGGCGCTGCGCCACCACTACATCGCCTACCGCGCCGTCGTCCGGGCCAAGGTCGCCTGCCTGCGCCACCGCCAGGACGACCAGGCGGCCGCCGCCGACGCGACCCGCTACGCCCGCCTGGCGCTGCACCACCTGGAACGCGGCGCCGTCCGGCTCGCCCTCGTCGGCGGCCTGCCCGGCACCGGCAAGACCACCGTCGGCGGGGCGCTGGCCGACCGTTTCGGCGCGGTCCTGCTCTCCACCGACCGGATCCGCAAGGAGCTGGCCGGGATCGACCCCGACCGGCCCGCTCCCGCCGCGTTCGGCGAAGGCCTCTACACCCCCGAGCGGACCGCAGCGACCTACGCGCAGCTGCTGCATCGCGCCGGGATGCTGCTCGCGCGCGGGGAGTCGGTCGTGCTCGACGCGTCGTGGACCTCGGGGCAGCACCGCCACGACGCCGGGGAACTGGCCCGCCGCACCCACAGCGACCTCGTCGCGCTGCGGTGCGATGCCGCCGCCGACACCGCCGCGCGCCGGATCGCGACCCGGCCCCGCACCGCGTCGGACGCCACCGCGGCCGTCGCCGTCGCGCTGGCCGAGCACGCCGACCCCTGGCCACGGGCCACGGCCGTGCCGACGTCCGGGCCCGTCAGCGACTCCGTGGAGGTCGCGGCGCGGGCGTGGCAGGACGCACCGCGCCGGCCACCGGCGTGACCCGACCGACCCACCACCATCGACCGACCCGGAGGAACCGACCATGGACAACCGGAACGCACGGATCGTCGTCGGGCTCGACGACTCGGCCGGCGGCCGGGCAGCGCTGCGGTTCGCGCTGCTCGACGCCGCCCGCCGCGGCGCGGCCGTCCACGTGCTGGCCGCGTTCCTGCCACCCGAGGACTGGATCGCGGCCTACAGCGGGCTCACCCCGCCCCCCGTGCCCGCACCGGAGGAGGTCCGCGCCGCCGTCCTCGCGACGGCCACCGGCATCGTCGACGAGGTGCGCGCCGCTCTCGGCGGCGCGGCGGACACGCCGGTGACGGTGTCCGCCCGGCCCGGCGGTGCCGCCGGGGTGCTCCTGGACGCCGCTGCGGGCGCCGACCTGCTCGTGGTGGGCAGCCGGGCCCGTGGCGCCCTCGCGGGCATGTTGCTCGGTTCGGTGAGCCTCTCGTGCGTGCTGCACGCCACGTGCCCGGTGACCGTGGTGCACCCCGAGCCCGCGCGCGCCCGCGCGGCGGCCAGGGCGGCCCGGCCCGCCGTCGTCATCGCCTGACCACGCGCGCGCGGAAGGAGGCGGCCATGGTCATGCCATCCGGTGCGATCGTCGTCGGCATCGACCGGTCGGCCGACAGCAGGCGCGGCGTGGACTGGGCGGCAGCTGCCGCCCGGTCCCGCGGCGCACCCCTGCATCTGCTGCACGCGATCCCGCCGCCCGTCACCGAGCTGCTTCCGACGGCCGGGGAGTCCCTGGCGATGCACGAGGAGGCCGAACTGCTCCTGACCGACGTCCGGGCCTGGCTGGCCCCCTCGGGTGTCCACGCGATCACCACCGAGATCGTCGACCGGCACCCCGTCCCGGCGCTGGTCGAGGCCAGCCGGCAGGCCGGCATCGTCGTGGTCGGCGCCCGCGGCCAGGGAGCGGCATCCGGCCTGTTGCTCGGCTCGGTGAGCCAGCACATCAGCCGCCACGCGCACTGCCCGGTCGTCGTCGCGCGCGAGCGGGCCGACCCACACGAACGCCGCATCGTGGTCGGCGTGGACGGCTCGGCGGCGAGCGACCAGGCGATCGGCTTCGCGATCGAGACCGCCGCCCGCGACGGCGCCCCGCTGGTCGCGGTGCACGGCTGGAAGGACCATCCCGTCGCCGCGTTCGGCCGGGGGTCTCCTGCCTGGTCGGCGACGCTGCATCGCGTCGAGACCGGTGAGCGCCTGCTCCGCGACGCCGTCGGCCCGTGGGCGGCGACGTACCCGGACGTCGCGATCACCTATGAGGCGGTCCCCGCCCACCCGGCCCGGCTGCTCGCCGACTTCTCCGACCACGCCGCCCTGCTCGTGGTCGGCTCCCGTGGCCACACCGAGCTGGCCGACCTGCTCCTGGGCTCGGTGAGCCAGTCGGTGCTCCACCACGCCCACTGCCCGGTCGCCGTCGTGCGCTGAGCCGAACCCCGGGACCGTCGGTCCCGGCCGCCGCAGCTCACAGCGTGGTCACCGGGGGAACCTCCGCGGCCGTGGATCGCGTCGCCTCCGCGCGCCGATGAGGATGCGCATCGGGTCCCCGGCCGGCGGCGACGGTCGCCGCTCGGGCCGGGCGTCCCGCTCGTCGGGCACCGATCGGGCGAGCACGAGCACCCCGGCGACGGCGGCGAGAGCCAGTGCGACCTGGCCGATGCCCAGTACCGGCACGGGCATCAGCACCTCTCCGCCGAAAGCGATCCCCACGATCACCGCGGTCACGGGATCGAGCACGGTCGTGGCCGCGACCGTGACCGCGGCGGGCCCGGCGGCGTAGGCCTGGTGCACCAGCCACGCACCGCAGACGGCCAGCGCCGCCGCCTCCCCGGCGACCCAGAGCGCCGCCACGACGTCCCCGCGGACGATGAGGTCCTGGGTGGCCGCTCGGATGAGGCTGGACCCGAGCCCGAACACCGCCGCCGCACACGACGCGACGGTCACGCACCGGGCCCGGCCGGACGTGCGCAGCGCGCCCGCGGCGGCCAGCAGCACCACGACCACCACGACCTGGACGCCGTCGCCGGAGACGGGCCCGGCCGCCGTCATCGTCAGCGCGCTCACCACGACGAAACCCGCGACGCCCGCGCAGACGGCGACGACGGCCCACCGCACCTCGGCGGACAGCGGCCCGGTCGAGGCGTGCCCGGCCAGCAGCACGGTCACGACCAGGCTGAGCACCCCGACCGGCTGGACGACGGCCAGCGGGGCGAGCGACAGCGCACCGATGTGCAGGCTGGTCGCGAGGACGGTGAGCGCGGCGCCGGTCCGCCATCCCGGCGAGCGCACCAGCGCCGGCACCCCGCTGACCGACAACCGACCGCCGACCCCGACCGCGACGACGGCTCCGTGCTGCAACCTCACGGCCCAGGAGAAGCCGACGGCCGCGACGGCGGCCAGCGCGACACCGGCCAGCGTGGTGACCATCGTGCCCCTTCCTCGACCGCACGTGCCCGGACCGTCAGGAAGGACCGGCGGACCTCCAGGTCGCGCGGGAGGCCCGCCGGGTGCGTGCGGCGGCCCTGCTCACGGCCGCTCGGCGGCCTCGGGCCCGACCACGACGACGGGGCAGGGGGAACGATGCACCAGCGCGTGGCTCACCGAGCCCAGGACCAGCCCGGCGATGTGGCCGTGGCCGCGCGAGCCGACGACCACCAGCTGTGCCTGCTCGGCCTCCTGGACGAGCAGCCGGGCCGGTTGCTCGTTCACCACGGCCCGCCGCACGGAGACGTCCGGGTACTTCTCCCCCCAGCCCGCCAGCCGTTCGGCGAGGATCTCCTCCGCCGCGGCCTCGGCTGTGGTGGTCACCCCGGGCGGCACCGGCACCGTCCCGATCACCGGGACGGACCAGGCGTGGACCGCCACGAGCGGCGCGTGCAACGCGGAGGCGGTCGAGAACGCGAACGCGATCGCCGCCTCGCTGGCCGGGGTCCCGTCGATGCCCACCACGACCGGGCGGGCCGGGTCCGCCGGGTCCGGTTGCGCTCCCCGGACGACGACGACCGGGCACTGTCCGTGCGCGGCCAGTGCCGACGGGACCGATCCGGCCACCAGCTCCGCGAGCCGGGTCCGGCCCCGGTCACCGACCGCGACCAGCGCGGCGCGGCTGGACTCGTCGACCAGCACCGGGATCGGGTACCCGACGACCATCTGCTCGTCGACCTCGACGCCGGACACCGTGTCCCGTGCGACCTCGGCCGCCTCGGTGAGCGTCCGGTGCGCCTGGGCGACCAGCAGGTCATGGAACTCGGTGCCGAGCCCCGGACGGCCGACGACCCCGTCGACGGCGTGGTCGAAGGCGTGGACGAGGCGTAGCGGGACGTGCCGACGGGCCGCCTCGGCGGCACCCCACCGGACCGCCTGCAGAGCGCTGCCGGATCCGTCGATGCCGACGACGACGGCGCCTCGATGTGTGCTCATGTCCGATGTCCCTCCGTGGT
>JBBQEF010000005.1:0-40292 GCA_038320445.1 Mycobacteriales bacterium
GACGCTCGGCCCGCGTGGCCGCAACGTCGTGCTGGAGAAGAAGTGGGGCGCGCCCACCATCACCAACGATGGTGTGTCGATCGCCAAGGAGATCGAGCTCGAGGACCCCTGGGAGAAGATCGGGGCCGAGCTCGTCAAGGAAGTTGCCAAGAAGACCGACGACGTCGCGGGTGACGGCACCACCACCGCCACCGTGCTCGCCCAGGCGATGGTCCGCGAGGGCCTGCGCAACGTGGCCGCGGGTGCCAACCCGATGGCGCTCAAGCGGGGCATCGAGAAGGCCGTCGCGGCCGTCTCCGAGGCGCTGCTGAAGTCCGCCAAGGAGGTCGAGACCAAGGAGCAGATCGCTGCCACGGCCTCGATCTCGGCCGCCGATTCCACGATCGGCGAGCTCATCGCCGAGGCGATGGACAAGGTCGGCAAGGAAGGCGTCATCACGGTCGAGGAGAGCCAGACCTTCGGTCTGGAGCTCGAGCTGACCGAGGGCATGCGGTTCGACAAGGGCTACATCTCGCCCTACTTCGTCACCGACGCCGAGCGCATGGAGGCCGAGCTGGAGGACTGCTACGTCCTCCTGGTCTCCTCCAAGATCTCGACGGTGAAGGACCTGCTCCCGCTGCTGGAGAAGGTCATGCAGGGCGGCAAGCCGCTCGCGATCATCGCCGAGGACGTCGAGGGCGAGGCCCTGGCCACCCTGGTCGTCAACAAGATCCGGGGCACCTTCAAGTCCGTCGCCGTCAAGGCGCCGGGCTTCGGTGACCGCCGCGAGGCGATGCTGGCCGACATGGCCATCCTCACCGGTGGCGAGGTCATCTCGGAGAAGGTCGGCCTCAAGCTGGAGAACGCCGACCTGACGCTCCTGGGCACGGCCCGCAAGGTCGTCGTGACCAAGGACGAGACCACCATCGTCGACGGTGGCGGCGACGCCGACCAGATCGCCGGTCGCGTGCAGCAGATCCGCTCCGAGATCGACCGGACGGATTCGGACTACGACCGCGAGAAGCTGCAGGAGCGCCTGGCCAAGCTGGCCGGCGGTGTTGCGGTCATCAAGGCCGGAGCGGCCACCGAGGTGGAGCTCAAGGAGCGCAAGCACCGCATCGAGGACGCCGTTCGCAACGCGAAGGCGGCCGTCGAGGAGGGCATCGTCGCCGGTGGCGGCGTGGCTCTCATCCAGGCCGGTGCGGGCCTGTTCGAGGGTCTCGGCCTCGATGGTGACGAGGCCACCAGCGCGAACATCGTCCGCGTCGCGCTGGAGGCTCCGCTCAAGCAGATCGCCATCAACGCCGGCCTCGAGGGCGGCGTCGTGGCGGAGAAGGTCCGCGGCCTGGCCGCGGGCGAGGGCCTCGACGCTTCCACCGGTGAGTACAAGGACCTGATCAAGGCCGGGATCATCGACCCCGCCAAGGTCACCCGCTCGGCGCTGCAGAACGCGGCGTCGATCGCGGCCCTGTTCCTCACCACCGAGGCCGTCATCGCCGACAAGCCGGAGAAGAACGCTCCGGCCGGCGGCGGCGACCCCACCGGCGGCATGGGCGGCATGGACTTCTAGGTCCAGCCCTACCGCAACACCCGCGCGATTCCGCAGGGGCGGCACCCTCGACGGGTGCCGCCCCTGCGGCGTTCTTCCAACCCGCGAGTCGGCACGATTCGGTGCGCGAGTCGGGCGCATCCGGCCCGCGATCGCCGAGAGGAACGGCCGTGCGAACCGCACATGCGGGTTCCCTCCGACCGGGCCGTTTCTCGCCCACCGGCCACCCTGCTAGAACGGGTCGGTGACCGTCACCGCGCTGTTCCGCTACCCCGTCAAGTCCATGCTCGGTGAGTCGCTCACCCGCGCCACGATCGACGCCGGCGGGGTCCTGGGCGACCGCGCCTACGCGGTGATCGACGGTGAGACCGGTGACGTGGCCAGCGCGAAGGTGCCCAGCCGGTGGGCCGCACTGCTCGACTTCTCCGCCCGGTACGTCACCGAGCCGGAGCCCGGGCAGGTCGTGCCGCCCGTCGAGATCACGTTCCCCGACGGTTCGACGCTGCGCAGCGACGGCCCCGGCATCGACGAGGCGCTGTCCGCCGCGCTGCGCCGCCCGGTGCGGCTGGCGTCCACGCGCCCCGACGGCAGCGGCTTCGAGGAGCTGTGGCCCGAGATCGACGGCCTCGCGCCGCAGGGCCTCATCGACGGCACCGAGGTGCGGCGAGAGGTCACCGGCGAGGCGATCAGCCGCTTCGACATCGCCGGCCTGGCGCCGGGCTCGACGGGCTTCTTCGATCTCGCCGTACTGCACGTCCTCACCGAGGAGACCCTCGCCCACCTGCGGGAACTCGCTCCCGACGCGACCTTCGACGTACGCCGCTACCGCCCGAACGTCGTCCTCGGCGGCGACGGGTCGGGCTTCGTCGAGAACGGCTGGCCGGGCCGCGCCGTCACCCTGGGGAACGGAGCGGTGCTGAAGGTCTCGATCACCGCGATGCGCTGCGTGATGACGACGCTCGCGCAGGGCGACCTCCCGCGCGATCCCGGCACCCTGCGCGCGGTCGCCCGGCACAACCGCCTGGAGATCCCCGGCATGGGCGTCTGGGCGTGCGCCGGCGTCTACGCGGACGTCACGGCCGGCGGCGAGGTGAGCGTCGGGGACGGGCACGTGGTCTCCTGACGCCATGGTCCGAGCCGGTCTGCCGTGGAGCTGGGGCGCCACCGACGCCGAGCGGCTGGCCGACTACCCCTGCGCCGCGCTCGTCCCCGATCCCGCGCATCGCATGATCCGCGCCGTCGACGTCGCCGCCCCGGCGGCCGTCGCGTTCCGCTGGCTGTGCCAGCTCACCCGGGCCCCGTACAGCTACGACCTGGTCGACAACCTCGGCCGCCGCAGCCCGCGCACGCTCACCCCCGGCGCCGACGACCTGCGGATCGGCGCGACGTTCGTGATGATCTTCCAGATCGCCGCGTTCGAGCCGGGCGTGGAGATCACTGGGGTGGGGCGGCCCGGCCCGACGCGCCGCTTCGGCCCGATGGCGTGCACCTACCGCGTGGCGCCGGTCGGCGACGACGCGAGCCGCCTGATCGGGCGGCTCGACCTGACCGCGAAGCGCGGCGGAGCCTCGATCGCCTGGGGTGACCTCGTGATGATGCGCAAGCAGCTCCGCACCCTGGCCGCGCTGGCCGGGCGCGGCTGAGATCGGGCAGGATCCGACCATGCCCGATGCCGTGCCCGCGTTTCGCCCCGACACCACCGCCGCGATCGCCCGTGCCCGCCAGCACGGGATCGGTGACCTGCTGCGCCGCACCGCCGCCCGCTATCCGGACAAGCTCGCCGTGGTGGCCGGCGACCGGCGCGTCACCTACGCCGGGTTCGACGCGGCCGTGAACCGCGCCGCGAACGCGCTGGCCGGCCGAGGCCTGGCGAAGGGCGACCGGCTCGCGCTGCTCTCGCACAACTCCTGGCAGTACGCCGTGCTCGCGTTCGCCGCGGCGAAGCTCGGCGCGGTGCTCGTGCCCGTCAACTTCATGCTCAACGCCGACGAGATCGCGTTCATCCTCGGCCACTCCGGCGCCACGGCCATGGTCGCCGAGGACGTGCTCGTCCCGACGGCGGAGAAGGCGCTGGCAGGACGGACGGTAGGCATCCGCGGCTGTGTCGGCGCCGCCCACGAGGGCTGGGAGGACGTCGACGACTGGTGGACGGTCGGGCCCACGCACGATCCGGAGGTGCTCGTCGCCGACGACGACCCGCTGCGGCTGATGTACACCTCGGGCACCGAGTCGCGCCCCAAGGGCGTGCTGCTGTCGAGCCGCTCGCTGATCGCCCAGTACGTCTCGTGCACGATCGACGGCGGCATGGAGCCCGACGACATCGAGGTGCACTCGCTGCCGCTCTACCACTGCGCGCAGCTGGACTGCTTCCTGTCCGTCGACGTCTACCTCGGCGCCACCAGCATCATCCTGCCCGGCCCCAACCCGGCGGACCTGCTCGCGACGATCGCGCGCGAGCAGGCCACCAAGCTGTTCTGCCCGCCGACGGTGTGGATCTCGCTGCTGCGCCACCCCGACTTCGACACCACCGACCTGTCCTCGCTGCGCAAGGGCTACTACGGCGCGTCCGCCATGCCGGTGGAGGTGCTGCGGGAGCTGTCTCGCCGGCTGCCGGACGTCCGGTTCTGGAACTTCTACGGGCAGACCGAGATGGCGCCGCTGGCCACGATCCTGCGCCCGCACGAGCAGTTGCCGTACGCGGGTTCGGCGGGCCGGGCGTCGATCAACGTCGAGACGCTGGTGGTCGACGACGCGAACGACCCCGTGCCCGCAGGCGAGGTCGGCGAGATCGTGCACCGCAGTCCGCACGCTGCACTCGGCTACTACCACGACGAGGAGAAGACGGCCGAGGCGTTCCGCGGCGGCTGGTTCCACTCCGGTGACCTGGGCATCCTCACCTCCGACGGCTACCTTTCGGTGGTCGACCGCAAGAAGGACATGATCAAGACCGGCGGCGAGAACGTGGCCAGCCGCGAGGTGGAGGAGGCGATCTACCAGCTCGACGGGGTCGCCGAGGTGGCCGTGTTCGGCATCTCCCACCCGACGTGGATCGAGGCCGTGACGGCGGTGGTCGTGCCGAAGGAGGGCGTGACCCTGACCGAGGACGCCGTGCACGCCCACACGCGCGAGAAGCTGGCCGGGTTCAAGCGGCCCAAGTTCGTCGTGTTCGCCGACGCGCTGCCGAAGAACCCGAGCGGCAAGATCCTCAAGCGCGACCTCCGGACGCAGCACGCCGACCTCGCCGCCGCGGAGCGCTGACGCACCCGTGCGCGGAGCGCTCGCCGTACCGCTCGGGCCGGCCGGCGTCGCGGGCGTGACGGTCGCGGCCTTCCGCACCGCCTGCCCGTACGGCGCGGCCGGCTGCTGGTGAACACCGGGTGGCTGGTGGCAGTGATCGCCACGAACCGCGCCTCAGCGCCCCGGCTCGGGCGCTGAGGTAAGGCCGGCGCGGATCATCAGCTCAGCGCGTCCTCCACGGCGGCGCGGCGCGCCGGTACCCGCGCATCACCGTCGACCCGGACGTGCTCTTCGTCGACGAAGGTCAGGTGCTGACCTCGGCCGGCGCCGCCGCCGGCCTGGACCTCAGCCTGCACGTGATCCGCCGCGACCACGGTGCGCAGTGGCCGTCGACTCCGCCCGTGACGCCGTGATGCCGCTCGAGCGCGACGGCGGGCAGGCACAGTTCATCGTCCACCGCGAGCCTGCACCGGACGGAGCCACCCTGGGGCCGCTGCTGCGGTGGATGACCGAGCACCTCGACCGCGATCTCACCCTCGCCGACCTGGCCGGGCGGGCCGCGACGACCACGCGGACGCCCAACCGGCGCTTCCGTGACCAGACCGGGACGACACCCGCGCAGTGGCTGATCGGGCGCGCCTGCGACACGCCCACCTGCTGCTGGAGACCACCGACCTGTCCGTCGAGCAGGTCGCCGGGCAGGCCGGCTTCGGGTCGGCCACGACGTTCCGGGAGCGCTTCCGGCGCCGCTTCGGCACGAGCCCGCGGGCCTACCGGCGCTCGTTCCGCGGGCGTCCCCAGCCCACGGCGGCCAGATCCGTGGGCTCCCGTGCTCGACGTAGGACGGTGCAGACCTCGACGTCGCCGTGCAGACCGGAGAACCCCTGCACGGTGACCACGCGGTCTGCACGGCCCTGCGCCCGGACGATCGGGCGTACCGTCGGGCTCAGCGGCCCGCGGCGGTGCGGGCCTGGTCGGGAGGTGTCCCCGTGATCGCTCGTGTGATCGTCGGACTGCTGGTGGTCTGGCTTGCGTTCGTGGTGATCGGGTTCGTGGTCAAGTCGCTGCTGTGGCTGGCGGTGGTCGGGATCGTGCTGTTCCTCGGCACCGCCGCGTACGGGGCGATCAAGCGCAGGAACACGGGCCAGCTCAACCGGTGACGCGCCGCCGAACCACAGCGAGGTTCTGAACGCGGCCCCGGCCCGTCCCGGCGGATCCGGCGGTTTCCCGACGATGGATGGCCGAATCCCGCGCGAGATCGTCGGTGCCCCCGGCTAGCGTCGCCACCATGACCACGACCACCTCCACCCGGTACCGCTGGGGCGCGCTCGCCGCTGTGGCCGTCACGCTGCTCGCGTGGGCCTCGGCGTTCGTGGCCATCCGGTTCGTCGGTGGCTCCTACCAGCCGGGGTCGCTCGCGCTCGGCCGGCTGGTCGTGGGCTCCGCCGCGCTGGGGATCGCGCTGCTCATCGGCCGGCGCTGGGTCGCGCCCACCGGCCGCGAGTGGGCGCTGATCGTGCTGTGCGGGCTGGCCTGGTTCATGGTGTACAACCTCGCGCTCAACGCCGCCGAGCAGCGCGTCGACGCGGGCACCACGGCCATGCTGGTCAACGTCGGGCCCATCCTCATCGCGCTGTTCGCGGGGTTGCTGCTCGGCGAGGGCTTCCCGCGCTGGCTGGTGATCGGGGCGCTGGTGGCGTTCTGCGGTGCCGTGCTGGTGGGGGTGGCCACCACGAAGGCCGGGCCGGCGGATCTGCTGGGGGTGGTCCTGTGCCTCGTCGCGGCCGTCACGTATGCGATCGGCGTGCTGGCCCAGAAGCCGGTGCTGGCCCGGCTACCGGCGCTGCAGGTCACGTGGCTCGCCTGCACGATCGGCGCGGTGGGCAGCCTGCCGTTCACGCCCGCTCTGGTCCGGGATCTCGGCTCGGCGCCGGTAGCGGCCACCGGTTGGCTGGTCTACCTGGGCGTGGTGCCCACCGCGCTGGCGTTCAGCACGTGGGCCTACGCGCTGGCGCGCATGGACGCGGGCCGGTTGGGCGTCAGCACCTACGTCGTGCCGCCGATCACGATCGTCCTCGGCGCGGTGCTGCTGGGGGAGGTGCCGCCGGTGCTCGCGATGGCCGGGGGCGTGGTCTGCCTGATCGGGGTCGCGATCTCCCGCCGCGTCACGCGTGCTCCGTCCACGGGGGCGGGACGAGCGTGAAACGCACCTGCTGGCCGGGCCGCACCTGCGCGGCGCGGTCGACGTCGGCGTCGACGACGACGGCGGCCACGGGGTAGCCGCCGGTCACCGGGTGATCGGCGAGGAACAGCACGGGCTCGCCCCCGGGCGGCACCTGGATCGCGCCGCGCACGATGCCTTCGGACGGGTTCTCCTCGCTGCTCACCCGCTGCAGCGGGGGGCCCTCGAGACGCATGCCCACGCGGTCGCTGCGGCTCGACACCGTCCACGTGGTGCGCGTCAGCGCGTCCGGGTCGGCGAGATGATCGGCCCGGGGCCCGCGGATCGCGCGCAACGTCACCGTGCCCGCCGGCGGGAGCGCGACCGGGGCGACGTCCACCAGCGGCAGCACCGACGGCTCGGGCCCGATCGGCAGCACGTCGCCCGCGTCGAGCGGGGGCGGTCCGATCCCGGACAGCGCGTCGGCGCTCCGCGAGCCGAGCGTCTCCGCCGTCGCGATCCCCCCGCGTACGGCGAGGTAGGTGCGCAGCCCGCACGGCGGCGGGCCCAGGTGCAGCTCCTGGCCGGGGCGCAGGGTGACGAGCGAGTGGTGGCCGACCGGTGTGCCGTCGACGAGAGCCGGAGCAGGCGCGCCGGCCAGCGCGACCACCAGCAGCTGCCGCGCCCGCACGGCGAGCCCGCCGAACAGCACCTCGATCCCCGCGGCGCCCTCCGGGTTGGCGACGATCCGGTTGGCCAGCCGCAGCGCGGCCCGGTCGGCCGCCCCCGAGCGTCCGACGCCGGTGGCGGCGTTCCCCGGCCGGCCGAGGTCCTGGACCGACGCGGCGGCGCCGGTCACGACGACCTCCACCCCACCCCGCGTCGGAGCCGGGGCGTCGTCGCGAGCAGGCTCCGGAGCGGGCGCCGACGTGCGGGCGACGAACCGGACCGTCGCGCCCGGCGCCAGCAGGGCGCCGTCCTGTGAGCTCCAGAGCGACGCGCCGGTGCGTCCCAGGAGCTGCCAACCACCGGGGGAGGCTCGCGGATAGACGCCGCTGAACTCGCCGGCCAGGCCGACCGAGCCCGCGGGGACGGTGGTGCGGGGCTCGGCGCGCCGCGCCACCTCCAGCCGCGGATCCCCGCCCGTCAGGTAGGCGAAGCCGGGGACGAAACCGCCGAACGCCACCCGCCACGGCGTGCCGGTGTGTGCCGCGACCACGCCGTCGGCGCCCAGGCCCGTGATCCGGCCGATCTCGTCGAGGTCGGGCCCGTCGTAGACCACGTCGATCTCCACGGTGTCCCCGTCCGGGGGCGGGGAACCCGGATCGACCGCGAGCGCGAGCACCGCCCGGCGCAGCGCGCCCAGGTCGGCGCCCGGCGCGGTGATCAGCAGGACGGTCCGGGCGGCGGGCACGACGTCCAGCACACCGTCGAACCCGGCCCCGCGCACGGCGTCGGCGAGCGCGAGCACCTCCGGCAGGTCGGCGACCTCGACCAGCAGCGCGCGATCCCCGCACGGCAGCGCCCTCATCGCCCCCCGGCACCCACACCCCCCGTCGCGGTGCACACCCCCCGCCGAGGGGGGGTGTCGGGGCGCAGCGGGGGTGCGGCTGCGGTGGCACCTCCGCGTAGGGCACCCACACCCCCCACCTGCTTCGACACCCTCGGTCGACGGGGGGGCTCGGGGCGGGAGGAGGGTGTGGCTGCCGGGTCGGCGTCGGCCGCCCTGACGCCCCCCGCTCCGCCGAACACCCCCCGTCGACCGAGGGTCTCGAGCCGGATGGGGGGTATGGGCGTCATGGCGGCCCTCCCACGAACGCGGTCAGGGTGATTCCGGCGTCGGCCAGCGCTTGACGGACGGCCATCGCCATCGTCACAGCGCCGGGCGAGTCGCCGTGCACGCACACCGAATCGGCGCGCACCGCGACCTCGCTGCCGTCCACCGCCGTGACCACGCCGTCGGTGACCATCCGCAGCACGCGCGCCGCGACCGTGTCCGGGTCGTGGAGCACCGCGCCGGGTTCGGCGCGGGGCACCAGCGTGCCGTCGGGGGTGTAACCGCGGTCGGCGAAGAACTCGGTGACGGTGCGCAGCCCCGCTTCCGACGCCGCGCGCACCAGCTCCGAACCCGGCAGGCCGAGCACCGGCAGCGTCGGGTCGTAGTCACGGACGGCGGCGACGAAGGCGCCGGCCTGCACGGCGTGGTGCACCACCGCGTTGTAGAGCGCGCCGTGCGGCTTGACGTAGCGCACCGCCGTGCCTGCGATCCGGCACATCCCGTCGAGGGCGCCGAGCTGGTAGATGACGTCGTCCGCCAGCTCGCCCGCGTCCATGTCGATGAAGCGGCGCCCGAAGCCGGCCAGGTCGCGGTAGCCCACCTGAGCGCCCACCACCACGCGGCGCTCGGCGGCCCGCGCGCAGGTGCGGCGCAGGGTCGACGGGTCGCCCGCGTGGAAGCCGCAGGCGACGTTCGCCGAGGTCACGATCGCGAGCATCGTGTCGTCGTCGCCGAGGGTCCAGCGGCCGAAGGACTCGCCGAGATCGGAGTTGAGGTCGATCACGGTCACCGTCGCGCCTTCGCGGGACCGAGCACGTCGGCAGCCCGCAGCACCGCGTACGCCGTGACGAGCTGGCCCTCCGCGTCGGTCAGGTAGGCGGTGAGCAGCTCGGCGGCGGCGGGCCCGTCGCCGCGCGCGAGCACGTCGAGGATCTCCTGGTTGCGGGCGAGGTAGGGCTCGTGGAACCAGCGGGGGTCGTCCATGACGTGGAAGACCAGCCGCAGCTCGGCGAGCAGGCCGCGCATCAGCTCGTCGAGGCGTGGGCTGCCGGCGATGGCCACGAGCTCCTGGTGGAAGGCGATGTTGGCCGTGCCCAGCGCCCGCCAGTCCTGCTCGCCGAGCGCGGCCCGGCCCTGCACGACGGTCGCCGCGATGCGGGGCAGGCCGACCGGTGCCACGCTGACCGTCCGCACCACGGCGCACTCGACGTGCATGCGGACGCGATAGAGGTCGACCACGTCCTCGACGTCGAGGACGCGGACGAAGGTGCCGCGGTTGAGCTCCTGCACCAGTAGCCGTTCGTGGGTGAGCAGCCGGAACGCCTCGCGCAATGTGTTGCGCGAGACGCCCAGTGCCGCAGTGATCTCGTCCTCGGCCAGCCGCTGGCCGGGGCGGAACCAGCCGGTGCTGATCCGGTTCCGGAGCACCGCCGCGACCTGATCGGCCCGGCTCGCCCGGCCGATCAGCGCCCGATCGGCGACCAACGCCTGTGCCTCCATGACGGCACCTTGTCAACCTTCCTATTGAAGGATCGTTGAACAATCCTTACAGTACCTCACCGACCCGGAGGTGGACATGACCGGCACGCAGCACGGCAGCCCGCGCAGGTGATCGCAGCGAGCCTGATCGGGACCTCGCTGGAGTGGTACGACTTCTTCCTGTACGGCACCGCGTCCGCGCTGGTGTTCAACCAGCTGTTCTTCCCCCAGTTCGATCCCGTGACGGGCACGCTGCTGGCGTTCGCCACCTACGCCGTGGGCTTCGTCGCACGTCCGCTGGGCGGGATCGTGTTCGGCCACCTCGGCGATCGGGCGGGCCGCAAGCAGGTTCTGGTCCTCACGTTGCTGATCATGGGCGCGGCCACGTTCCACATCGGGGCGCTGCCGACCTACGCCACGATCGGCGTCGCGGCCCCGATCCTGCTGGTGGTGCTGCGGTTCGTGCAGGGCATCGGGCTCGGCGGCGAGTGGGGCGGCACCGTGCTGATGTCGCTGGAGCAGGGCTCGCCGGACCGGCGCGGGCTCAACGCGAGCCGGCCCCAGGTCGGGGTGCCGATGGGCAACCTGCTTGCGGCGGGCGTGCTCGGCCGGATAGGACCGGGCCCGCCGCCCGCGACGCAGGGCCGGAGGGCTGTCCCCCACCCACGAGTCGGCACGAATCCGTGCGCGAGTGCTGCAGTTGTGGATCGCGAGAATGCGTCCACTCGCGCACCGGATCGTGCCGACTCGCGGGGGGCGTCAGCCGGTGTTCTTCAGCCCCGCCGCGATCCCGTTGATCGTCAACAACAGCGCCCGGTGCAGCTCCGGATCGGGGTCGTCGGACCTGCGGCGTTGCGTCAGCAACTCCACCTGCAGGTGGTGCAGCGGCTCCAGATAGGACGCCCGGACGGCCAGCGTGTTGCGCAGCACCGGGTGCCGGGCGAGCAGGGTGGTGGAGCCGGTCAGGCGCAGCACCTCGCGCAGCGTGAGCGCGTGCTCGGCCACGATCGACTCGAAGATCGGGTGCAGGGCCGGGTCCACCAGCTGCGTCACGTAGAACCCGGCGATCCGCAGGTCGGTCTTGGCCAGCGTCATCTCCACGTTGCCGAGCAGGTTGGTGAAGAACGCCCACTCGCACATCTCGTCGAGCTGGGGCCCGAACCCGGCCTCGCGGGCCGCGCGAAGGCCGCTGCCCAGCCCGTACCAGCCGGGCACGACCATCCGGGTCTGCGTCCAGCCGAACACCCACGGGATGGCGCGCAGGTCGTCCAGCGTGGGAGCGCCCTTGCCCGGCCGCTTGGACGGGCGGGAGCCGACGTTGAGCTTGCCCAGCTCGTCGACGGGCGTGGCCGCGCTGAAGAACTCGGGTAGCCCGTCGCGGCCCACGAGGTCGCGGTAGGCGGAGCGGGCCGCGCCGCTGACCACGTCCATGACCTCGTCCCAGCGGTCGAGGGTCGACTCGTCCCAGCGTGAGGACTGGTGGAGCAGCGTGGCCTCCAGCATCGCGGCCAGCATGATCTCCAGGTTGTCGTGCGCCAGCTCGGGCAGCGAGTACTTGTCGGAGACGACCTCACCCTGCTCGGTGACCTTCATCGTCGCGTCCACCGATCCGTACGGCGCCGACGCCACGGCCTCACCCGCCGGCCCGCCGCCGCGCCCGACCGAACCGCCGCGGCCGTGGAACAGCCGCAGCCGCACGCCGTGTTTCGCGCCGATGTCGCGGAGTTGGCGTTGCGCGCGCTGGATCTCCCACTGCGACGTGGTGATGCCCGCGAGCTTGTTGGAGTCGGAGTAGCCCAGCATGATCTCCTGCAGGTCGCCGCGGTTGCGCACCTGCTGGCGGTAGGCGGGCACCGACAGGAGCCCGTCGAGCAGCGCGCCGGCCTGGCTGAGCTCCTCGGCGGTCTCGAACAGCGGCACGAGATCGATCGACGACCGCGGGTTGTGGTGCAGCTCCACCATGAACGACTCCCGCGCGAGCACCGTGACCGCGAGCAGGTCGTCCACGCCCTGGCACATCGACACGATGTAGGTCTGTGCCACCTCGCGGCCGAACTCGTGCTGCACGTCGTGGAGCAGGTCGAACGTCTCCAGCACCTCGCGCGCCTCGTCGGGCAGGCCGTAGTGGCGCCGCACCAGCGGGCGGCCGCCGTCGAGCTCCTTCGACAGCAACGCGGTGCGCTCCGCCCGCGACAGGGCGGCGTAGGGCTGGTCCAGCTCGCCGAGCGCGTCGTAGACGGCGCCGAGCGCGTCGTGGTGGCGCTGGCTGTGCTCGCGGATGTCCAGCTCGGCCAGGTGCAGGCCGAGCGCCCGCGCGGTACGCAGCGCGCGTGCCAGCGTGCCGTCGGCGATGCGGGCGCCCAGGTGGCCGCGCAGGGAGCGGTCGAGGACGGCGAGGTCGGCGATGTAGGTGTGGGGGCCCAGGTAGTCGAGGTCGCGGCGGTGGACGCCGCGTTCACGGATCCGCGTGCGGGTGTTCGCCAGCTTGGCCTGGATGTAGGAGAGCTTCATCCGGTACGGCTCGTTGGCGTTGAGCCGGACGAACCGGTCGTGGACCTCGGGCAGGGCGCGCCGGTCGCGGGCGAGCGACGAGCGCAGCTCCTCCGACACCCCGACCACCCGCGTGGAGATCGACAGCTCGCTGAGCAACTCCTCGGCCAGGCCCTCGTGGATCCGGATCGCGCGGTCGGAGTACAGCTCCAGCACCTCACGGGTGACGGCGGGGGTGACGTTCGGGTTGCCGTCGCGGTCGCCGCCGACCCAGCAGCCCAGCACCAGCGGCCGCGCGCCGTCGGGCAGGGTGAACCCGGCCAGGCGGACCTCCCGCTCGAACTCGCCGAGCAGGTCCGGCACCGCGTTGCGGCCGAGCTGCTCCATGTACCAGCCGATCGCGCGCGCCTCGTCGGCGACGGTCGGCTTGCCGGGACGCAGCTCGTCGGTCTGCCACAGCAGCTCGACGAGGGCGGCGAGCGAGTCGTCGGGCGCGCCGCGGTCGAGTGCGACGGCGACGCGGCGCAGGATCGCGAGCACCGACTGCCGCGACGACTCGGTGGGGTGCGCGGTGAACACCGGCCGGAGCTCGGCGCGCGCCAGCACGTCCTGCACCTCGTCGCGGTTCGCGCTCGGGGCGAGCCGTTCCATCAGCCTGCGGAGCGGGCCTCGGCCGCCGGGGTGGGTGGCGGCCAGCTCACGCGCGCGGTGACGCTGCTCCGCGATGTTGGCCAGCTGGAAGTACTGCGAGAACGCCCTGGCCAGCGACACGGCGGTGCCGGCGTCGAGGCCGGAGAGCACGCCCGCGACCTCGCCGTCCTCGGGGCTGCGTGACAGCTGCCGCACCTGCTCCACGAGCTCCAGCAGCTCGGGCCCGCCGTGGTGGGCCAGGGTCTGGCCGAGCATCGTCGAGAGCTTGCGGATGTCGCCACGCAGCGCCTCGTGGCCGGACGCGGACGTGACGCCGGCGTGCGCGGCCAACGAGTCGGGAGCGAGCAGTTCCGGGGCGCCCACGGCATCTCCAGGGGTCAGGGAGGCCGCCCGCGGCGCTGGGAACGACGGATCGACCGCATCGTCTCCCGGACGGCGACCGCCGCGCCAGTCCCGGCCGCCACCCGGCTCGACGACGCGGGCCCGCGAGGCCTGCCGGGCGGGGCGGGGGTGCGAGCGTCGGCACACCCCCCGTGCCTCCGCGCCCTCCGTCGAGCGGACGCACGAGGGCGGGTGTGGAGGTGTGGGCGGCCGGCACTCCCCTGGCGCGGGCCCGGGCGGTCAGCGCCGGAGCACGGCCAGCAGCTCGGCGTGGATCGCGCCGTTGGTGGCCACCACGTCCGTGACCTCCGACGACGCCACGCGCGCACCGGCGAGGTCGGTGACGCGGCCGCCCGCCTCCTCCAGGATCAGCTGACCTGCGCTGATGTCCCACGACGCCATCGCCCGCTCGACGTAGGCGGTGAAGTGCCCGGCCGCGATGTGGCTCAGGATCAACGCGGGCGCCCCGGTGAACCGGACCCCGCCCGCGGCGTTCATGAGGGTCTCGAACATCGTGGCGAAGGCCGCGATCTTCACCGGATCGGCCGACTGGACCTGGCTGACGACCACGGCCCGTCCGAGCGCGTCGGTGCCGTCGACCTGCAGCGTCACCCCGTTGCCGGTGGCGCCCCGGCCACGCCCGGCGGCATACAGGACGTCGTGCACCGGGTCGAACACGGCCCCGGCGACGGCCTCGTCCCGGCACCGCAGCGCCACGGACACGCAGTACCAGGGGATGCCGTGGGTGAAGTTGCTCGTGCCGTCCAGCCCGTCCACGAACCAGACGTGCTCGGTGTCGGGGCCCTCGACCGTGCCCTCCTCGCCGACGACGACGTGGCCGGGGAAATCCTCGTGGATCGCGGCCACCGCCGCGGCCTGCGACGCGCTGTCGGCCGAGGTGGTGATGTCGACCCGGGCGTCCTTGAGCGTGATGTCGACACGCGTGCGGTCGGTGGCGGCCAGCACGGCCCCGCCGGCGCGGGCGGCCGCGGCGGCCACGGCCACGGCCCGGTCGACGAGCGGGCAGGTCACAGCTCCTCCCTCAGGTCGGTCAGCGCGGCCAGCGCCATCCGCCGCAGCAGCGCCGACTCCGGGCTGCCGCCGGTGTGCGGGGTGGAGTTGAGCAGCCCGAACGCCCCGTGCGCCGCCACCCGCGCCGCCTCGGCGGAGAGGCCGGGGTGCAGGCGCCGCAGCGTGTCCACCCAGATCTCGACGTAGGTGCGCTGCAACCGGCGCACCTGCTGCCGGGAGTCGGGTGGCAGGTTGGCCAGGTCACGGTCCTGCACGACGATCAGTTCGGGCTCGCGCCGGGCGAAGTCGGCCTGGAAGTCGACGAGCGCCCTGAGCACCTCGCGCGGATCGGACGAGGACGCGGCCCGCTCCCGCCCGCCCGCCAGCAGGTGCTCGCTGATGCCGACGAGCATCTCCGCGAGCAGCGCCTCCTTGCCCGGGAAGTGCCGGTACAGCGCCGGCCCGCTCACACCGACGGCCGCGCCGAGATCGGCGATGCTCACCCCGTGGAAGCCGTGGCGGGCGAACAGCTGAGCGGCGACGGTGAGGATCTGGTCGCGCCGGGAGGTGCCGGAGACCGGTGCAGAGGACGCGGCCATCGGTCCAGCCTAGTCGGAGTTCAGCGGGGTCACAGCCGCGGTCGTTACCCTGGTTGCCATGCCCGGTCCCCGGCAGTGGATGCGCGTGCGCGTCGGCGTGCGCATGGCGTCCGCCCTGTCCGCGGTGGTCGTGGTGGCCGTGGCGCTCGTCGTGGCGGGTGCGGCGCTCGTGTTCCTGCTCGGGCAGTCGCTGCACGGCTCGGCCGTGGCCAACGCCGACCGGCGCGAGAACCTGCTGCTCTACCGCGTGGAGAACAGCCCGGAGGACCAGCCGAACAAGAAGGCCTTCGAGGCCGTCGATTCCCTGACCTCGGACGACGACCTGGCCCAGATCCTCATCAACTACCCGGACGACGGCAAGCCCGCGGTGATCGAGGGCCGCACTCCGGCCGTCAGCGGGGACGCGCCGCTGGCCCGGGTGCGCGTCGACGGCGCCGGGCCGATCGGCACGTCGGACGTCACGATCACCCGCGCCGACGGCTCCACCGTGGACGCCGTGCTCTCGGTGGGTCGCGGCACGGTCGACGGCCTGCCGGTCACCGTCCTGTTCGCCCAGCCCCTCACCGCGGTCACCGAGGCCACCGACACGGTGCTGTTCTACCTGATGTTCGGTGTCCCGATCCTCATTCTCGTGGTCGGCGCGGCCACCTACTTCTTCTCCGGCCGGGCCCTGCGGCCCGTCGAGGCGATCCGCAGGCGGGTGGCCGCGATGAACGAGAAGGACCTCGACCAGCGCGTACCCGTGCCCGCCGCCCACGACGAGATCCGGCGGCTCGCCGACACCATGAACGGCATGATCGGCCGGCTCCAGGACGCGCAGGGTGTGCAGCGCCGCTTCGTCGCCGACGCCAGCCACGAGCTGCGCAGCCCGCTGGCCACGATCGCGGCCGGCCTGGAGCTGCTGCACCGCGATTCGGGCGACCCGGCCACGGTCTCGGCCCTGCGCAGCGAGACCGAGCGGGTCAACCGGCTGGTCGAGGGCCTGCTGCTGCTCGCCCGCGCCGACGAGCGCGGGTTGCAGCCGCGGCGCGAGGAGATCGACCTCGACGAGATCGCCGAGGCCGAGCAGGGCCGCCCCACCGAGCACGGCCCGCGGGTAGTGGTGCGCGCCGAGCCGGTGCGGGTGATCGGCGACCGCGGCCAGCTCGTGCGGGTGCTGCGCAACCTCGTCGACAACGCGCGCCGCCACGCCCGCTCCGGGGTGCTCGTCACCGTGGCCCGTGACGGCGGTGAGGCGGTGCTGGAGGTCGCCGACGACGGACCGGGGGTGCCGGCCGCCGACCGCGCGCGCGTCTTCGAGCGGTTCGTCCGGCTCGACGACGCCCGCGCCCGCTCCGACGGCGGATCCGGCCTGGGCCTCGCGATCGTGTCCGAGGTGGTGGCCGCGCACGGCGGCACCGTCGAGCTGGACGAGGCCCCGGGTGGGGGGGCCCTGTTCCGGGTGCGGGTGCCCGCGGCGGCCGTGGCCGACGTGACCGTCGCCGACGGGTTCGAGGCCGTGAGCCCCGAGGCCGTGAGCCCCGAGGCCGGGGGCGAACCGGCTGCGGCCGTCCGGTCGGCTCCCCGCCACCGGGCACGCGCCCGGACGCGCAGCGGCGCCGCCCGCAGCGAGCCGGCGACCGCCACCCGGTCCGCGCCCGCGGCGCCGTCCCCCGCTCCGCGGGCCACGGCGGTGCCGTGACCGGGGCCGGTCAGCCCGGTTCGGCCATCCGGTAGCCGACGCCGCGGAGCGTCTCGATGCTGCGGGTTCCGAACGGGGCGTCGATCTTGCGCCGGAGGTAGCCGACGTAGACCTCGACCACGTTGACCTCGCCCTCGTAGTGCGCGTCCCACACGGCGCGGAGGATGTCGGTCTTCGTCACGACCTCGCCCGCGCGGCTCATCAGGTGCTCCAGCACCCCGAACTCACGGGGCGTCAGGGTGATCTCGTTGCCGTCCCGGAAGACGCGGTGCCGCGCCGGGTCGAGCTGCAGCGACCCGACCTCGAGAACGGTCGGCCGGGCCTCGCCGGAGCGCCGCCGGAGCGCGCGCAGCCGCGCCAGCAGCACCACGAACGAGAACGGCTTGACCAGGTAGTCGTCGGCTCCGAGATCGAACGCGTCGGCCTCGTCGTACTCGCCGTCCTTGGCCGTGAGCATGAGTACCGGGGTCCAGACCTCCTCCGCCCGCAGGTGCTGCAGGATCCGGTAGCCCGACAGGCCGGGGAGCATGATGTCCAGCACGACGACGTCGTGATCGCCCGTGCGCGCCGCTGCCAGTCCCGCGGGCCCGTTGTGCTCCACGTGGACGGAGTGTCCGTCGGCCACCAGCCCCCGACGCACCATCTCGGCGAGGGGCACCTCGTCCTCCACCAGCAGTACGCGCACCCCTGCGACGGTACTAGTGCTGAACCCCTCCGGTCGTGATCGTCGGATGGGTGCATCCGCGGCCACGTGCGGCCGGGGGTGCACCCAACCGGTGATCACACCCCGCCGTTCTCGCGCGACGGGCCTGGCGCGCCATGTTAATGACCGTTAACATCGCCTCATGTCCGTCACGACGCCGAGCGGCCGCGCGACCCTCCACCACGCGCTGGTCGCCGACCTGCGCGACGAGCTCGCCGCGGCCCGCCTCGGCGGCCCGGAGCGCTCGCGGGCCCGGCACGTCGAGCGCGGCAAGCTGCTGCCGCGCGACCGGGTGGACCGGCTCGTCGACCCCTCGTCGCCGTTCCTGGAACTGTCCCCGCTCGCCGCGCACGGCCTCTACGGCGGCGACGCACCCGGCGCCGGGATCATCACCGGTGTCGGGCGCGTGTCCGGGCGCGAGTGCGTGATCGTCGCCAACGACGCCACCGTCAAGGGCGGCACCTACTACCCGATGACGGTCAAGAAGCACCTGCGGGCCCAGGAGGTGGCCCTCCAGAACCGCCTGCCGTGCATCTACCTCGTCGACTCCGGCGGGGCCTACCTCCCCGAGCAGGACGACGTCTTCCCCGACCGCGAGCACTTCGGCCGGATCTTCTACAACCAGGCGCAGATGTCCGGCCAGGGCATCCCGCAGATCGCCGCCGTGCTCGGCTCGTGCACCGCGGGCGGCGCGTACGTGCCGGCGATGAGCGACGAGGCCGTGATCGTCCGCAACCAGGGCACGATCTTCCTCGGTGGCCCGCCGCTGGTGAAGGCCGCGACCGGGGAGATCGTCACGGCCGAGGAGCTGGGTGGCGGCGACCTGCACTCGAAGGTCTCCGGGGTCACCGACCACCTCGCCGACGACGACGCGCACGCGCTGGCGATCGTCCGCTCGATCGTCGCGACGCTGGGCCCGCGCGCGCCGAGGCCGTGGGACGTGCGGCCCACCGCGCCGCCGCTGGCGGACCCGTCGGAGCTCTACGACGTCGTCCCCACCGACTCCCGGACCCCCTACGACGTGCGCGAGGTGATCACCCGCGTCACGGACGGCTCGGAGTTCCACGAGTTCAAGTCCGAGTACGGCACCACCCTCGTCACCGGCTTCGCGCGCATCCACGGCCACCCCGTCGGGATCGTGGCCAACAACGGCATCCTGTTCTCCGAGTCGGCGCTCAAGGGCGCGCACTTCGTCGAGCTGTGCGACCAGCGCGGCATCCCGCTCGTGTTCCTGCAGAACATCTCCGGCTTTATGGTCGGCCGCGAGTACGAGGCGGGCGGCATCGCGAAGAACGGCGCGAAGATGGTCACCGCGGTGGCGTCCACGCGGGTGCCGAAGTTCACGGTGGTGATCGGCGGCTCGTTCGGCGCCGGCAACTACTCGATGTGCGGCCGCGCGTACTCGCCGCGCTTCCTGTTCATGTGGCCCAACGCCCGCATCTCGGTGATGGGCGGCGAGCAGGCCGCACTGGTGCTCGACGCCGTCCGGAGCCCGAAGGACCCGGAGCCCTCCGAGGACTTCAAGGCCCGCATCCGCGCCCAGTACGAGGCGCAGGGCCACCCGTACTACTCGACGGCGCGGCTCTGGGACGACGGCGTGATCGACCCCGCCGACACCCGCACGGTGCTCGGCCTGTCCCTGAGCGCGGCGGCGAACGCCCCCCTGCCCGACGCCGCCTTCGGCGTCTTCCGGATGTGACCGCCGTGCCGACCGCGCACCCCACCGCGATGATCACGGGCGGATGGCCGCTCATCGATCACTGCACGCGACCTTCTGCCCGTGATCACCCCTCCTCGCCGGGAGGCGCTCGTGTTTGACACCGTGCTCGTGGCCAACCGCGGGGAGATCGCCGTGCGCGTCCTGCGCACGCTGCGGCTGCTCGGGATCCGCGGCGTCGCCGTCTACTCCGACGCCGACGCCGACGCGCCGCACGTGGCGCTGGCCGACGTGGCCGTGCGGATCGGGCCGGCCGCCGCCGCCGAGAGCTACCTCTCCATCCCGGCCGTGATCGCGGCGGCGCAGGCCACGGGGGCGCAGGCGATCCACCCGGGGTACGGCTTCCTGAGCGAGAACACCGCGTTCGCCGCCGCCTGCGAGGAGGCGGGGATCGCGTTCGTGGGGCCGCCCGCGTCGGCCATCGAGGCGATGGGCGACAAGATCCGCGCCAAGCAGACCGTCGCGAAGGCGGGGGTTCCCGTCGTCCCCGGTTCGGACGGCTCCGGCCTCGACGACGCCGCGCTCGCACTGGCCGTCGAGCAGGTCGGCTACCCGGTGCTGCTCAAGCCCAGCGCGGGCGGGGGCGGCAAGGGCATGCACGAGGTGCACCGGCCGGACGACCTCGCCGCCGCCCTCACCACCGCCCGCCGCGAGGCGCGCAGCTCCTTCGGTGACGACACGCTGCTCGTCGAACGCCTCGTCACCACCCCGCGGCACATCGAGATCCAGGTGCTGGCCGACCAGCACGGCGCCGTCATCCATCTCGGCGAGCGCGAGTGTTCCCTGCAGCGCCGGCACCAGAAGATCGGAGAGGAGGCGCCGTCGGCGCTGCTCACGGCCGATCAGCGCGCGGCGATGGGCGCTGCGGCCGTCGAGGCGGCCCGCGCGGTCGGCTACACCGGGGCGGGCACCGTCGAGTTCATCGTCGGCGCCGACGACCCGGACCAGTTCTTCTTCATGGAGATGAACACCCGGCTGCAGGTGGAGCACCCGGTCACCGAGATGGTCACCGGGCTCGACCTGGTCGAGCTGCAGCTCCGCGTGGCCGCGGGCGAACCGCTGCCGCTCACCCAGGACGACGTCCGGCTCGACGGCCACGCCGTCGAGGTGCGCGTCTACGCAGAGGACCCGGCAGCGGGTTTCCTCCCGACCGGCGGGCGGATCCTGGCGCTGCGCCTCCCCGACGGCGTGCGCGTCGACTCGGGCATCGCCGAGGGCGGCACCGTCGGCTCCGACTACGACCCGATGCTCGCGAAGGTCATCGCCCACGGCGCCGACCGGGCCGAGGCCCTCCGCCGCCTCGACTCCGCGCTCCGCGAGACCGTCCTGCTCGGTCTCGGCACCAACATCGGCTTCCTGCGTGCCCTGCTCGCCGACCCCGACGTCCGCGCGGCCCGGCTGGACACCGGGCTGGTCGGGCGGCGGGTGCACGACTGGACGGCGGCGGGTCCCGATGCCGCCTCCGCGGGAGGGAACACGTCGGCGGGCCTCCCCCGCGACCTGCTGCCCGCCGCCGCCGTGCACGCGCTGCTGGAGCTGGAGCCCACCGGCCCCGTGGTCGACCCGTTCGACGTCCCCGGCGGCTGGCGGCTCGGCGAGCCCGCCTGGACCACGTGGCAGCTCGTCGTCTCCGGGCACGAGCCCGTCGAGGTGCGTGTCCGGGGGCGGGCCGCCGCGGCCCAGGTGAGCGTCGCAGGCGCGGAGCCGGTGCCGGTGTCGGGCCGCACCGAGGCCCCGATCCGTGCGCACTCGCAGGATGTCGTCGTGACGGTGGCCGGGGTCACCCGCCGCTACGCGTGCGCGCGGGACGGCGACACGCTCTGGATCGGCCGCGACGGGCACGCCTGGAGCGTGCACGAGCAGCGGCGCGAGGAGGCTGCGGCCGCCGCGGGAGCGGGCGGGCCGGTGGTCTCGCCGATGCCCGGCACCGTCACGGTCGTCGAGGTCACCGAGGGCCAGCAGGTGGCCGCGGGCGACCGGCTCGTGGTCGTCGAGGCCATGAAGATGGAGCACGTCCTCACCGCGCCCGTCGACGGGGTGGTGCGCAGGCTCCGCGCCCGTGCCGGCGCCACCGTCGCGCGGGATGCCGCGCTGCTGATCATCGAAGGGGTCACTGATGGATCTTGAGCTGAGCGAGGAGCACGAAGCCCTGCGCGCCACCGTCGAGGACTTCGCCCGCAAGGAGGTCGCCCCCGTCATCGGCGAGCTCTACGAGCGCGGGGAGTTCCCGTACGACATCGTCGCGAAGATGGGCGCGATGGGGTTGTTCGGCCTGCCCGTCGCCGAGGAGTACGGCGGCATGGGTGGCGACTACTTCGCCCTGTGCCTCGCCCTGGAGGAGCTCGCACGGGTCGACTCGTCCGTCGCGATCACACTGGAGGCCGGGGTCTCGCTGGGCGCGATGCCGATCTACCGCTTCGGCACGGAGGCCCAGAAGCGGGAGTGGCTGCCCGCGCTCGCGACCGGCGAGCGGCTCGGCGCGTTCGGGCTCACCGAGCCCGGCGGCGGTTCCGACGCCGGCGCCACCCGCACCACCGCCCGGCTCGACGGCGACGAGTGGGTGATCAACGGCTCGAAGGCGTTCATCACCAACTCCGGCACCGACATCACCTCCGTCGTGACCGTCACCGCCCTCACCGGGCCCCGCGAGATCTCGGCGATCATGGTTCCGTCGGGCACCCCCGGCTTCCGGGTGGCGAAGCCGTACTCGAAGGTCGGCTGGTGCGCGTCCGACACCCGCGAGCTCTTCTTCGACGACGTGCGCGTGCCCGCGGCGAACCTCGTCGGCGAACGCGGCCGCGGCTACGCCCAGTTCCTCTCCATCCTCGACGAGGGGCGCGTCGCCATCGCCGCGCTCAGCGTGGGGCTCGCGCAGGGCTGCGTCGACGAGTCGGTGCGCTACGCCCACGAACGCGAGGCGTTCGGTCACACCATCGGCTCCTACCAGGCGATCAAGTTCAAGATCGCCGACATGGAGACCCGCGCCCACACCGCGCGGCTGGCCTACTACGCGGCGGCGTCGAAGATGCTCAAGGGCCAGCCGTTCAAGAAGGAGGCGGCGATCGCGAAGCTCGTGGCGTCCAACGCGGCCATGGACAACGCGCGCGACGCGACGCAGGTCTTCGGGGGCTACGGCTTCATGAACGAGTACCCGGTCGGACGGTTCTACCGCGACGCGAAGATCCTGGAGATCGGTGAGGGCACCAGCGAGGTGCAGCGCATCCTGATCGCCCGCCAACTCGGTCTGTAGGAAGTGCATCCACGCAGCAGGGAACCCCGGTAGTGCAGGTGTCACCCACGACACGAAGGGGAGTCGCCATGTGGATCCGTAGAGCTCTGCGCACGATGCTCGTAGTACTGGCGGTGGGAGCGGCCGGCGTCGCGTTCACCGCGCCCGCGTCAGCGCACACCACGCACCAAGCGTCGGCCGGCACCGTGAAGGTGACCGGCGGCAAGACCGTGCTCCGCCTGGACGCCGGAACAGCCGGCGTCCTGACGGCCAACGGCGTGTCGGTCGCCCCGATCGCCGGGGCGTACGCGTCGGGCAAGGGCATCGCGTTCCCGATCACCGGCGGGAAGGTGACCACGAAGGCGGTGGGCACGATCACCCACCGGGGCGGGCTGAAGTTCACCGCGGGCAAGAAGTCGCTCGGCGTCCAGGACTTCGTCATCGACACCCGCAAGGGCGTGCTCACCGCGCGGGTCAGCGGCACGAAGACCCGCGTCCCGCTGCTGGACCTCGACCTCGGTGACGCGTCCATCAAGGCCGGCGACGGCTCGCTGACCGTGAAGAACGTGCACGCGACGCTCACCTCGGAGGCCGCCGCCGCGCTGAACACGACCTTCGGCGTGACGCTGTTCACGGCCGGCCTGCCGGTCGGGACCGCGACGGTCCGGGCCTGCTTCTGAGACCGGTCTCGACGGGCACGCCGCCGGTCGGCGTGCCCGTCGACCAGCTCGCTCCGTGATCGCGGTACGGTCCGCGGGAGACGAGACGAGGTGGACCGTGGCCGACTGGGACGATCTGATGTCCTTCGTGCGGGTGCGCTACGAGATCATGCGCCAGCGCGAGCACGAGCTGTGGTTCACCCTGCCCACCACGGGCGAGCGCACGCAGATCGGCGCGGTCCGCCTGGTGACCGGCGAGGACCGCCATCCGTGGGCCCAGATCACCTCACCGGTGGGCCGCGTGGGCCAGGTCGATCTGGAACGCGCGCTGGAGCTGGCGGCCGAGCCGGTCAGCGGCGGCATCGTGTCCGAGAACGGTCTCCTGCTGTTCCGGCACTCGATCCCGCTCGGCGACACCGAGCTCGACGGCTTCGACCGCTCGTTCCACCTCGTGGTGGACGTGGCCGACCGGCTCGAGCTCGAGCTGACCGGCGCCGACGAGCACTGAGCCCGTCAGCCGGGCTGCGGCGCCAGGTCCAGGGCCTGGTCCACGACTACCCCTAGCCTGGCGAGCAGTTGGTCGGCCTCGCCCCAGGTCAGAGTGCCCGAGCGGACTCCGGAACGGATCTCCTCGGCCACCGTGCGGGAGAAGCGCGTCGACCACTCGGTACGGCTCTCGTCATCGCGCATGGTGAGATACTGGCGTGTGGTCCGGATCACATCCTATCCGGGGTCACAGGAGCACCACTGGTCACACCGGTGACATGTTGAGGACGCCCGCACGAGCACCGACGCTCGCCAGCCCGGTGATCGTCGGGTGGCCGCCGCGGAGAAGCGCGACGTCGGAGCCGGGCTCCGGCGGTGCCTCGCCGTCCACGAGCGACGCCCGGAGCGCGCCGTCGGCGTGCTCCATCCGGATCTGCACCGCCCCGAGCGGCACCAGCGTCGCCTCCCGCAGCTCACCGAGCTCCGCCACCGGGAGGTCGGGCACGTTCAGCGACAGGACCATGCCCTCCGGTCCGGCCAGCAGGAGATCCAGTACCGCGGGCAGCACGTGCTGCGCCGCGTCCCAGTGCGGCCGCTCCGGCGGCTCCCATGCGGTGTCCAGCGACACCGCCAGGGCCCGGCAGCCGTGGAGGGACGCGGTGAGCGCCGCACCGACGGTGCCGGAGTGCAGCACCATGCGCCCGACGTTCGCGCCCATGTTGATCCCCGACAGGACCACGTCCGGTGCCGGGTCGAGCCAGCCGCGGCACGCCGCGTGCACGATCCACGCCGGGTGGCCCTCCACGGCGAAGGCCGGGACGTCGTCCAGGCCGTCGATCTCCCGGGGGTGCACGCGGGTGCGGTTCTCGTCGCGGACGGAGACGACCGACGCCCCCACCCCGCTCGCGTCGACGTGCGGCGCGGCCACCACCACGTCGAACCCGCAGTCGCGGGCGACGGCGGCGAGCGCCCACAGCCCGGGAGAGTCGATGCCGTCGTCGTTGGTGATCAGGGCGCGCAGCCGGCGCGGGGAGGACACGGCCTCCACCGTAGGCGAGGCGACGGTCCGCAGCAGGCTCCGTGACGACGGTCGCGGACCACCCGGTCGTCGGGACGGCGGCGACGGGTACGAGCGTCGCGAACACCCCGGCGACGTGTGGTGGCCACCGCGCTAGCCTCCGCCATGTCCTTCTCCCCCCTGCTGGACGCTCCGCTGATCGCGGGCCCGCTGCCCACGGCGGTCTCGGTGGCCGGCGCGGCCGGGGCGTGCTGCCTGCTCGCGCGGCGCGACCGGCGGTGGTGGACCTACACCGTCCCGTCGAGTCTGGCGGTCGGTCTCGCCCTCGCAGGTGTCGCCGAGCTGGCCGTGATCGTGCTGCGGCCGTTCCCCGACCTGCTACCCCTGCGGATGCTGGCGTGGATCGGGGTGTCGGGCGCCGCCGGTGCGCTGGCCTGGGCCCACCGCCGTCCGAGCTGGTGGCGCCGGGCCGTGGCCGTCGTGGCGCTGCTCGCCGTGGTGGCGACGTGCGCGGTGAAGGCCAACTCGTTCTACGGCTACCGCCCCACGCTCGCCGCCGCGCTCGGCATCCCCGCCCACAACGAGATCGACTTCGCGACGCTGCCCCGGACGCTGCCCCTGGTGGCTGCGGCGGTCTGGCACGCCCCGCCGGGGATGCCGCGTACGGGTGTGATCACCAAGGTCGACATCCCCGGGCGGAGGTCGCACTTCCCGTCACGGGCGGCCTGGCTGTACCTGCCGCCCGCCTACCTCGGGACGCGCCGGGCCCAGCTGCCCGTTCTGGTGCTGGTCCCGGGTCAGCCGGGCGGCCCCGACGACTGGCTGCTCGCGGGCCGGCTCGCCGACGTCGCCGACGAGTTCGCCGCCGCCCACCACGGCCTCGCGCCGGTGGTGGTGGTCCCCGACTCCACGGGATCGGCGTTCGGCAACCCGCTGTGCCTGGACTCGCGGCTCGGCAACGCCGAGACCTACCTCGCCGACGACGTGCCGGAGTGGGTGGCCGCGCACCTGCAGGTCTCGCGCAGCCTGGCGATCGGCGGCTTCTCCTTCGGCGGGACCTGCGCGCTGCAGCTCGCGGTGCGCAGGCCCGAGGTCTACCCCACCTTCCTCGACGTCTCCGGCCAGGCGGAACCGTCGCTCGGCGACCACGCGCAGACCGTCGGCGACGCGTTCGGCGGCGACGAGGACGCGTTCCGCCGGGTGGAGCCGCTGGCCGAGCTGCGGGCCGCGCGCTACCCGAACAGCGCGGGCGTCCTGGCCGTCGGCCGCGACGACCCCGACTTCCGCCCGCAGGACGAGCAGGTCGCCGCCGCGGCCCGAGCGGCCGGCATGCAGATCACGCTCGACGAGCTGCCCGGCGGGCACTCCTGGACCATGGCGTCGGACGCGCTGGGGCAGGCACTGCCGTGGATCGGCGCGCGCACGGGCCTGCTGGGACCGGCCGCCGTCGTAGTCTCCCGTCCGTGACAACACCCATGCCGCCGACGGGCGAACAGTGCGAGATCGTCTCCGGGCAGGTCCGCGCCGTCGTCACGGAGGTGGGCGCCGGGCTCCGCTCGTTCACCGGCGGCGGCCTCCCCTACGTCGAGACGTTCGACGCCGGCAGCCGCCCGCCGCGCGGCGCGGGTGCCGTCCTGGTGCCGTGGCCCAACCGCACCGCGGGCGGACGCTGGACGTGGAACGGCACGGTGCAGCAGCTCGCGCTCACCGAGCCCGCGGCCGGCAACGCGATCCACGGCCTGCTCCGCCACGTCCTGTACCGGGCTGGGGAGCGCAGCGCCGAGGCGGTCACCCTGCACGCCGTGGTGCCGCCGCAGCCGGGCTGGCCCGTGGCGCTGGCCACGAGCATCCGGTACGCCGTGGGCGCCGAGGGCCTGACCGTCACCCACACCGTCCGCAACGTCGGCACGGACCCGGTGCCGTTCGGTGTCGGCGCGCACCCCTACCTGCGCGCCGGCGACACCCCCACCGACGAGTGCGTGCTGACCCTGGCCGCGAGCACGTCACTGCCCCTGCGCGACGGGCTGCCCACCGGCCCCGCCGTGCCGGCCGTGGGTGAGCTGGACCTGCGCGGCGGCCGCCCCCTCGCCGGCGTCGAGCTCGACCACGCCTTCGGCGGCTGCGTCCCCACGGACGGGCTCGTCCGCCACCGCCTCGAGGGCGGCGGCGCGGGCGTGGAGATGTGGGCCGACCCCGAGTTCGGCTGGGTCCAGGTCTTCACGCCCGGCGACCACCCCGGCCGCGGCCGCGCGGTGGCCGTCGAGCCGATGACCTGCCCGCCCGACGCGCTGAACTCCGGTGAGGGCCTGCTCACGGTCGCCCCCGGCGAGGAGTGGTCGGGCAGCTGGGGCCTCCGGCCGCTGTAGATCGGGGTGGCGCGCACGTTCCCTCGCGGCGCGCGGACCGCAGGACGCGCGGGGCCGGCGTCGGCCCTAGTTGAGGTTGGCGCGCAGGCCGCGGGCCGCGTTCTGCAGCTGCTCTGCCTGCGCCGACCCCGCCCCGTCCGCGAACCGTTCCAGGATCCGGGCGCCCTCGATCCAGCGGGCCTGGGCGCCGAGCGCCTGGGCCAGCTCCAGCCGCTCGGGGAGCCCCGCCCCCGGCAGCGCGAGCCGCATCCGCAGCACCCACTCCAGGTCGGCGGGCCGGCGCCGGGCCCGGTAGATCCCGCGCAGGTTCTCCAGCATCCGGACGAGGATCGCCCGCGTCGGGGTGGCCGTGAGCAGGTGCGGGCCGAACGGCACCTCCGGCCCCGCCCCGGACGCGGCACGGAACCGGGCCTCGCACTCGGCCGCGCTCAGCGCGACGCCGCCCATGAACACGTCGAGGTGGGTGTGCGTGCCGACCGCCCGCACCAGGAAGTGCCCGGGCATCCCGACGCCCTCCAGCGCGACCCCGGCGCGCCTGCCCACCTCGATCGCCACGACGGCGAGCGTGATCGGGATGCCCAGCTTGCGGCGGAGCACGTGGGGCAGCAGGGAGTTGCGCGGGTCGTAGTAGCCGCTCCCGTTGCCGGAGAAGGACTCCTCGACGAACAGCCGCGCCACGAGCGCCTCGAGCGAACCCACGCCCAGCGCGAGCCGGTCGAGCTCGGCGAGCCCCCAGTCGGTGTCCCGGCGGGCTGCGGCCTCCTGCGCCACCGGGCCCGCGGCCAGCGCCAGCGCGGCGCGGTCCAGCGCCGGGTCGGGTGCCCCGACCAGCTCGGTGAACCGCGCGACCGCGTCCATCCGGCCATCCTGCGCGCAACCCCGGCGCAGGTCGAGTGGTAGGCATGTCGGCGTGACCACCACCAACCACCAGGTCCGACTCGCCGCCCGCCCGAGTGGCCTTCCCACCCCCGAGGTCTGGGAGCACACCAGCGAACCCGTTGCGGACCCTGCGGACGGCACGTTCGTCGTCCGGATCAGCCACATCTCGCTCGACCCCGCGATGCGCGGCTGGATGAACGAGGCCCGCAGCTACGTGCCGCCGGTGGGGATCGGCGAGGTGATGCGGGCACTCGCGGCCGGGCAGGTCGTCGCGTCGGCGCACCCCGGGTTCGCGGTCGGCGACCACGTCACCGGGACGTTCGGCGTGCAGGAGTACGCCGTCTCCGACGGCGCGGCGGTGCAGAAGGTGGACCCGTCCGTCGTCCCGCTGCCCACCTATCTGGCCCTGCTGGGCATGACGGGCATGACCGCGTACTTCGGCCTGTTCGACGTCGGCGCGCTGAAGGACGGCGAGACCGTGGTGGTCTCCGGGGCCGCGGGCGCGGTCGGCAGCGTCGTCGGGCAGCTCGCGAAGATCAAGGGCTGCACGGTGATCGGGATCGCGGGCGGGCCGGAGAAGTGCGCGTGGATCGTCGACGAGCTGGGGTTCGACGCCGCCATCGACTACCGCACCGAGAACGTGAAGCGGGCGCTGTGGGCCGCCGCACCGACCGGGATCGACGTCTACTTCGACAACGTCGGCGGCGCGATCCTCGACGCCGCGCTCACCCGGCTGCGCCGCGGCGCCCGCGTGGCGATCTGCGGGGCGATCAGCACCTACAACGCCACCGAGCCGCAGCCGGGGCCGGCCAACTACATGAGCCTGCTGGTCAACCGCGCGCGGATGGAGGGCTTCCTGGTCTTCGACTACGTCGACCGCTTCCCCGAGGCGGCGCAGGAGATGTCCGCCTGGCTGCGCGAGGGAAAGCTGCAGAGCCGCGAGGACGTGGTGCAGGGCGGCGTGGCCGACTTCCCGGAGACCCTGCTCAAGCTCTTCCGAGGCGAGAACACCGGCAAGCTGGTGCTGGAGCTGACCGGCGCGTGAGCCCTGCGTCGCTGAGCCCTGCGTCGCAGCGGGGTGGCGTCACCGCCATCCCGGTGAGGCGGAGCCACCCTGCTGCGATCCCGACGCCGCCGGCCCCAGCTGCACCCTGACCACCGTGCCCAGGTCGTCGCTCCACACCTGCAGCACGTCGCACACCTCCGACGCCAGCCACAGCCCGCGCCCCCGCGCCCCCGAGGGCGGGGGCAGGGTGAGGCCGGGGAAGGGCACGTCGAGCGGGCCGCCGTGGTCGCTCACCTCGGCGACCAGCGGGTCGCCCGCCCAGAGCCGCAGCCGGCCGGACCCCGGTCCGTGCTCGATGCTGTTGGCCGCCAGCTCGTTGACCGCGAGCACCAGGTCGGCGACCCGTTCCGGCGCCAGCGCCGCGGCGACCCCGCCGACGAGGTAGCGCAGTGTCACCAGATCACCGGCGGTGAAGGGCAGCTCGGCGGTGGGCGGACCCAGGTCGGGTGGGGGCGGGGGTGGGTAGTCGAGGAGCGCCTCGCGGGGCGGCCGGTAGGGCTCGCTCGGCGTCGACCCCGCCGCGTCCGTGATCAGGGGGTGGGTGATGCAGGCCCGCTGCAGCTCCGGGTCGTCGGCCGCGTACGGGCACAGCACGGTGATCGGCAGGTCGGCGATCGCGACGGTGAGCGCGATGTCGAACCGCGCCCAGTGCACGGAGTCGCATCCGGGCAGGCCGGGGACGTGCTGGCCGATCACGAGCGCACGGCCGTCGCGGCCGGTGCGCGCCAGCCGGCCGGCGGCGGTGAACGGCGGCACCGCGTGCAACCGGGCCGGATCGGCGAAACCGACACCGGTGGCGGCGTCGCCCAGCTCGGTGCGCAGGGCGATCGCAGGCTCCGTGGCGAGCACGGCGACGACGGTGTGCCCGGCGTCGAGGGTCTCCCGGATGCGCGGCGCGAGCAGCCGGGCGAGATCGGCGGGCGAGGAGTGCAGGACGGCCTCGTGCCGGGACGGACCGGCCAGGCTCGCGGGCTCCGCCGGGCCGTGGCCTGGCGTCCTCCGAGCTGCCTTCGTCATCGCTCCCGTCCCCGTCGCGTGCCGTCCGGACGATACGGCCAGCGTCCGAGTGGAGCAGCGTGGAACGCGCCGCCGGTGTGGCATGGTGAGCCCGGGCTGTCGGGATCGAGCCTGGGCTGTCGAGATCGAGGGAGTGACGAGATGCGCGTCTTCAACGGAGTGGACGAGCTGCGGACCGCGGCGGGCACCCAGCTCGGGGCCAGCGCCTGGTACACCGTCGAGCAGGGCCAGATCGACACGTTCGCGGACGCCACCGACGATCATCAGTGGATCCACGTCGACCCGGAGAAGGCGAAGGAGGGCCCGTTCGGCACGACCATCGCCCACGGTTTCCTGACGCTGTCGCTGCTGCCCTCGTTCGTGAAGGACGTCTACCGCGTCGACGGCGTGAAGATGGGCATCAACTACGGCCTCAACAAGGTGAGGTTCACCTCGCCGCTGCCCGTGGGCAGCAAGGTCCGTGGCAACGTCGAGCTCCTCGACGTCGCGGACGTGACGGGCGGGGTCCAGCTCACCACGAAGATCACCGTCGAGGTCGAGGGCTCGGAGCGTCCGGCGCTCGTCGCCGAGTGGCTCACCCGTCAATACGTCTGAGGTGGGCCGATCCGGGCGCGGCGTGCCCGGGCAGAGACACTGAGGAGCATCTCCCATGCGTGACGCGGTCATCTGCGAGCCCCTGCGGACGCCGGTGGGAGGCTTCGGCGGCGCGCTGCGCGACGTCCCCGCGCACGAGCTCGCGGCGACCGTGATCCGCGGGCTGCTCGCCCGCACCGGCATCGCCCCCGACGCCGTCGACGACGTCATCCTCGGCCACTGCTACCCGACGATGGACGCGCCCGCGATCGGCAGGGTCGCCGCGCTCGACGCCGGCCTGCCGGTCACGGTCACGGGCCTGCAGATCGACCGCCGCTGCGGCTCGGGCCTGCAGGCCGTGCTGTACGCGGCGATGCAGGTGCAGGCCGGTGCGTCCGAGGTGGTGCTCGCGGGCGGCGCCGAGTCGATGTCGAACGCGTCGTTCTACTCGACGTCCATGCGCTGGGGTGCGAAGGCAGGCCCCGGCGTGATGCTGCACGACTCGCTGGCCCGCGGCCGCGTCACCGCGGGCGGGGTGAACTTCCCCGTGCCCGGCGGCATGATCGAGACCGCCGAGAACCTGCGTCGCGACTACGCCGTGCCGCGCGAGGAGCAGGACGAGTACGCGGTCCGCAGCCACCACCGCGCCGCAGCGGCACGCGACGCGGGCCGGTTCGCCGACGAGATCGTGCCCGTCACGGTGAAGGGCCGCAAGGGCGACACCGTGGTGGACGCGGACGAGCACATCCGGGCCGACTCGACGGTCGAGAAGCTCGCCGCGCTGCGGCCGATCCTGGGGCGGGACGACCCCGACGCGACGGTCACGGCAGGCAACGCCAGCGGCCAGAACGACGGCGCGTCGATCTGCGTGGTCACCCACCCGGCGCGGGCCGAGGCGCTGGGCCTGCGGCCGCTGGTGCGGCTCGTGTCGTGGGGGGTGGGCGGCGTGGCGCCGAAGACGATGGGGATCGGTCCCGTCCCGGCCGCCGCGAAGGCGCTCGACGCCGCCGCGCTCACCCTCGGCGACATCGACCTCATCGAGCTGAACGAGGCGTTCGCCGCGCAGGTGCTGGCCTGCACGCGGGAGTGGAAGCTCACCGCCGAGGACTTCGAGCGCGTCAACGTCAACGGCTCCGGCATCTCGATGGGCCACCCCGTCGGCGCCACCGGTGGCCGGATCCTGGCCACGCTGACCCGCGAGATGGTCCGGCGCGAGGCGCGGTACGGGCTGGAGACGATGTGCATCGGCGGCGGCCAGGGCCTCGCCGCCGTCTTCGAGAGGGTCGCGTGAGGTTCGAAACACCCGGACGGCCGCTCGGGCCGGCGACGCCGACCGCCGCGGGCTCCGCAGCGCTGGGCGGGGCGTAGGTCACAGGGCGGTTGCCGCCCGCCTCCGGACGGGACATGCTTGCGCGCAGCAACTCGTTGCGTGCCACATGCAAACCCGGCGGAGGGAGCCCCGCGTGTCGTCGCAGGACGAGCTCGACGCCGCCGACGCGGTGGGCACCCAGCTCATCAGGCTCGTCCGGTTGATCGAGCGGCGCCAAGCCGTTTACCAGGCCGAACACGCCGACGGGGTGGAGCGGGCCACGTACCACCTGCTGGTGCACCTCGTGAAGGACGGGCCGCGCCGCGCCGTCGCACTGGCCGAGGCCGTGCACTCGGACCCGTCCACGATCAGCCGCCAGATCGGGCACCTGGTGAAGCTCGGCTACGTCGAGCGGACGGCCGACCCGGTGGACGGGCGCGCCACCCTGCTCGGCGCCACCGCGGAGGGGCGGCGGGTGTTCGAGGAGAACCGCAGGCTCCGCAACGAGTCCATCGCCGACATGCTCACGCACTGGTCACCGGCCGACCGCGAGGTCCTCGGCGAGCTGCTGAGCCGCTTCGCGGGCGACTTCGAGCAGTACAAGGTGCGCTCGGGCGCCGGCCCCGCCTGACCCCCGCGGGTCGGCACGTTCCGGTGCGCGAATGTGCGTGCGGGGGCTCAGTGCCCGGCGTGCTTCGCCCGCTCCCAGCTCGCCTTGATCTCCCGCTCCGCGTCGGCGCGGCCCACCCAGGTGGCGCCCTCGACGCTCTTCCCCGGCTCGAGGGTCTTGTAGATCTCGAAGAAGTGCTGGATCTCCGCCCGGTCGAACTCGGCCATGTGGTGGATGTCGCGCAGGTGCTCCTGGCGGGGGTCGTCGCTCGGGACGCAGAGGACCTTGTCGTCGCCGCCCTTCTCGTCCTTCATGCGGAACATCCCGATGGCGCGGGCGCGGATGAGGCACCCGGGGAACGTCGGCTCCTGCACCAGCACGAGCGCATCGAGCGGGTCGCCGTCCTCGCCGAGGCTGTCCTCGATGAAGCCGTAGTCCGCCGGGTACTGGGTGGCGGTGAACAGCGTCCGGTCGAGCCGGATGCGGCCGGACTCGTGGTCCACCTCGTACTTGTTGCGGCCGCCCTTGGGAATCTCGATGGTGACGTCGAAGTCCACGGTCGCGTTCTCCTGCCGCTCGGTGTCTGCTGGTCGGTGGCGCAGCGCCTGCCGATAGTCTCGTACACCCGAGGCGGAGGTGACGGGGTTGGGGTTCGGGCGGCGCATCGGTGACACGCTGCGGGTACCCGGTGGCGGGTTGCGACGCGGGATCGTCATCGCCGTGGTGCTCATGCTCGCCGGAGCCCTCGGCGGCGCCATCGCGGTCACCGCACCCATCCTGCTCGCGAAGATCCGCCCCGCCGCGGTGGCCGTCGAGCTCCCCCCGGCCCCGAAACCGGCGCTCGGCCCGCTCGCGGCCACCGCCCCGGCCCCCACGGCCGCCGGCCTGGCGGGCGTGCTCGGCCCCCTGTCCGCCGCGATGCCCGGCCGCTTCACCGGCACGGTCGTCGATCCCGGCACCGGAACCGTCCTCTGGCAGGAAGCGGCCGACCAGGCCCTGGCTCCCGGCTCCACCGGGAAGCTGCTCACCACCGCCGCGGCGCTGCTCACGCTCAACCCCACCGGCTCGCTCGTCACCCGCGCGGTGGCCGGCCCCGAGGCCGGCACGGTGGTGCTCGTCGGCGGCGGCGACCCCACGCTCACCGCCCTGCCGGACGGGAAGACGGGCGTCTACCCGGACCCGGCCCGCCTCACCGCGCTCGCCGCGAAGGTGAAGGCGGCCATGCCGGGCGGCGTGCAGAAGGTGCTGATCGACACCAGCCGGTACACCGGCCCGACGATGGCACCGGGCTGGGATCCGGCCGATGTCGCGGCCGGCAACATCGCCCCGATCCAGTCGCTGATGCTCGACGGGGGGCGCATCGACCCGGCGGAGCAGGACGGAGCGCGCGTCCAGAAGCCCGCGCTGGCCGCGGGCAAGGCGTTCGCGCAGATGCTGGGGGCCGATCCGGGCGCCGTCACCGGGATCACGAGCGATCCGAGCGCCACCGTGCTCGCCGCCGTGTCCTCCGCGCCGATCAGCGACCTCGTCGAGCACCTCATCCAGACCTCGGACAACGTGTCGGCCGAGGTGCTCGCCCGGGAGACGGCCGTCTCCCGGGGAGGCGACCCGAGCTTCGCGGGATCGGTCACGCAGACGACGGCGGCGCTCTCGCAGGCCGGCATCGACCCGTCAGGCGCGGCGATGTCCGACGGCAGCGGCCTGTCCACCGACGACCGGGTCCCGGCCACGCTGCTCGGCGCCATCCTCGCCGCGGCCGCCGCGCCCGCACAGGGCCCGCAGGACACCGAGTTCCTGCGCCCGATCGTCTCCGGGCTGCCCGTCGCGGGCGGCGACGGCACGCTCGACGACCGGTTCGCCCCCGAGGCCGGTTCGGCCGCCGGGCGGGGGGTGGTGCGGGCCAAGACCGGCACGCTGACCGGCGTCAGCAGCCTGGCCGGCGTCGTCACCGACTCCGACGGTCGGCTGCTGGTGTTCGCGCTGATGTCCAACGGGCCCTCCCCGGCCACCATCCGCCCGCGGCTCGACGACATCGCGGCCACGCTCAGCGGCTGCGGCTGCCGCTAGGAGGGTCCGACGCGGCGAGGGGCGTCGCGCAGGAGGGCCGAGTTGTTCAGGGCGCTCCTGGGGCGCCCTCATCCGCTCACCTTTGCGTAGCGTGGAGGGCGTGGCGCAATCACTCGAGACGACCCGCGGGCTCCCGATCGACTGGGAGCTGGCTCGCCGCACCGCGGCCCGGCTCGTCGGATCCGGGCCGGAGGTGAGCCGGGAGGACGCCGTCGAGCTGGTGGGCAGGCTGCGATCCGACGCCGCCGTGGCCGAGGGCCACGTCCGCGAGGTCACCGGGTTGGGTCACGGGCTGCCCCTGCTGCCCGCGGACGTCGTCGACCGGCCCGCCTGGTCCGCCGCGGCTCTGGCCGGGATGGCGGCGATGACCGCCGACGCCCGGCTTCCCGAGGTGGGCAGGGCCGCGCGCGCGATCGCCGCGCGGACCGCGGGCGTGCAGATCGGGGGGGTCGTCGCGTACCTGGGCGGGCGGGTCCTGGGCCAGTACGACCCGTTCGGCGGCCCGGACGGCGACGGTCGGCTGCTGCTGGTCGCCCCCAACATCCACGCCGCGCAGCAGGCGCTCGGGGTGTCGTCGGTCGACTTCGGCCTCTGGGTGTGCCTGCACGAGGCCACGCACCGCCTGCAGTTCACCGCGGTCCCGTGGATCCGGGGCTACTTCGCCGAGGAGGTCGGAAAGCTGCTGTCGGTGACGGAGGCCGATAAGGTCTCGCTGACGCTGGAGAAGCTGCCGGAGCTGATCCGCACCCTGAAGGAGACGAAGGGCGATTCGCTCGCGGTGGTCGAGCTGTTGCAGGGACCCGGGCAGCGCGCGATCCTCGACCGGTTACTGGCGCTCACCACCCTGTTGGAGGGCCACGCCGACCACGTGATGGACGCGGTCGGCCCCGACGTCGTGCCCAGCGTGTCGACCATCCGCGACCGCTTCACCGTCCGACGCCGCGGCGGCGGCCTCGTCGACCGCCTGCTGCGCGCCCTGCTCGGCGTGGAGGCGAAGGTGCGGCAGTACGCGGTCGGATCCGCGTTCACGAAGCACGTCGTCCTGGCGGCGGGGATGGACGGCTTCAACGCGGTCTGGCAGGGCCCGGAGCAGCTGCCCACGAGAGCCGAGCTCGCCGACCCCGGCGCCTGGCTGCGCCGCGTCCACCCCTGACCCCCGCCCCTCAACCGCTGCCCCGAGCACTTCCCGTGCAACGGTGGGGTCATGTCCCGCAGAACGCGGCGAGATCGCCTCGAGCGGCACCTCCGCTCCCTCCCCAGGGCCACCATGTGCGGCTCGCACCGATCTTCCGGGCAGGATCGGACCCCACACGGCCGGTCGCGCACCGGGCTGCTGATCCTGCGCGTCGCGGCCCTCGTCCCGTGAGCGCCGTCGCCGAGGTCCGCCGCGCCGTCCGGGCCGCGCTCGACGGGACACCCGACGCGCCGCTTCTCGTCGCCTGCTCCGGAGGTGCCGACTCGCTGGCGCTGGCCGCCGCGGCCCTCGCCCTTCGCGGGCCGGACGCGGTCCGCGCCGCCGTCGTCGACCACGGCCTGCAGGACGGCTCCGCGGAACGGGCCCGCACCACGGTCGCGGTGCTGGAGCGGATGGGGCTGCACGCCGACGTCCATCCCGTGCAGGTCGAGGGCACGGGCGGGCTGGAGGCCGCCGCGCGCCGCGCCCGGTACGGCGCGCTCCGGCAGGCGCGCCCCGGTTCGGTGGTCCTGCTCGGCCACACCCTCGACGACCAGGCCGAGACCGTGCTGCTCGGGCTGGGCCGGGGCTCGGGCGCCCGGTCGCTGGCCGGCATGCGCACCTGGGACGCGCCGTGGCTGCGCCCGCTGCTCGGCGTCCGGCGGGCGACCACCCGCGACGCGTGTGCGGCGCTGGGCCTGCCGGTGTGGGACGACCCGCACAACATCGACCCACGGTTCACCCGGGTGCGCCTGCGCCAGGAGGTGCTGCCCCTGCTGGAGGACGTGCTGGCGGGGGGTGTGGCGGCGGCGCTGGCGCGTACGGCCGAGCAGCTGCGCGAGGACGTCGACGCGCTCGACGCCGTGGCCGCCGGGTTGCTGGCGGGGGCCCGCGACGGGGCCGAGCTGCGTCTCGATCCGCTGAAAGGGCTACACCCGGCGTTGCGCAGACGGGTGATCCGCGCCTGGCTGGCCGGAGCGGACGTGACAGGGCTCACGGCGACCCACCTCGGGGCCGCGGACGTTCTCGCAGCTCATGGCCCTGATCGTGGGGGAGTCGCCCTGCCCGGTGGGTTGGAGCTGGTCCGCACGCATGGCAGGCTTTCCCTGCGCCCGGTCCGGTGGCCGCGGCCGTAGCCGACAAGCCAGGAGGCACGCTGCCGTGTACGACGGTGACATCGCATCGACGCTGGTCACCGAGCAGGCGATCCGCGACAAGATCGCCGAGCTGGCCGAGCAGATCGGCCGGGACTACCTCGCCTCGCGCTCGGACCTGCTCCTGGTGGGCGTCCTCAAGGGCGCTGTCATGTTCATGACCGATCTCGCGCGGGCGCTGCCGGTGCCCGTGCAGCTGGAGTTCATGGCCGTCAGCTCGTACGGCTCGTCCACGTCGTCGTCCGGGGTGGTGCGGATCCTCAAGGACCTCGACCGCGACATCGCGGACCGCCACGTGCTCATCGTCGAGGACATCATCGACTCGGGCCTGACGCTGTCGTGGCTGCTCAAGAACCTGGAGTCGCGTCAGCCGGCGTCACTGGAGGTGTGCGCGCTGCTGCGCAAACCGGACGCGGTGAAGGTCGAGGTGCCGGTGAAGTACGTGGGCTTCGACATCCCCAACGAGTTCGTGGTCGGCTACGGCCTCGACTACGCCGAGCGCTACCGCGACCTGCCGTTCATCGGGACCCTGGACCCGAAGGTCTACGCCTGACCGAGCGGCGGGCCGGCCGGCGTCGCCAGCTGGGCCACCGACAACCCCGGCGGCGCCGGGTCGAACGGCTCCGTGCCCAGCGCCAGTTCCACGTCGCCCAGTCCACCGTTCGCGTTCGCGTAGGCGAGCTCCTTCGCGATGTCGCCCACCCCGTTGCTCACCGGTAGCGGGTCCAGGTTGAGCGTGGAGAGCTGCCCGACCGCGGCCCCGGTGGCGTCGAGGAAGGCGCTTCCGGAGTCGCCGGGGACGCCGGGGACCAGCGTGAAGACCAGGTGGCTGTGGCCGCCGCCGACGTCGCTGCCGCTGATCCCGACCTTCGGGCGGAGCGTCCCGAGGCGGGCGTTGCCGTAGGTGACGACCTGTTCGCCCGGGGTGAGACCGTCGGTGTCGATGCCGGTCGGGCCCCCGAAGAACGGGATGCTGGGGTTGACCCCGGCCGGGTCGATCTCCACCAGCGCGAGGTCGTTGTAGGCACAGGTGTCGGGATCGGACTCGCCATCGGCCTGCATCGTCACCCACGAGCTGTACGCGAGCGTGCCCCGGTGATCCCTGCCGTCGATGCCCGTGATCGTGACCGCGGCGCCGAGCGGGACGGTGCCGGCGCGGCAGCCGTCGGTCTCGGTGTCCGCGCCGGTGCCGCCGCAGTGGGCGGCCTGGCCGATGAAGGTGCGGGGCCGACCCGCTTGCGGGCTCGAGCGATCGACGCTGCCACCCGTGAAGACGAAGTCGGCCGTGCAGACGCCGCCGCCTGCGGTCTCGGTGAGCACTCCGGGCCGGATCGCGGCGGTGGCGGCGGGCGCCCAGGAACCTCCGGCAGGCACGACGCCCGCAGGCGACGGTGCCGCGGTGGCCGCAGGCGCGAGCAGCGTGGCGGGCCCCATCACCCCGACGGCTGCCGCGGTCGCGATCACCGCACGCAACCTGCCCATCGACCGTGCTCCCCCCAGCGCGCACCCCGCCACCGGAGCTCCGCCGGCGGGGGATACGGCCATCATCCCGGCCGCACCGGCGGCGGGGAACACCGGTCCCCCGCCGATCGTTGACGCGTCACTTGCCCCGCTCCGGGGCGCCCGGTCGGCGCCGCGGCGCAGAGCGCGCACAGGCCCGCTATCCTTGCGGACTCGGGCCGGTATGCGCACTGCGCCACTGCCTGCCGAAACTCGTCTGGGAGGGTGAAGGCCGCACTCGGCCGAAGCTGCATGGACCGCAAGCGCCTGCTCCGAAACCCGCTGATCTGGATCCTCGCTGCGATCCTGGTCTACTTCACCTTCAGCGTCCTGTTCGACGACACGCGCGGCTACACCCAGGTGCCCACGTCCGTCGCGCTCACCCAGATCGACAGCGGCAACGTCAAGGACGCTCTGGTCGAGGACCGTGAGCAGCGCCTGCGCCTCACCCTGACCAACGCGGTCGACGGCTCCACGCAGGTCCTCACGCAGTACCCGGCGCAGAGCGGCGCCACGATCGTCGAGAAGCTCGAGGCTGCGCCCAACAAGCCGTCGTTCAACACCGCGGTGCACCAGGACTCGTTCCTGACCCAGATGTTGATCTTCATCATCCCGCTCGGGATCGTCCTGCTCATCCTGTTCTGGATGATGAACAACGCCCAGGGCGGCGGCAACCGGGTGATGTCCTTCGGCAAGTCGAAGGCCAAGCAGCTCAACAAGGACATGCCGAAGACCTCGTTCGGCGACGTCGCGGGGGCCGACGAGGCCGTCGAGGAGCTGTACGAGATCAAGGACTTCCTGCAGAACCCCGGCCGCTACCAGGCCCTGGGCGCGAAGATCCCCAAGGGCGTGCTGCTCTACGGCCCGCCCGGCACGGGCAAGACGCTGCTCGCCCGTGCCGTCGCGGGTGAGGCGGGCGTGCCGTTCTACACGATCTCCGGCTCGGACTTCGTCGAGATGTTCGTCGGTGTCGGTGCGTCCCGAGTGCGCGATCTGTTCGAGCAGGCGAAGCAGAACTCCCCCTGCATCATCTTCGTCGACGAGATCGACGCGGTCGGCCGCCAGCGCGGCGCCGGCCTGGGCGGCGGCCACGACGAGCGGGAGCAGACGCTCAACCAGCTCCTCGTCGAGATGGACGGCTTCGACGCCCGCGGCGGCATCATCCTCATCGCGGCGACGAACCGCCCGGACATCCTCGACCCCGCCCTGCTCCGCCCCGGCCGCTTCGATCGGCAGATCCCCGTCGGCGCGCCCGATCTGGCCGGCCGCCGTGCCGTGCTGGCGGTGCACTCCAAGGGCAAGCCGTTCGCGCCGAACGTGTCGTTCGAAGGGCTGGCCAAGCGCACCGTCGGCATGACCGGTGCCGACCTGGCCAACGTCATCAACGAGGCCGCGCTGCTCACCGCGCGCGAGAACGGCACGCTGATCACCGAAGCCGCGCTCGAGGAGTCGGTCGACCGCGTCGTCGGAGGGCCGCGCCGCAAGGGCAAGATCATCTCCGAGATGGAGAAGAAGATCACGGCCTACCACGAGGGCGGGCACGCGCTCGCCGCGTGGGCCATGCCCGATCTGGAGCCTGTCTACAAGCTCACGATCCTGCCGCGCGGCCGCACCGGTGGCCACGCGCTCGTCGTCCCCGAGGACGACAAGGGCCTGCTGACCCGCTCGGAGTTGATCGCTCGCCTGGTGTTCGCCATGGGCGGGCGATCGGCCGAGGAGCTCGTCTTCCACGAGCCGACCACCGGCGCGTCCTCCGACATCGACCAGGCC
>JBBQEF010000006.1:0-40108 GCA_038320445.1 Mycobacteriales bacterium
GGGAATCGGTTCTTCGCCCGGCACCTGACATGAGGCCGGGTCGTCGGGCCGGCAGCAGACGGTAGGCGCTGTCGGCCAGGACGAGGACGGTTCCGGTCCGGGCGCCGACGCGGCCCGGCCACGTGGCGTCGTGGCCGGGCCGCGTCGGGGGTCATCCGAGCTGGCCCCGGACGGCGCCGTCGGGGTGGCTGATCACCGGGTCGACCTTCACGGTCACCGACACGGAGCCGCGCGCCGAGCCGACGACGGCCACCTCCTGGTCACCGGTCAGAACCGGCCGGAAGGTCGCGGGCCGGGCGGTCGATGCCGGTCCGGTCAGGGCGTTCCCGGTCAGGGGATGCGCGGGCGAAGAATGCGCATCGGAGGACCGGGAGGAAACGGGGTGGGGAGCACCGGAATGCGCCAGGGCGGGGGTCGCGCAGATTCCCAACAGGCCGGTGGAAACGGCGATGAGGACGGCACAACCAGCGGTGCGACGGGGCAGAGACAGGACAACCTCGGATTCGTGGGGTGTGTTGGTCGGACGCTTCCTACACGAGCGCCGACATCCACGCGTTCACGTCGCTTTGCGTTTATTCTGTGAGTGTCGTCAGTAACGGGACTTTCTTGACAACCGTCCGCGGGCAATTCGCGCCCGGCATGGCGCTACGGGGCAGGCTGTTCGAGCTGACGGGCGGCGGCCATGCGACCGCTGCCGTCACCCGGTAGCGGGCTCGGCGCGGGACGCGCGTGCTGCCGGCCTCGTCGACGATCGTCGTCTCGGCCACGGCGTCGCAGAGCCGCTCGGCGAGCCCGACGGCCTCACCGGCGCCCGCGGACGGGACGACGACGGCGAACTCGTCGCCACCCAACCGGCCGACCAGCGCCCCGGGCGGTACCCGTGCGGCCACCGTGCGGGCGATCCGCCGGATCACCCGATCGCCCGCGGCGTGCCCTCGCAGGTCGTTGATGTTCTTGACGTTGTCGATGTCGATCAACAGCAGCGCGGCGCCGCGTGGATCCTGCGCCACCTCGGCGAGCCGCGTGGTGATCCGGCGGCGGTTGGCGATGCCGGTGAGCGGGTCGTGCTCGGCCAGATAGGCCAGCTCGGTACGGGCACGGTGCTCGTCGGTGATGTCGGGTCGGCGACGGCCACCGCAGCGGGGTGCGCCGCGATCCCGCGGTCACCGTGGCGAGCGCCTCCATCGGGGACGCCGGCCCGTGCGGTGCTGCCGTGCGGTTCGACGAGCAGCCGTGCAGCGTCGTTGAGCCAGCTCGCGGTGCCGTGTCGCACCAGGACGAACCCGACGGTCGCCCGCCGGGCGACGTCGCCAGCCGTCACCGGCCACCTCCTCCGCACCGCCAGTTCATCAGACCCTTCCAGAGGGGGCCGACGATCCGAGCGAGGTGATCCTTTCGGGTGACACGGCGCCGTGCTCGCGCCGACCACGTCGCCGGGCATCACCAGGCGTCACATTTCAGGATCCGCAGGGTCAGTGTGACGAGAAGTCGTGGTGGACGGCTTCGACGTTGTTGCCGTCGAGGTCGCGGAGGAACACGCCGTAGTAGCCCGGGTGGTACTCCGGCCAGAGCCGCGGCGCGTGCAGGATCTCGGCGCCGGCACCGGTCGCGGCGGCGTGCACCTCGTCGACCGCCGCCCGTGACGGCGCGCTGAACGCGATGTGCGCCTCCCGGGCGGCGGGGAGGCTCGCCGGGCCGAGCCAGAACTGCGGGAAGCCGTCGGCGCCCGACAGCCCGACCACCAGGCCCCCGTCGCGCTCGTAGCGCATCGCCTCCCGGACGCCCAGCGGAGCGAACACGCGGAGGTAGAAGGCCGCGGCGGCCCGGACGTCAGTGACCTGGATCGACAGGTGATCGAGCATGGGACGACCGTAGCGTCACGGCGTCGCCCGCAGGTCCCCGTCCAGGACGGTGACGGCGCCGCCGGCGAGCAGCACCCGGTCGCCCGCCACGGTCGTGTGCACGTACCCGCCGCGCCGCGACGCCTGCAGCCCCACCAGCTGCGGCCGCCCGAGCCGCGCCGACCAGAACGGGGCGAGCGCGGTGTGGGCGCTGCCCGTGACCGGATCCTCCGCCACGCCGGTGCCGGGGGTGAAGAAGCGCGAGACGTAGTCGTGGTCGCCCTCGCCCGCGGCGGTGACGATCACGCCGCGGTGGGGCAGCCGCGCGACGGCCGGGAGGTCCGGTTCCACGGACCGCACCGCGCGCTCGTCGGCGACCTCGACCAGCAGGTCACCCAGCGACCCCGTCCCGTGGGCGCCGACGACCGGCACGCCCAGCGCCCCGGCGAGCCCCTCGGGCGTCGGGACGGCGGTGAGGACGGCGATCGGGAAGTCCAGGGTGATGCGGCCGCTGCCGTCGACCTCGGCGCGCAGCTCCCCGGAGCGGGTGGCGAAGCGCACCGGGCCGTCGAGCCCCCCGTCCTCGTACAGGGCGTGGGTGGTGGCGAGCGTGGCGTGGCCGCAGAGGTCGACCTCGACGGTCGGGGTGAACCAGCGCAGCACCCAGCCGCCGTCGGGCTCGGGGTGCGCGAAGGCGGTCTCGGCCAGGTTCATCTCGGCGGCCACCTGCTGCATCCAGCCTGCGGACGGCCAGCCCGGCCCGTCGAGCAGGCAGACGGCGGCGGGGTTGCCCGCGAAGGGCCGGTCGGTGAACGCGTCGATGACCCTGATCCGCATGGCCCGACCGTAGGACGGTGGCCCGCTCGCGCACAGGGCCACTTCGGGACGGGTGGATCAGGCCCGCCGCGACAGCGCGACGATCACCGTGTCGACGGGCCCGGGGTTGCGCAGCGCGACCAGGTCCAGCCCGTCGAAGAACAGGACGGCGCCCGTCGGGAACCGGCGGCTGCCCCCGCGGGAGCAGCAGAGGTCGATCTCGCCCTGCTCGACGAGGACCAGCGCTCCGCGCCATTCGGCGTCCACGAACGCCAGCCGGGCACCGGCCGGGATGGTCACGTCCCGGCGGCGGAAGCGGGCACCGGGCAGCGCCGGGACGGGCACCGCCTCGTCCACGTCCGACCTCCCGCCCCCGGGCTGCTCGTCGCGCCCCGTGCAGAGGAGACCGGGACAGGGCCCGGAACTCATCTGTGCTGGGGACGGCCGCGGCCGGTGATCGTCGCTTCGATGCACGGGCGGCCGGATCCGGCCGCGGATGCACCCAGCGGGTGATCTCGGGGATGCCGCCGGGCCCTACCGCGGGGCCATGCGGAGCGCTCCGTCCATCCGTATCGTCTCGCCGTTGAGGTAGTCGTGCTCCACGATCATCGTGACGAGCCTGGCGTACTCCTCGGGCCGCGCCAGCCGCTGCGGGAACGGGACGCCCGCGCTCAGCCCCGCGCGCACCTCGTCGGAGAAGCCGGCCATCATCGGGGTGTCGACGATGCCCGGCGCGATCGTGACCACCCGGATGCCGTACTGGGCGAGGTCCCGCGCCGCGGTGACGGTCATGCCCGCGACGCCCGCCTTGGACGCCGCGTAGGCCACCTGCCCGATCTGCGCCTCGAACGCCGCGATCGACGCGGTGTTGACGATCACCCCACGCTGCCCGTTCGGGTCCGGCTCGTGGCGGGCGATGGCCTCGGCCGCGAGCCGCATGACGTTGAACGTGCCGAGCAGGTTGACCTTGAGCACGGTGTGGAAGAGCTCCAGGTCGTGCGGGCCCCGGCGGCTCAGGATGCGGGCGGACGGGGCGATCCCGGCGCAGCTCACGGCGAGGCGCAGCTCGGCGCCGTCGTCGTCGATGCGGGCCAGCGCCGCGCGGACCGGCGCGTCCTCGGTGACGTCGGCGGCGATCAGCGTGACCCCGTCGACCGGCGCCGCCGCCACGACGGACGCGGGCAGGTCCAGCCCGTAGACGGTGGCACCGCGCTTCGCCAGCGCGGCGGCCGTGGCCGCGCCGAGGCCGGAGGCGGCGCCGGTGACGAGGGCGGCGGTGCCGGTGATGTCCACGTGTTCTCCTGTCGGTGAGCGCGACGGCACCGTCGCTCGCGCACGATCGATCAGCGCTGAGGTCCCGGTCGGCGTCGCTACTTCGCCAGCTGCCGGCTGATCACCAGGCGCTGGATCTGGTTGGTTCCCTCGAAGATCTGCATGATCTTCGCTTCGCGCATGTAGCGCTCCACCGGGAAGTCTCTCGTGTAGCCGTAGCCGCCGAACACCTGCACCGCGTCGGTGGTGACCTTCATCGCCGCGTCCGTGGCGATCAGCTTCGCGACGCTGGCCTGGCGGGAGTAGTCGCGCCCGGCGTCGCGGCGGCGGGCGGCGTCGAGGTAGGTGGCGCGGGCGGAGTCGACGGCCGCGGCCATGTCGGCGAGCAGGAAGCCCAGGCCCTGGTGGTCGATGATCTTCTTGCCGAACGTGCTGCGCTCGCGGGCGTAGTCGACGGCGGCGTCGAGCGCGGCCTGGGCGAGCCCGGTGGCGACGGCCGCGATGCCCAGGCGTCCGGAGTCCAGCGCGCTGAACGCGATGGGCAGGCCCTGGCCCTCGGCGCCGATCAGCCGGTCGGCGTCGATGACGGCGCCGTCCCAGTGGGCGGTGACGGTGGGGATGGCGTGCAGGCCCATCTTCTCCTCGGGCCTGCCGAACGACAGGCCCTCGACCGAGCCGGGCGCGAGGAAGCAGGAGACCCCGCGCGAGCCCTCGCCGGTGCGGGCGAACAGGGCGTAGAAGTCGACGATGCCGCCGTGGGTGATCCAGGCCTTCGTCCCGGTGATCGTGTACCCGGCCTCGACCTTCTCGGCCTTGCAGGTCAGCGCGGCGGCGTCGGAGCCGGCCTGGGGCTCCGACAGCGAGTACCCGCCGATCAGCTCCCCGGCCAGCATGCGCGGGAGCCACTTCTCCTGCTGCGCGGGCGTCCCGAACGCGGCCAGCGGGTGGCACGACAGCCCGTGCACGCTGACGGCCACGGCCACCGCGGCCCAGCGCATCGCGAACTCCTCCAGCACCTGCAGGTACACCTCGTACGGCTGGCCGCCGCCGCCGTGCTCCTCCGGGTAGGGCAGGCCCAGCAGCCCGGCCGCGCCGAGCGTCGCGAACAGGCCCTCGGGATAGGTCTCGGACTTCTCGTGCTCGTCGACGCGGGTGGCGAGCTCCTTGTCGGCGATGTCGCGGACGAGGTCGAGCAGGTCCTCGGCCTCCTGGGTCGGGAGCAGGCGGTCGACGGTCACGGGAGCTCCAATAGTACGCCAACAATACGACAGAGAGTACGATCGTACTGTGAATCGTACGGCTCGTCAGGGGGAACTGTTCGACCAGCTCGTCACACTCTTCCTTGCCGAGGGCTTCCGCGACCTCACGATCGACGCCCTCGCCGCCCGCCTGCGCTGCTCGAAGACCACGCTCTACACGCTGGCCGGCACCCGCGACGGGCTGGTGCGCGCCGTGGTCGTGCACTTCTTCCGCGGTGCCACCGACCGCGTCGAGGAGGGCTTGGACGGCGCGGGCGGCCCGCGCGGGCGGATCGTCGCCTACCTGCAGGGGGTCGCGGCGCAGCTCAAGCCCGCGTCGCCGGCGTTCTTCGACGACGTCGCCGCCGCGCCCGCGGCCCGTGAGGTCTACGAGCAGAACACCCACGCCGCCGCCCGGCGCGTGGAGCAGCTGGTGGCCGAGGGGGTGGCCGGTGGGGCGTTCAGGCCGGTGCACGTCGCGTTCGTCGCCGACCTGCTGACCGCCACGATGGTCCGCATCCAGCAGCGCGAGGTCGCCGCGGCGACCGGGCTGGGTGACGCCGAGGCCTACACGGAGCTGGCGGAGCTGGTGGTGCGCGGGCTCATGCCGTGAACGTGATGGCGGGCTCCACCCGCACCGGTGTGGCGAGGCTGTTGGCGATGTAGCACTCGCGGTGCGCCACCTCCACCAGGTGTCGCACGCGCTCCTCCGACGGCCCCGGCGCAAGGACGATCTGCGGGCGAAGCACGATCTCGGCCAGGCGCGTGGGCCGCGGATCGTCGGGCATCGTCGCCGCGGCGTCGTCGCGGTAGTCCCGGACGTCGATGCGCGCCCGTGCGGCCACGGCCAGGAACGACAGCAGCTGGCAGGACACCGCCGCGAGGACGAGGAGCTGCTCGGGGTTGAGCCTGGTGGGGTCGCCGAGGAACGCCGGATCGGACGAGAGGCTCAGCTCGTGCGACCCCGTCGTGGCCGTGTGCGTGCGGTCGTAGTGGTGGTAGCCCGCCGCGGTGGAGCCCGACCAGGAGCAGGTCGCGGAGTAGCGGTGGACCGTCACCGGCCCGCCTTCGGCTCGGGCCCCTGCGCCCGCCGCAGCGTGGGCACGAACCCGTCCGAGCCGGCCCCCGCGCCGTGGACGGGGACGCAGGTCACCGCGCGGGGACCCCGGCGTCGCGGGCGCCCGCGGGCTCGGCAGCGGCGCGGCCGGCCAGCGGGCCCGTCGTCCGGTTGCGGAGGTAGCCGCTGCCCTTCTTGAGGACCTTGCTGGCCGTGTTCGGCCCGCGGCGGGACTCGATCACATCACCGACCTTGCCCAACATCCACGCGATGATCGGCGCTCCGACCGCGAGTATCAGCCACATCCGCAGCCGCCGGGAGAAGAACGCAAACATGAGTGACCCTTTCGTGTCGTGCCGTCCGTCCGAGACCCCGGATCCTAGGGCCGGGCCCGTCTGCCCGCTGGCTCGCGCTACCCGGCACCGACCCGAATTCGGGGGTCCCGAACGGGTGCGGGCCGCGTATCGTCTCGGGGATGACGGGTGACCGTCCGGTCCTGCTGGGCCTGCTGATCTACCTTCTGCTCGCGGCCGCTCCGACCCTCGTGTTCTGGCTGGTCCTGCGGGTGCTTCCGCGTGCCGTCGAGCGGATCGACGACTGGTACGCCCGTCGGCACGCGCCGCCCCGGCCGTGCCTCGAGTCCTCGGTCGCCACGCTGCACCGGCTGCGCACCGACATGCGGATCGGCAACCATCCGACGCAGGTCAGGCGGTTGGCCCTGCAGGAGGCCTACGACCGCACGCTGATCGAGGTCTGCGGCTTCGTGGGGGTGGACGCCCCGCTCGACTCGGCGACCGACACCGATCGCGCGTTCGCCCGGCTGCTGACCGAGGCAGAGCTGGAGGAGGCCGGCATCGTGCTCGACCCGCCGGGTCGTGGCGCGACCGCCGCCTGATCGCAGCGCGGTAAAGTTCTCTTTACCCGAGCGGGAACGCCGGGCCCGGCTTGTACGTTGAACAGGTCGTACGACGGCATTCCAAGGAGGATCAGGTGCGCAGCAGCAGCAACCCGGCATTCCGCAACCTGCCCAAGGGGCAGGCGGGCGGATACGCCGGCTTCGACCGCCAGGGCGGTGCGATGGGCGGCGCGGCCGCCTACGCCGATGCCCAGGCCTCGCAGGTCGGATTCGGCGCCGCGCGGGCGGGCGAGCGGCCGATCACGGTCGACGACATCGTCATGAAGACCGGCCTGTCGGCCGGCACGGCGCTGGTCACCGGCATCCTCACGGCCGTCAGCGGCCTCTACGTCCTCGCGCTCCCGGCGTTCGTCATCGGGTTCGTCGTCTCGCTGGTGCTGATCTTCAAGCCGCACCTGGCCAAGGCGCCGCTGGTGCTGCTGTACTCGGCCATGATGGGGATCGCGCTCGGCGCCATCACCGGGGTCTTCAACTCCATCTACCCGGGCATCGCGCTGCAGGCCGTCATCGGCACGGCCGGCGTGTTCGTCGGCATGCTGGTGGTCTACAAGACCGGGGCCGTCCGGGTCACGCCGCGCTTCACCAAGTGGCTGCTCGGCGCCATGGTCGGTGTCATCGTCCTGATGCTGTTCAACCTGGTGATGAGCCTGTTCGGGATCAACACCGGCCTGCGTGACGGCGGCCCGCTCGCCATCATCTTCAGCCTCGTCGTGATCGGCGTGGCGGCGTTCAGCCTGCTGCTCGACTTCGACCAGGCCGATCAGGCCATCCGCGGCGGCGCCCCGGCGTCGTTCGCCTGGTACATCGCGTTCGGCCTGATGACCACGCTGGTGTGGCTGTACCTGGAGATCCTGCGCCTGCTGAGCTACCTGCGGCAGAACTAGCACAAACCCCAGCCGCAGACGCGAGACGACCCGGCACCCCGTTCGCAGGGGTACCGGGTCGTTGCGTGTTCCGGGGAGGTCAGCTCAGGCGCTCGAGCACCATCGCCATGCCCTGGCCGCCGCCGACGCACATCGTCTCCAGCCCGATGGTCTTGTCGAGGCTGCGCAGCCCGTTCAGCAGGGTGGTGGTGAGGCGGGCGCCGGTCATCCCGAACGGGTGGCCGAGCGCGATCGCGCCGCCGTGGACGTTGAGCCTGTCCTCGTCGATCCCGAGGTCGCGGGCCGACGGGATGACCTGCGCGGCGAACGCCTCGTTGATCTCGACGAGGTCGATGTCGTCGATGGTCATGCCGGCGAGCTCTAGCGCCTTCTTCGACGCCTCGACCGGGCCAAGGCCCATGATCTCCGGCGAGAGCCCCGAGACGCCGGTGGAGATCACCCGGGCGAGCGGCGTGAGGCCCAGCTCGGCGGCCAACGTGTCGGACATGACGATCAGCGCGGCCGCACCGTCGTTGAGTGGGCAGCAGTTCCCGGCGTTGACCAGGCCGTCGGGGCGGAACACCGGCTTGAGCTGCGAGACCGCTTCGTAGGTCACGCCCGCGCGCGGTCCGTCGTCGGTGGAGACGACGGTGCCGTCGGGCAGGGTGACCGGGGTGATCTCGCGGGCGAAGAACCCGTTCGCGATGGCCTTCTCGGCGAGGTTCTGGGAGCGGACGCCGAAGCGGTCCATGTCCTCGCGGGTGATGCCCTTCGCGCGGGCGAGGTTCTCGGCGGTCTGGCCCATCGCGATGTAGACGTCGGGGGTCGCGCCGCTCTCACGCGGGTCGGTCCACGCGTCGGCGCCGCCCTGGGCCAGCGCGGCGGACCGGGCTTCCGCGTCGGCGAACAGCGGGTTGTGGGTGTCGGGCAGCGAGTCCGAGCTGCCTTTGGTGAACCGGGACACGGTCTCGACGCCCGCCGAGATGAACACGTCCCCCTCGCCCGCCTTGATCGCGTGCAGGGCCATGCGCGTCGTCTGCAGCGACGAGGAGCAGTAGCGCGTGACCGTGGTGCCGGGCAGCGAGTCGTAGCCCAGTGCCACCGCCACGACGCGGGCCATGTTGTAGCCCTGCTCGCCGCCGGGGAGGCCGCATCCGAGCATGAGGTCGTCGATGGACGCGGGGTCCAACGCGGGGACCTGCGCGAGCGCGGCCTGCACCATCTGCACGGTCAGGTCGTCGGGCCGGATGCCGGCCAGCGACCCCTTGAACGCGCGGCCGATCGGGGACCTGGCCGCTGCGACGATCACGGCTTCGGGCATCGTCGTTCTCCTTCGTGAGGGGGGCGTGCTCCGTTCCTGGAGCCTACCCACGGGTAATGCCGTGCGGACGTGATGTCGCCCGTTCGACCGGCCGATCGGATCGGGTACCGGAACGGTCGGGTGGGAGTCATGCTGGGCGGATGGTCACGTGGAAGGAGGTCGAGGTCGCCGAGCCCGCGTTCGCCGCGCGGGCCCGCCGCATCCTCGACGCGCACAAGCACAAGACGCTCGCCACCCTGCGGGCCGATGGCTCGCCGCGCATCTCCGGCATCGAGTGCGAGTTCGCCGGCGGCGAGCTCACGTTCGGATCGATGCCGGGGGCGCGCAAGGGTGCCGATCTGCACCGCGACCCGAGGTTCGCGCTGCACAGCGCCTCGGTCGACCCGCCCGCGGGCGACCAGGCCGCGTGGGTGGGCGATACGAAGGTCGCCGGCCGGGCCGTCGCCGCGGGCGACCTCGACGGCCCGGTGTCCGGCGAGCTCTTCCGGGCCGACATCGCCGAGGTGGTGATCACCGGGCTGAACGAGACGGCCACCGCGCTCCGCATCGACACCTGGACACCGCAGCGCGGGCTGCGCCGCGTCGAGCGCGAGTGACGGCAGGTCGAGGCGCCGGGTGATCGCCTGCCCGGTGCGTTCCCGGCCGGATGCGGCCGACGGCGCCCCGAGCTGATGATCACCCGCAGGGTCGCCGCGACGGTCAAGCGCCCTTGGCTCGTGCCTCGACCAGCATCGCGCGCAGTTTCGCCATCGCGCGGTGCTGGGTCACGCGCACGGCGCCGGAGGTGGAGCCGACCGCGCGGGCGGTCTCCTCCGCGCTGAACTGCATGGCGATCCGCAGCACGAGAACCTCCCGATGGGCGGCCGGGAGCTGCTCCAGCATCGTCCGCAGCTCGCCGATCTCCGAGCCCGTGACGGCCATGGTCTCCGGGCTCGGCCCGTCGGACATGGCGTCAGGCAGCGACTCGGTGGGGTCGGAACGGTCGCGGCCGGCCGCGCGGAAGGCGTCGACCACCTTGTTGCGGGCGATGCCGTAGACGAACGCCATGGCCGCGGTCTCGCCCGGGCGGTAGCGGCCGAGCGCCCCGCACACGGCGAGCAGCACGTCCTGCGCCACGTCCTCCGCGGTCTGCAGGCCGATGCCATCACCCATGCGGGCGCGGCAGTAGCGCACCACGGGGGTGCGGAGGAGACCGAGCAGGCGGTTGAGGGCGACCTTGTCACCCGCGGCCGCCATCCCGGCCAGTGTGTCGAGTTCCGCCTCGCGGCGGGCAGCGCGCGTCGCCTCGTCCCGGTCCTCCCCCGGGTCGTGCTCCGCGCCGTGGTGTTCGTGCCCGGCAAACGGCACCGGTGCGCCCCTCCTGCTGGGTGTTCCTGGTCCCGCGCCGCGTCGACGACCACACCGAGATCACGTGCCGTGCGAACAACGTCGGGGAGCTTGCCTCGGAGCATCCGTGTCACCCGGCCGATGTGCCCTTCGCCCGGCGGCGTACTCCGAAGTGGCGAAGAGTAGTAGGTCGAACACCCCGCGCGCTTCCCAGACTGCCCTAAGGAGTGAATCCGTACGGATCCGTACAGCTCTCAACGACCGAGTTGACGCTCGGTCAGGTGTCCTGAGCTGCGGAAACCCGCCGAGCCTTCACCCGGCGGTAGCTGTAGACGAGAAGGGCCAGCAGGACGATGCCCGAGAGGATGAGACTGGACCCGGTGGCCCAGCCGCCCAGGGGGAGCGTGGGAAACAGTCCCCACACCACGCCCGCGGCGAGCAGGGCGAGCCCGGCGAGCACCGATCCGGTGATCCGCAGCGGCGACGACACGCTGTCCTCGGCGGCCTTCATGGCGCGGTCCTGCACCGGGTCGACGTACTTCTCGACGGCCGGGAACTCGTTGGCCAGGATGATCAGACCGCCCAGCACGAGCAGGAGGCCCGGGCCGGGAAGCACCAGCAGCGCGATGCCGACGAGCAGCACCGCCCCGCCACCGACGAGCGCGGCGACGCGCTTGGCCGGGTTCGACCGGTTCTCGTCCCCCATGTGCTGATCCTCTCGTCGCCCGGCAGCTCAACGCACCGTCCGGGATGGGGGTTCCCACTGCGGTGCGACGATAAGCCCATGCGCTATGTCGAACATGTCGCCGACCTGGTCGGGAACACCCCCCTCGTCCGGCTCGGGGTGGTCGCAGACGGGATCGCGGCCACTGTCCTGGCCAAGGTCGAGTACTTCAACCCCGGTGGCAGTGTGAAGGACCGCATCGCACTGCGCATGATCGAGGCCGCCGAGCGGTCCGGCGCGTTGCGTCCGGGCGGCACGATCGTCGAGCCCACGTCCGGCAACACCGGTGTCGGGCTGGCCATGGTCGCGCAGCGCAGGGGCTACAGCTGCGTGTTCGTCTGCCCGACGGCCGTCGAGCCCGACCACCCGGACTCCTACTCCACGGTCTCCGACCGGCTCGTCACCGAGATCGACGGTGCCTGGAAGCCCAACCAGTACGCCAACGTCGAGAACCCGGAGTCGCACTACCTCGGCACGGGACCGGAGATCTGGGAGCAGACCGAGGGGAGGATCACCCACTTCGTCGCGGGCATCGGCACCGGCGGCACCATCAGTGGCACCGGGCGCTACCTGAAGGAGGTGTCCGGCGGGCGCGTGCAGGTGATCGGCGCCGATCCCGAGGGCTCGGTCTACTCCGGTGGCACCGGCCGGCCGTACCTGGTGGAGGGGGTGGGCGAGGACTTCTGGCCCGCAACCTACGACAAGGACATCTGCGACCGGATCATCGCGGTCTCCGACGGCGATTCGTTCGACATGACGCGGCGGCTCGCCCGCGAGGAGGCGCTGCTCGTCGGAGGATCGTGCGGGATGGCGACGGTCGCCGCGCTGCGTCTGGCGGCCGAGCTGCCCGCCGACGCCGTGGTGGTGGTGCTGTTGCCCGACGGCGGCCGCGGCTACCTCGGCAAGGTGTTCAACGACGCCTGGATGTCGGGCTACGGGTTCCTGCCGCCCGCGCAGGGCTCCACGGTGGGCGACGTGCTGCGCCGCAAGGACGGCTCCATGCCCGACCTCGTCCACGCCCACCCGAACGAGACGGTGGCCGACGCGGTGCACTACCTGCGCGAGTTCCACGTGTCGCAGATGCCCGTCGTGCGGGCCGAGCCGCCGGTGATGGCCGCGGAGGTGGCGGGGGCGGTCGTCGAGCGGGATCTGCTCGACGCCCTGTTCACCGGCCGCGCCCAGCTCTCGGACCGGCTGGAGAAGCACATGTCCGCCGCGCTGCCGACGATCGGGGCCGGCGAGGCGCTGGAGACGGCGATGAGTGCCTTCGCGACCGCCGACGCGGCGCTCGTGCTGGTGGACGGCAAGCCGGCCGGTGTCGTCACTCGCTCGGACGTCCTGGCGTTCCTCGGTTCCGGGGGCTGACGGCGGCGGCGGTTCGCGGCCCGGCCGGTTGGATCACCGTGCGGGGCCGACGGGGGTCACAGCGCCCCGGCGGAATGCCACGGGTGCGCTGATGCGCTGTACCGGACATGCCCGTACCCGAGAGGGGCGCGACGACCGCCCTGCGTACCGTTCCCGTCATGCGCGGATTCTCGACGAACGCCATCCACGCGGGCCAGGCGCCCGACCCCACCACCGGCGCCGTGATCACCCCGATCCACGCGACGTCCACGTTCGCCCAGGACGGTGTCGGGGGTGTGCGCGAGGGCGGCTACGAGTACTCCCGCAGCGCCAACCCCACGCGCACCGCGCTGCAGGAGTGCCTGGCGGCGGTGGAGGGCGGGCGGCACGGCATCGCGTTCGGGTCCGGCATGGGCGCGTCCGACGTGCTGCTGCGCGTCCTGCTCGCCCCCGGCGACCACATCGTCATCCCCCACGACGCCTACGGCGGCACGTTCCGTCTGGTCGACAAGCTGCTGGTGCCGTGGGGTGTCACCTACACGCCCGTCGACCTCGGTGACGTCGACGCGCTGCGCGCCGCGGTCCGGCCCACCACGAAGGCCGTGTGGTGCGAGACGCCCACCAACCCGATGCTGGGCATCGCCGACATCGCCGCGCTGGCGACCGTGTCGCACGAGGCGGGCGCCACGCTCGTCGTCGACAACACGTTCGCCTCGCCCTACCTGCAGAACCCGCTCGCGCTCGGCGCCGACGTCGTCCTGCACTCGACCACCAAGTACGTGGGCGGCCACTCCGACGCGGTCGGCGGCGCGCTCGTCACGTCCGACGACGAGCTGGCCGAGCGGATCCGGTTCACGCAGAACGCCAGCGGCTCGGTACCCGGTCCGTTCGACGCCTGGCTGATCCTGCGCGGCGTCAAGACGCTGGCCGTGCGCATGGAGCGGCACTGCGACAACGCCGAGCGCGTCGTGGAGCTGCTGGCCGGGCACCCGGCGGTCTCGGCGGTGCTCTACCCGGGCCTGCCCGAGCACCGCGGCCACGAGGTGGCGGCCAAGCAGATGCGTCGCTTCGGCGGCATGGTGTCGTTCCTGGTCGCGGGGGGACGGGAGGCGGCGCTGCGGGTGTGCGCGGCCACCGAGCTGTTCACGCTGGCCGAGTCGCTCGGCGGGGTCGAGTCGCTCATCGAGCACCCCGGCCAGATGACGCACATGTCGGTGGCGGGATCGGCGCTCGAGGTGCCGGACAACCTGGTGCGCCTGTCGGTGGGCATCGAGGACGCCGAAGACCTCGTCGACGACCTGCGGCAGGCGCTCGCCACCGCCTAGCAGCACGGGGAAACTACGTCGGCGCGCTCAGCTCTTCGCGGGTGCGTCGGCGTCCGCGCCGGTGGGCGCCACAGGTGCCTTCACCACGATGTCACCGGGGGCGAGGCACCCTCCTACGAGGACGTACCCGCCCGCCGAGGGCACGTAGCGGCCGGGGTCGTCGCATCCGGCCCGCTGCACGGCGACCACCGCGACGCCCGCGAGCACCGCCGCCACCAGCAGCGGCGCGACGGCGCGCAGCCGTGTCATCGGTTCTCCTCACCCGGCGGTGTGGCCGCCCCGTCCCGAGGTTACCGGTGCCGGTGCGAGGATGCCGCCATGGTGCCTCCCGTCGGGCTGGCCGACGTCCTCGCCGCCCGCGATCTCCTGGCCGGTGTCGTGGCGCCCACCCCCGTTGCCGGCTCCCGCGCTCTCACCGAACTGTGCGGCGGCCCGGTGTGGTTGAAGTGCGAGAACCTGCAGCGCACCGGCTCGTTCAAGATCCGCGGCGCGTACACGAGGATCGCCCGTCTCGACGCGGCGGAGCGGGCCCGCGGCGTGGTGGCGGCGAGTGCGGGCAACCACGCGCAGGGGGTGGCACTGGCGGCGCAGATGCTCGGCATCGACGCCACCGTCTTCATGCCCGAACGCGCGGCGCTGCCCAAGGTGGGCGCCACCCGCGGCTACGGCGCCCGGGTGCATCTCGTCGGGGCGACGATCGAGGGCAGCATCGCCGCCGCGGTCGAGTTCTCCGTCCGGACCGGCGCGGTGTTCGTGCACCCCTTCGACCACCCCGACGTCATCGCGGGCCAGGGCACGGTGGGGCTGGAGATCCTCGAACAGGTGCCCGACGTGCGCACGGTGCTCGTCTGCACCGGTGGCGGCGGGCTGCTCGGCGGCGTCGCGGCGGCGATCAAGGAGACCCGGCCCGACGTGGCCGTGGTGGGCGTGCAGGCCGAGGGTGCGGCCGCGTGGCCGCCGTCGCTCGCCGCCGGCGGGCCCACCACGCTGCCGTCCATGCGGACCATCGCCGACGGCATCGCGGTGGGCCGCCCGGGGGACGTCACGTATCCACAGGTCGAGGCGCTGGTGGACGACATCCTCACCGTCGACGACGACGCGCTGTCCCGCGCGCTGCTGCACTGCCTGGAGCGCGCCAAGCTGCTCGTGGAGCCCGCGGGCGCAGCGGGGGTGGCCGCGCTGATGGAGTACCCGCGCCGCTTCGAGACCCCCGCGGTGGCGGTGCTCTCGGGTGGCAACGTCGATCCGCTCGTGCTCGGCCACGTGCTGCGCCACGGCCTGGCCGCCGCCGCGCGCTACCTCTCACTGCGGGTGCGCGTGGCCGACCGGCCGGGTGCGCTGGCGGCCCTGCTCGCGCTCATCGGCGGGCACGGCGCCAACGTGCTCGACGTGGCGCACTCCCGCATCGCGGGCGCGCTCCCTCTCGGCGACGTGGACGTGGACGTCACGCTGGAGACCCGCGGCCCCGAGCACTGCGCCGAGTTGGTGGCGGTGCTGCGGGCCGCGGGCCACGCGGTGTTCGACGCATCCGGGCCCGACCAGATCAGGCCCTGAACGGCTCCGCGGAGATCAGCGAGACCTTCATGCTGCCGCCATCGGGCAGCGTGTACTGGCGGGTGTCGCCCGCGTGGGCCCCGAGCAGGGCCGCACCGAGCGGCGACATCGGTGAGATGACCTCCAGGTCGCCCCGGCTGCCCTCCTCGCGGGAGCCCAGCAACACCGTCTCGGTGTCGTCGTCGCCCTCGTAGCGCAGCTTGAGGACCATTCCGGGTGCGGCGGTGTCGGAACTGGCGGGGGCCGTGCCGACCTTCGCCGTGCGCAACAGCTCCTGGAGCTGACGGATCCGGGCCTCCTGCTGGCCCTGTTCCTCGCGGGCGGCGTGGTAGCCGCCGTTCTCCTTGAGATCGCCCTCCTCGCGGCGGGCGTTGATCTCGGCGGCGATGACGGGGCGGTTGGCGATCAGCTCGTCCAGCTCGCCTTTGAGCCGGCCGTAGGCCTCCTGGGTCAACCAGGTTTCCTGCGTGTCCGTCACGGTCATCTCTCCTCCAGCCTGTCCAGGTCCATGCAGCCACAGACCCCCGCTCGCCCGTGGACGGGCGTGACCCACAAGGGGGTCGGTCCCGGTGGGCGACATAGCCCCGAGTAAGGAAAAACACGACCCGCCTGCGGGCCGTGTGCAGCTCACGTTAACACGATGGCAGCCGCTCGTCGCAGCTTTTCGACGAACGGTTGGCCTCCCCGTGGAGTTCCCGGCGACACCGTATCCGCTGGTCACGACGGCGTGTCGGATTCAGGACGGCGACGCGGGAACCGAACGGCGGCGGTGCCGGGCGCCCACAGTAGCGGTCGATGAGCGGTTCGACCAACCGTGTACCCGCCCACCTCCCGGAACGGCTCCGGGACTGCGGACGGTCACCGGGAAGCAGGCGCGCCCTCGCGGTGTTGGACCGGTCGGTGCCGATGCCCGGGCCCGCAAGCGACCCGTCGGTGCCGATGCTCGGGCCCGCAAGCGACCCGTCGGCGCGCTCTCGTCCGTGTGCTCTGCAACGATTCGAGCACCACGTTTCCTGGAAGGACCACGCATGCTGCGTCTCATGACGGTGCACGCCCACCCCGATGACGAATCCAGCAAGGGTGCCGCCACCACCGCCCGCTACACCGCCGAGGGCCACGAGGTGATGGTCGTGACATGCACCGGCGGGGAAGCCGGCAGCATTCTCAACCCTGCCATGGACCGCCCCGAGGTGCTCGCCGACATGCCCCGCGTCCGCCGCGCCGAGATGGCCAGGGCCGCCGAGATCCTCGGTGTGCAGCACCGCTGGCTGGGCTTCGTCGATTCCGGCCTGCCCGAGGGCGATCCCACCCCGCCGCTGCCCGAGGGCTGCTTCGCGCTCGTCGACGACGAGGAGGCCGCCGAGCCCCTCGTCACGCTGATCCGGGAGTTCCGCCCGCACGTCGTGGTCACCTACGACGAGAACGGCGGCTACCCCCACCCCGATCACATCAAGACCCATGTCATCTCGATCGCCGCGTTCGACGCGGCCGCCGATCCGGACCGGCACCCGACGGCCGGCGATCCCTGGCAGCCGCTCAAGCTCTACTACGGCCACGGCTTCTCCCGTGCGCGGATCGCCGCGTTCGACGCCGCGCTCACGGAGCGGGGCATGGAGTCGCCGTACAAGGAGTGGCTGGCCAACTGGCCCACCAACCGGCCCGATCCCGGCACCCGCGTCACCACCCGCGTCCCCTGTGCCGATTGGTTCGACGTCCGCGATCGCGCCCTGCTCGCGCACGAGACGCAGATCGATCCCACCAGCAGCTGGTTCCGCGTGCCGATCGAGATCCAGCGTGAGGTCTGGCCGACGGAGGACTACGAGCTCGTCCGTTCGCTCGTCGACGTCCCGGTGCCGGAGGACGACCTGTTCGCCGGTGTCGACGAGCGGGTGGCGGTCCGGCCGGCCGGCTGATGCCCGCGTAGCCTGAGCACATGCTGGTCGACCTCGGAATCGTCCCCGCCGGCACGGTCACCGTGCTGGCGCAGGACCCTGCCCCACCGCCGGGGCAGGGCGAGGAGTTCGGCAAGGCCTCGCCGATCGCGCTCGTGGTGATCCTGCTGCTGGCGGTCGCCACGGCGTTGCTGGTGCGGTCGATGTCGAAGAGGATCAAGCGGCTGCCGGCGAGCTTCGACACCCCTGGGCCGTCCGAGGACGCCGGCGAGCCACGCTCCTGACAGGCTGGGCCCATGCCCAACCGGCTCGCCGCCGCCACCAGCCCGTACCTGCTCCAGCACGCCGACAACCCCATCGACTGGTGGGAGTGGTCCGAGGACGCGTTCGCCGAGGCTGCCCGTCGTGATGTGCCGATCCTGCTGTCCGTCGGGTACGCGGCGTGCCACTGGTGCCACGTCATGGCGCACGAGTCGTTCGAGGACGCGGCCACCGCGGAGCAGGTGAACCGCGATTTCGTCGCGATCAAGGTGGACCGTGAGGAACGCCCGGACATCGACGCCGTCTACATGGCCGCCACCCAGGCGATGACGGGCCAGGGCGGCTGGCCGATGACGTGCTTCCTCACCCCGGTCGGCGAACCGTTCCACTGCGGCACCTACTACCCGCCCAAGTCGCGGCAGGGGATGCCCGGGTTCCGCCCGCTGCTCGACGCCGTCACGAAGGCGTGGACGGAGGACGGTGACCGCGTGCGCAGCGCCGCCGGGGAGATCGCGGCGCGGCTCTCGGACAACGCCGCGTCGTCGCTCCCGCCCGCGCCGGTCGACGCCGCCGCGCTCGACGGCGCCGCGGCCACCCTCGGTGCCGGGTTCGACTCCCGGTACGGAGGTTTCGGCGGCGCACCGAAGTTCCCGCCGTCGATGGCGTTGGAGTTCCTGCTGCGCCACCACGAGCGCACCGGATCCGGCACCGCACTGCGGCACGTGGCCGTGACGTGCGAGCGGATGGCGCGCGGCGGCCTGTACGACCAGCTGGCGGGCGGCTTCTCCCGCTACAGCGTCGACGCGCAGTGGGTGGTGCCCCACTTCGAGAAGATGCTCTACGACAACGCGCTGCTGCTGCGCGTGTACGCACACCTGGCGCGCGTGACGGGCGCCGCGCTGCCGCGCCGCGTCGCCGAGGAGACCGCGGGGTTCCTGCTGCGCGACCTGCGGACCCCCGAGGGCGGGTTCGCCTCCGCGCTCGACGCCGACACCGACGGTGTCGAGGGACTGACGTACGCCTGGACGCCGTCGCAGCTGCGCGAGGTACTCGGCGACGAGGACGGCACCTGGGCGGCGGAGCTGCTGGCCGTCACCTCGCAGGGGACGTTCGAGCACGGCTCGTCGACGTTGCAGCTGCCGCTCGACCCCTCCGACCCGGCGCGATGGGCGCGGATCCGCAGCGCGCTGCTCGACGCGCGTGACGTCCGGCCACAACCCGGCCGCGACGACAAGGTCGTCACCGCCTGGAACGGGATGGCGATCCAGGCGCTCGCCGAGGGCGGGGCAGCGCTCGGGCACCCGGACTGGGTGGCCGCGGCGGCCGAGGCGGCCGATCTGCTGCTGGACCGGCACGTGGTGGACGGCAGGCTGCGTCGATCCTCCCGCGACGGGAGGGTGGGCTCCGCCGCGGGCGTCCTCGACGACCACGGCTGCCTCGCCGACGGGCTCCTGGCCCTGCACCAGGCCACCGGTGAGGCACGCTGGCTGGACGCGGCCACCGGACTGCTCGACGTCGCGCTGGAGCACTTCACCGCCGGGCCCGGCTCGTTCTTCGACACCGCCGACGACGCCGAGGCCCTGCTCCACCGCCCCCGCGAGCTCACCGACAACGCGACGCCGTGCGGCAGCTCCGCGGTGACGTCCGCGCTGCTCACGGCCTCGGTGCTGGCGGCGGACGGTGGCCGGTACCGGGACGCCGCCGAGGCGGCCGTGCGCGGCAGCGGCACGCTCGCCGCGAAGCACCCGCGCTTCGCGGGGCACTGGCTCACCGTCGCCGAGGCCATGGTGGCGGGTCCGTTGCAGGTGGCGGTCGCCGGCGGGCCGGGCGCGCTGCTCGACGCCGCACGCCACGCCGCGCCGGGCGGCACCGTGGTCGTCCCCGGCGAGCCGGACGCCCCCGGTGTGCCGCTGCTGGCCGACCGGCCGCTGGTCGGCGGGCAGCCTGCGGCCTACGTGTGCCGCGGCTTCGTCTGCGACCGGCCGGTCACCACCGTCGAGGAGCTCGGTGCGCTGCTGCTGAACCGGTAGCGGACCGCGTGTGTGGGGTGGTTCACACACAGAGCGGGGCGCTCGTGACCGGCCCGGATGCGATCCCGCGCATCGAGGGCGACATGGCCGCCCACACCAGCTCCGCCGCGCTGAGGAATATCCCGAGACCTTGATCATGATCGACCGCACACCACGGCCCCGATGAGGACCCTGCTGTGCCGCTCACGGAGATCCTGCGGCTGTGGTCGTGGTCGGCGGTTCGTCGCCGTCTACCCGCCGGGTCCCGCTCGGTCCTCCGCGGCGGGGGTGTTCTGCCACCGGCGAACACCCGCGCGACGCAGCTGCATGTGTGTAATCTCGTAATCACGCAAGCAAGCAACGGAGGACGTCATGTCGGGACGCATGCATCGTGGATGGCACGGAGCCCGTGGTGGTGGGGGTCGCGGGCCGGGGCGCGGGGGTTGGCAGCAGGCTGATCTGCCCGGCGCCGAGGACGCAGCCGCGTGGCTGCAGGGGCGCTTGCCGGACGGCTGGTTCGTCGGCGCGCCGGAGGTCACGGTCGACCGCGAGGAGGTGCTCATCGTCGGTGAGCTGCCGGCCGTCGACGGCGAGTTCGCCGACACCGAGGCGGGACGCGCCGACCGTGCTGCCGCCGAGGCCGGGCGGATCTCGCGGTTCCGCGAGAGCACCCGCGAGGAGCGCATCGAGATCGCGCGCCAGGCCGAGCACCGCTACCAGCGCAAGGTCGCCTGGGGCGCGAAGGTGGGCGACACCGTGGAGCTGTTCACGGTGGCGTCGGTGCCGGTGATGACGCGCCTGCGCCAGCCCGAGCGGATCGTGCTGGACACGCTGGTGGACTCCGGCGTGGCCCGCTCGCGCTCGGACGCACTGGCGTGGGCCGTGCGGCTGGTGGGCGAGAACGCCGACGAGTGGCTCGGAGAGCTGCGCGAGGCGATGGCGAAGGTCGACGACCTGCGCGCGAAGGGCCCCACCGGCGAGGAGTAGGGCTCCCGTGGAGCGCCCTGGACAACTCGGCCCTGCTGCGAGCGGAGTTGTTCAGGACCCTCCTAGAACAAGATCAGCCAGATCGCGACGAGGTGGCAGATCGCGGCCAGCACCGTGGCCGCGTGGAAGAACTCGTGGTACCCGAACGTGCGGGGCCACGGGTTCGGCCACTTCGTGGCGTAGAAGACGGCGCCGACGGTGTACAGCGCCCCGCCGACGAGGATCAGCACGAGCGCGGCGACACCGCCCCCGGTGAGCAGGCTCGGGATGACGAAGACGGCCACCCAGCCGAGCGCGACGTAGATCGGGACACCGACCCAGGCGGGGGCGTGCGGCCAGACGGTCTTGAGCACGACGCCGGCCAGAGCACCCGCCCAGACGACGATCAGCACCCACTTCGCGGTGCGCGGATCCATCGCCAGCGCTGCCACCGGCGTGTACGTGCCCGCGATGAACAGGAAGATCATGGAGTGGTCGAGCCGCTTCATGATCGCCCGCGATCGGGCCGTGCGCCAGGTGCGGCGGTGGTAGAGCGCACTCGTGCCGAACAGCGCGAGGATGGTGACGCTGTACAGCGACACGGCCAGCGCCGCACCGCCGCCGACGAGCGCGGCCGACACGGAGATCAGGGTGGCGCAGGCCGCGATCGACACGGCGAACGACCAGAGGTGGAGCCACCCCCGCATCCGCGGCTTGACCAGCGGCGGGCCTGCGGGGGAGGACTTGACGGTCCCGGCACTCACCTCGTCGAGATTACGGCACCGGACAGCGCGTGTCGGTGTCCTGCGGGTGAACCCCGCCACCCCTGATTCCCGGCGGCGTAGGGTGACCCGACGTGGGCGTTCGCGACCTGCTGTACTCGGTGTACGAGCGTCAGCTCAGCCGCCGGCTCGACCACGTCGCCGAGCGGCCGCGCCACGTCGCGCTCATGCTCGACGGCAACCGTCGCTGGGCGCGTGACGTCGGGTTCGCCGACGTCAACGACGGCCATCGCGTGGGCGCCGCGAAGATCACCGACCTGCTCGGGTGGTGTGAGGAGGCCCATGTCGAGGTGGTCACGCTCTTCCTGCTGTCCACCGACAACCTCAACCGGCCACCCGACGAGCTCGAACCCCTCCTGGAGATCATCGGCGACGTCGTCGACGAGCTGAGCGGACCCTCCGCGCGCTGGCGGCTGCGCGTCGTCGGTGCACTCGAGCTGCTGCCGGCCGATCTCGCCGACCGGCTCTCCGCCGCCGCCGCGCGCACCGTCGGGCGGCCGGGGTTGGAGCTGAACGTGGCCGTGGGCTACGGCGGCCGCCAGGAGATCGCCGACGCGGTGCGCAAGCTGCTGCTGCAGCATGCCGAGTCGGGCACCTCGATCGAGGCGCTGGCCGAGGTGCTCGACGTCGACCACATCGCCGCGCACCTCTACACCTCGGGCCAGCCCGACCCGGACCTCGTCATCCGCACCTCGGGTGAGCAGCGGCTGTCGGGGTTCCTGCTGTGGCAGTCGGCGCATTCGGAGTTCTGGTTCTGCGAGGCGTACTGGCCCGAGTTCCGGAAGGTCGACTTCCTGCGCGCACTGCGGGACTACAGCGCGCGCCACCGCCGCTTCGGCGGCTGACCGCGCGGGCTCAGCCTGCGGGCACGGACCGCGTGAAGCCGTCGAGGAAGGCGGCCTGGTCCAGCCCGGCGAGGGCGCTGCCACCCGGGGTCGGCGCACCCGGAATCTGCTGGAGGTTCGTGGTGCCGATCCCGGGGACGGCGCCACGGGGGATGCCGAGCAGCCCGTTGCTGGCATCGACCGGCTGGACGAGGACCGGGACCGGCAGGTCGGAGATCGTCGGCAGGGTGGGTGGCGCGGCCGGCGCGGCGTAGGCACCGGTGGCGAGACAGGCTCCGATCAGGCCGATGCCGGCGGCGGTGGAGGCGATGCGGCGGCCGTATGCGGTGACGACGCTCATGTCGGGTCCCCTTCCGAGGGCGTGGCACGGCGGAAGGGCCCGGGCCTGATGGCCCGGGCCCTTCCGTTCACCGTGATCTCAGCTCGGCGACGAGCGGAGATCAGAGGCCGAGGGTGGTCGCGATCGACTGGAAGACCGACGTGCTGGTGGTCGTGGTGGCCGTCTTGCTGTTGTCGGTCGTCTTGCTGTTGTCGATCGACGTGGTCGAGTTGTTCGAGTGGGAGTCGAGCACGTCGCTGACGTTGTTGCAGCTGCCGGCCGGCGCGTTCGCCTGCGTGGTGACGGGCGCGTGAACGTTGGCAGCGGTGCCGCCCGCCCCGAGCAGCGCGATCACGCCGCCGGCGGTCCGGCCGGCGCTGCTGCCGTCCGACCCGCTGGCGAACGTGCACGAGGGGGAGGTCTCGGTGGTGGTGACCCTTTCCGAAGCGAAAGCCAGCGGGGCCACCGCGAGCACGCCGGCAGCGGCCACGGCCACGAGGATTCCAGCCTTCTTCAGCACAGTTGTTCTCCTGATTGCTCATGCGGACCGACCGAGGCCGATTCCATTCGATGCCAACGATTGTGACCGGGGAGCCCTCGCTGACCACGAATAAAGTAGCGCGGGGTCTCAGCGTTACACAAATCCCTTACCGCCATCGAGTGACAACAATAGGAATACCGGCCCCGGACACGCCGGAAGGCCCGGACCGTGAGGTCCGGGCCTTCCGCACACTGCGGCCTCAGCCGCGGGGGTGGAGCGTGATCAGCCCAGCAGGCCCGAGAGCACCGAGGAGAAGGAGCTGGTGCTCTGCTTGTTGATGTTCTTGCTGTTGTTGATGTTCTTGCTGTTGTCGACCGTCTTGGTCTTGTTGTTCGAGTTCAGGTCGACGAGGTCGCTGAAGTTGTTGCAGCTCGCGATGGGCGCGTTCGCCTGGGTGGTGACCGGGGCGGCGGCGTTGGCCGCCGTGCCCAGGATGCCCAGCAGCGGCGAGCCCACACCGGTGGCGGTCTGGGGGGCGGTGCTGCTGTCCGACGCGTTGCCGAACGAGCACGAGGGGGAGGTCTCGGTGGTCGTGACCCTCTTCGAGTAGGTGGTGTGACCGTGGCCGCTGTCGTGGCCGTGGTCGCCACCCTTCTCCCCGGCGAAAGCCAGCGGGGCAACCGCGAGCACACCTGCGGCGGCCACGGCGACGACGATTCCAGCCTTCTTCAGCACTGTATTTCTCCTGTTTGCTCATGCGGACCGGCCGGAGCCGATTCCAAACTTGTCAACGCTTGACTGGGGAGCCGCGTCGACCGAGAGAAAAGTAGCGCGCCTCCCGCGGCTGAGCCAACCGCTTACCACTATCGGGTGAATCAGATACTTTACGTTGGGTTACTCACACTTTCGGCTTCACTTGGGCGGGTTGTTTTCGGGGTTCGATAGCCGCGCCATCGACGGCCGGTGACGACACATCACCCGGCTGGGCGCGTATCTTTCCCCGGCGAAAGAGAGTTGTCGCGTTCCGTGGTTGAGGACCGGAGGGGCGGGTCGGGCGCCTTTCCGGCCGTTCCGGGATGACTCATCGGGCTCGCTGCTCGCGGCGGCTGCGGGTACCGTCCGCCGGTGCGGGCGTCCGAGGTGGTGCAGGAGTACCTGTCGATCGCCGCCGACCTCGATCGCCTGCTGCCCGGGTTCCTCGACTGCTACGGCCCCCGTGACGGCCGCGGGTCCGCGCCGCCGGAGCTGGTGCGGGCGGCGGGCCGGCTCGTCCGGGTCCTGCCCGACGTCGTCGAGCCGGTTCGCGCCGACTTCCTGCGCGGCCAGCTGGTCGCCTGCGAGTGGGCGGCACGCAGGCTCACCGGCCAGCCCGTGCCGTTCGCGGTCGAGGTGCGCGCCGCGTTCGGCGTCCGCATCGGGCTCGGCTCCGAGGACCGCTACCGCGCGGCCCATCGCGAGCTCGACGCCCTGTTGCCCGGACCGGGCCCGCTGGCCGACCGCGTCGCCGCGCACCGCGTCCGCGAGGAGATTCCGCGTGATCGGCTCCCGGATGCGGTTCGGGTGCTCTCGGCGGCGTTGCGTGAGCGCACGCTGGCGCACGTGGCGCTGCCGGAGGGTGAGCGCGTCGCGCACCGGATCGTCGGCGACGCGCCGTGGAGCGCGCTGCACCACTACGCCGGCGGGTTCTCGTCGGTGGTGACGTTCAACGCGGGGGCGCGACTGCGGGCCTCCCAGCTCGCCCAGCTGGTGGCGCACGAGATCTATCCGGGCCACCACACGGAGCGCTGCCGCAAGGAGATGGGCCTCGTCGACCGCCAGTGGGACGAGCACCGGGCGGTGCTGGCGAACACGCCCCAGAGCCTGGTGAGCGAAGGAGCGGCCGATCTCGGGCTGCACGCGCTCGTCGGCCCGGGTTGGGGGAGATGGGCCGCGGACGTGATGGCCGACGCCGGGGTGCGGTTCGACGGCGAGCTGGCCGAACGGGTGGACGCCGCGACGTCGGTGCTGACCCGGGTCCGCCAGGACGCCGCACTCCTCCTGCACGAACGGCGGAAGCCGGACGACGTGGTGCTGGCCTACCTGCGGAGGTGGCTGCTCGTCGGCGACCCCCGCGCGCGTGCGGTGCTGCGCTTCCTGCGGGATCCGCTCTGGCGGGCGTACACCACGACCTATGTCGAAGGTCCCGACCTGCTGCGTCGCTGGTGGGCGGGAAGTCACTCCCCGGAGCGGCTGCAGAGGGTCCTGGACGAGGCCCTCACGCCGTGGGCGCTCGAGGCGGAGTCGCTGCGGGTCCGGGCCGCACCCTGACGCTGGGCCGGATGGTCGCCAGCCGAACGGGCGCATCGGGTCGTTGGCGACGACAGGCGGTGGTCGTGAAGCGACGAGCGGTAGGCTGATCTGCTCATTCTCGGCGTGTGAACACGAGATGACACGGCGTTGCTGTTGACCGCACCCGGGTAACCGCCGGTAGCGTTCGCGGTGGCGGGTTCGTACCCGATACGAACCGCCCGGGAGGCCCTGGTCGTGGTGTCAGCACCCGAGGGGGCCGGCACCCGGCCCTCGTGGGCATGTGCGGTCCGCCGCAGATGTCCCAGCCAGGGCCGGCCGGCCCACCAGAGAGTGGTCGCGGTGCCGCGCCCACGCGGGAGCACCGGTTGGCTGGTCCCGTCATCGCGGGACACGTCAGCGGGTGCAAGCGAGGAGCACACGTGACCGACAGTCGCACCGCCCCGGTTTCGGACCGCACCACCCGCTGCTTCGTGCTCGACACCTCCGTGCTCCTGTCCGACCCGTGGTCGCTGACCCGGTTCGACGAGCACGAGGTCGTCCTGCCGTTGGTGGTCATCTCCGAGCTCGAGGGCAAGCGGCACCATCCCGAACTGGGCTGGTTCGCCCGCACGGCGCTGCGCACGCTCGACGAGCTGCGCATCGAGCACGGCCGCCTGGACTTCCCGGTGCCGATCGGCACCGCAGGGGGAACGCTGCACGTCGAGCTCAACCACACCGACCCGGAGGTGCTCCCCGCGGGCTTCCGCACGGACTCGAACGACTCCCGCATCCTCGCCTGCGCGCTCAACCTGGCCGCCGAACGCAGGCTCGACGGCCGCGGCGAGGTCGTCCTCGTCACCAAGGACATGCCGCTGCGCGTGAAGGCGGCGGCGGTCGGGTTGCAGGCCGACGAGTACCACGCCCTCGACGTGGTGCCGTCCGGCTGGACCGGCATGACCGACCTGGAGGTCACTTCCGACGACGTCGACACGCTGTTCCGCGACGGCGTCATGGACCACGACGCCGCGCGCGACCTGCCGTGCAACACCGGCCTGCGCCTCACCGGGGGCGGGTCGGCGGCGCTGGGCCGGGTCACGGCCGACAAGCGCGTGCGCATCGTGCGCGGCGACCGCGAGGCCTTCGGCCTGCACGGCCGCTCCGCGGAACAGCGCGTCGCGCTGGACCTGCTGCTCGACCCGGACATCGGCATCGTCTCCCTCGGTGGCCGGGCCGGCACGGGTAAGTCGGCGCTCGCGCTCTGCGCCGGGCTCGAAGCGGTGCTGGAGCGCCAGCAGCACCGCAAGGTCGTCGTGTTCCGGCCGCTCTACGCCGTGGGCGGGCAGGAGCTCGGGTACCTGCCCGGCAGCGAGGCCGAGAAGATGGGCCCCTGGGCGCAGGCCGTCTTCGACACCCTCGGCGCGCTGGTCAGCGAGGACGTCATGAACGAGGTGGTCGCGCGCGGCATGCTGGAGGTGCTCCCGCTCACGCACATCCGCGGGCGGTCGCTGCACGACAGCTTCGTCATCGTCGACGAGGCCCAGTCGTTGGAGCGCAACGTCCTGCTCACGGTGCTCTCCCGGCTGGGCACCGCGAGCCGGGTGGTCCTGACCCACGACGTCGCCCAGCGCGACAACCTGCGGGTCGGCCGCCACGACGGGGTCGCAGCGGTGATCGAGAAGCTGAAGGGGCACCCGCTGTTCGCCCACGTCACCCTGACGAGAAGTGAGCGCAGCCCCATCGCCGCGCTGGTGACCGAGATGCTGGAGGGCCCCGCCGTCTGACGGCCCGTGCGCGGAAACGGGTGCCCCGGCCCCCGTTTCCGCGCACGACAGCGGACGTCAGGAGGCGCGGAACTCGGCCGGGCGCTCGGGCGACGCCTGCGCGAGGGCCTTGCGTGTCTCCTCGACGCCGTAGTCCTTGCCGTAGACGGGGGTGCCGGGCTGCTGGCGCCACGACTCCTCGACGGTGCCCGCGTCCACCGGGTCGAAACCGAGCTGGTCGACCAGCTCGAGGGCCAGCTCCTTGGCCGGGCCGTCCGCCCCGGCCACCGGCAGCGCGATCCGCCCGTCGGCGTCCGCGGACCTGCCCCGCTCCAGCAGGTGCTTCCAGAAGATGCCGTTGAAGATCTTGATGACGGGCGCGCCGAGGTGCTCGGCGACCCAGACGCTCTCCGGGGTGCCGTCCTCGATCGCGTCGATGCGGCCGTCGCGCTGCTGCGGGTAGTAGTTGTTCGTCTCGATCACCGGCGCTCCGGGCTTCGCCTTCGCGACGATGCCGGCGGCCAGGTCGGGCACGTTCTTCTGCGGGATGCTGACGATCACCACGTCGGCGTCGGTGGCCGCGTCCGCCGCCCACACGGCCGTCGCGCCCGTCTCGGCCGCGAGGCCCTCCAGCGTCTGCGGGTCGCGCGAGTTGGCCACGTACACGTCGTGATCGAGCGCCGTGAGCCTGCGGGTGAGGGTGCCACCGATGTGGCCTGCGCCGATGATGCCGATTCTCATGCCCGCGCCAACATCGGCGGCGGGCGCCCCATTCCCTCCTCACAGACCGTGGGGGGTGCCCTCGGTGAAGCCCGCCGTGGTCTGCACGCCCACCACCGCGCGCTCCGCCAGCTCGTCCAGGGTCCGCGCGCCCGCGTAGGTGGCGGCGCTCCTCACACCGGAGCAGATGCTGTCCAGCATGTCCTCCACGCCGGGCCGCTGCGGGTCGAGCAGTTGCTTCGAGCTGGAGATGCCCTCCTCGAACAGCGCCTTGCGGGCACGCTCGAAGCCGCCGTCGCCGCGCGTGCGGGCACTCACCGCGCGCTTGCTCGCCATGCCGAACGACTCCTTGTACGGACGCCCCGCCTCGTCGCGCAGCAGGTCGCCCGGGGACTCGTAGGTGCCCGCCAACCAGGAGCCGATCATCACGGCCGACGCGCCCGCGGCCAGCGCCAGCGCGACGTCGCGGGGGTGGCGCACCCCGCCGTCGGCCCAGACGTGGACGCCGGCCTCCCGGCCCGCCGCGGCGCACTCCAGCACCGCGGAGAACTGCGGGCGCCCGACCCCGGTCATCATCCGGGTCGTGCACATGGCGCCGGGCCCGACGCCGACCTTGACGATGTCCGCGCCCGCCGCGGCCAGGTCGCGCACGCCCTCGGCCGTCACGACGTTGCCCGCCACGACCGGGACGCCCGAGCCCGCATCGGTGACGACGGACCGCACGGCGGCGAGCGCATCGAGCATCTTCTGCTGGTGACCGTGCGCGGTGTCGACGACGAGCACGTCGACGCCCGCGTCGAGCAACGCCTTCGCCTTGACCGCGACGTCCCCGTTGATCCCGACCGCGGCGGCGGTGCGCAACCGGCCCGCGGCGTCCAGAGTGGGGGAGTAGACCTCCGACCGGAGCGCGCCGAGGGCGGTGAGCAGCCCCGCGAGGCGCCCGTCGGCGTCCAGGCCGAGCGCCACCCCGCGTCCGCCGAGGGACTCGAACACCTGCTGGGGCGGGGTGGCGAGCGGCAGCAGGACCGGCGCCGGGTCGAGCACGTCGCCGAGGCGGGTGAAGCGGTCGACGCCCGTGCACGCGGCCTCGTCGACCGTGCCGACCGGGCGGCCGCCGTCGTCCACCACCACGACGGTGCCGTGCGCGCGCTTGGGCAGCAGGCTCAGCGCCTCGGCCACGGCGTCGCCCGCGCTCAGCACGAGCGGGGTGTCCCACACCGGGTGCCGCGACTTGATCCACCTGACGATCCCGGCCACCGCCCCGGGCGCCACGTCCTGGGGCAGCACGGTCAGCGCGCCCCGCCGGGCCAGCGTCTCGGCCATCCGGCGGCCCGCGACGGCCGTCATGTTCGCGGCGACGACGGGCACGGTGGCGCCGGACCCGTCGGCGGTGGCGAGGTCGACGTCGAAGCGGGAGGCCACCGAGGACCGGCCCGGGACGAGGAACACGTCGTCGTAGGTGAGGTCGTGGCGTGAGGCCTGGTCGTCGAGGAAGCGCACGGTCGGTGGATGCTACGCGGCGGGACGCGGCCGCGCACCGCGTCTCATCCGCTCAGGAGCGCGCGCACCGCATCGATCGTGTCGGCCTCGGCGAGGGTCTTGTCCGGGCGGTAGCGCAGGACGCGGGCGAAGCGGAGCGCCACGCCGCCGGGGTAGCGGATGCTGCGCTGCGCGCCGTCGAGCGCGATCTCGACCACGAGCTCGGGCCGCAGCAGCACCGCATGGCCCTCCTCCTCGCGGGCGTACCGGGGGAACGTGGCGGTCTGCCAGGCCAGCAGCTCGTCGGTCATGCCCTTGAACGTCTTGCCCACCATGATCGGATCGCCGCCGTCGGGATCGCGGGCGCCGAGGTGGATGTTGGACAGCGACCCGGTGCGCCGCCCGTACCCCCACTCCGCACCGAGCACCACCAGGTCCAGCGTGTGCACGGGCTTGACCTTCTGCCAGGCCTTCCCGCGGCGGCCGGCGGCGTACGGGGCGTCGAGTGCCTTGACGACCACGCCCTCGTGGCCGGCGGTCAGCGCGTCGTCGAGCACCTGCGCGGCCTGCTCCGCGGTGGGCCGGCGGACGCCGGGCATCCGCAGCGCCGGGTGCCCGTCGAGCAGCCCGGCCAGCGTGTCGAGCCGGGCGTGCAGGGGCTCGTCGAGCAGGTCGGTGCCGTCGAGGTGGAGGAGGTCGAAGAAGAACGGGCTGAGCAGCGACTCCCCGCCGTCGCTGCCGAACCGGCTCATCGTCTCCTGGAACGGGCGGGGGCGCCCGTCGTCCTGCAGGGCGAGCGTCTCGCCGTCGAGCACGACGGCGCTGCAGGGGAGCGCGCGCACCAGCTCGACGAGTTCGGGTACCGCACCGGTGATCTCGCGGAGCGTGCGCGTCCAGACGCGGACCTCGGCGTCGCGGCGGTGGACCTGGATGCGGGCGCCGTCGAGCTTGAACTCGACGGTGACGTCCTCGCCGAGGCCGTCGAGGGCGGCGTCGAGCGATGCGCCGGGGCTCGCGAGCATCGGGCGGACCGGCGTGCCCACCTCCAGCCGGACGGCGTCGAGCGCCTCGACACCGCCGGACAGGGCGAGCGCGGCGGTGGCGGGCAACCGCCCCGACAGCATGAACGCGCGCCGGACGCTCGCCGCCGGCACCGCGGCCGCACCGGCGATCGCATCGAGCATGACCCCCTCCAGCGCGCCCTGCCGCAGCTCGCCCGTGAGGAGCCGAACGAGGAACGCCTGCTCCTGCGCGACGGCGGCGTGGAACAGCTCGTCCAGCAGCTCCTTGCGCCGCCGCGTGGACCCGGAACCCGAGGTGCCGGCCAGCTCGGTGAGCGCGCCGTCGACGCCGGTCACCGTGAGCGAGGGCGCCTCCGCCGGATCGGTGGCCAGCGTGGAGAGCGTGCGCCACCCCGCGCCGATCCGGCCCTGCCGCGGCTCGCCGGCCAGCCACGAGGCGGCGGCCTCGACCTCCTGCGGCTCGGCGGCGCGCAGCAGCGCGGCCAGCGCCGCCGACTTCTCCTTGCGGGAGCGGGTGGCGACGACCGCAGCGGACGTGGCGACGACCTCGGCGAGCAACACGTGAACCATCCTGACAGCGACCCCCGACATTTCCGCGTGGCCGCAGGAGTCGTGCGCGGAAAGTGTTGCCAGGGCAACCCTTTCCGCGCACGGGCGGCGGAGCCGCTGCTACGCGTCGAGGGACTCGCGGAGGATGTCGGCGTGGCCCGTGTGCTGCGTCGTCTCGGCCAGGATGTGGAGCAGCACCTGGCGCGCCGACCACCTGGTGTCCGGCGGATACCAGGGCGCGGCGGGCAGCCGGTGCGTCACGTCGAGATCGGGCAGGTCCGCCACGACCTTCGCGGTGCGGTCCGCGACGACCTCGTAGTCGGCCAGCAACCCGGCGAGCGTCTCGCCGGGCTCCATGCGGAAGCTCGCCGCGTACCGCTGCGCGTCGTCGACCTTCGTGCCCTCGACCACGAAGTCGATCCAGATGCGCTCGCCGTAGGACACGTGCTTGAGGAGCCCCGCGAGGGTCAGCTCGCTGGCGGTCGGGCGGCGGGTGGCCTGCTCGTCGGACAGCCCCTGCACCGTCGCCCGCAGCCGGGTGCGGTGGTGGGCCAGCTGCTCCAGGATCTCGCTCCTCTCGCTCACGGGGGTCACCCCATGGTCTTCTGGCCGTCGACGGCCTCGCGGAGGATGTCGGCGTGGCCGGCGTGCTGGGCGGTCTCGGCCACGATGTGGACGAACACCCGCCGTGCCGAACGGCGGGCGCCGGGGGTGAACCACGGCGCCTCGGGCAGCGGCTGGGATGCGCCCAGATCCGGCAGGGTGCGCACCAGCTCGTCGGTGCGCTGGGCGATCTTCTCGTAGTCGGCGAGCACGCCGGCCAGGGTCTGGTCCTCCCGGAGGATGAAGCCGTCGGTGTGCTGCGTGTAGCTGCCCTCGGTCATCGCCATGGTCGCCGGCCCGTCGACGATGAAGTCGACCCAGCCCTTCTCGATCAGCGACACGTGCTTGACGAGACCCCCGAGGGTCAGCTCGCTGACGGTGGGGCGCAGCCGGGCCTGGTCGTCGGTCAGGCCCTGCACCGTGTGGATCAGGAAGCCCCGGTGGGTGGTGAGGCTCTCCAGCAGGTCGTCTCGCTCGCTCGTCGTCATGAGGAGAATCCTAGGAGGCTCAGCGGTCACTTTCTGACCTGAATTGCCGGAAGCTGGGGAGTATGGCGAACACGAGCTCCCGGACGCTGCGCCTGCTGTCGCTGCTGCAGACCCACCGCTACTGGCCCGGTGGGGAGCTGGCCGGGCGCCTGGACGTCTCGGTTCGTACCCTGCGCCGCGACATCGACCGGTTGCGCGAGCTGGGCTACCCGGTCGTGGCCAACCGCGGTGTCGACGGTGGCTACCAGCTCGCCGCGGGTGCGGCCCTGCCGCCCCTGGTGGTGGACGACGACGAGGCCGTCGCCATCGCCGTCGGGATGCAGGCGGCGGCGCAGGGTGCGGTGGCGGGCATCGAGGAGTCGGCCGTCCGGGCGTTGACCAAGGTGGTGCAGGTGATGCCACCCCGGCTGCGCCGCCGCGTGGACGCCCTGCGCGCCGTCACCGAGCCGGTCACCTGGGGTTCCGGGGCGGCGCCTGCCCTCGATCCGGCGGCGCTCATCGCCGTGGCCCAGGCCTGCCGCGACACCGAGCGCCTCCGGTTCTCCTACACCGCACGGGGCGGCGACGCGACGGAGCGTCACGTGGAGCCGTACCGGCTCGTCCCGCTCGGGCGGCGCTGGTACCTGGTGGCCTACGACCTCGTCCGGCACGACTGGCGGAGCTTCCGGCTCGACCGGCTGACCGCCCCGTGCACCACGGGGGTCCGGTTCCGCACCCGCGACCTGCCCGCCGCCGGCGCCGCGGAGTTCGTCCGCGCCGGGGTCGAGGTCCAGCAGGCGTCCTACGCCATCGAGGCGCGGGTACACGCGCCCGCGGCGCAGGTTCGGGAACGCCTCGGGCGGTGGGCCACCGTCGACGACGACGGCGACGGCCGCTGCGTGCTGCGCATGACCAGCGACTCCTTCGACTGGCCCGCGATGGCCCTGGGGTCGATCGGTGCGGAGTTCGAGGTGCTGACGCCCGTGGAGCTGGCGGACCACGTGCGCGAGTGGGGCGAGCGCTTCACCCGCGCGACGCGCTGATCTCGCCACACCCCTCACGGACGCCGGGTGTGGGCGGGTTCGGTCTCGATCGCGAGCTGGAGGAAGCGCTCGGCGCTGCCGTAGTTGCGGGGGTCGCCGGCGAACTCGATCGGTGGGATCAGCGCGAGCTCGCGCAGGATCGTGACGTACCGCGCGAGGAGGGTGAGCAGCTGGTCGAGCCGCGGCCGGTCAACCACGGCTCAGCCTCCCGGCACGCGCCCGTTCGTGCACGGCGGCGAGGTACTCGTCGTAGTAGGGCTGGAAATCCAGGAACTCCATCTCCACGGCCGCGCGGTGCCGCACCCGCGCGACGTCGTCGCGACTGTAGACGGACCGGCCGCCGACCACGCGGTGGCGCGACCACAGCGGCGCATCCTCGAGCACCACGAGATCCACGTCCTCGCGGCCGAGCGCAGCGATCAGTGCGTCGTGCAGCCGGGCGTCGTCGAGCAGCGTCCCCGCGGGTGCACCGACACCGCCAGGTCGATGTCGCTCCCGGGACGCTCGGTGCCCGCGGCCACCGAGCCGAACAGGTACGCGAACCGCACCCGCCGGTCGGCGGCGAACACCGGCGCCACCAGGTCGGCAGGATCGCGGGACATGGGCACAGTGTGCCCGATCAGGTCGGGTCGAGTGCCACCGTCGTCGCCGCGCCGATGCCGGGCAGGCCCGGGCGGCTCACGAGGTCCACCGTCAGCTCGCCGACGTCGCTGGTGAGCACGAGCCGCGTGACCGGCCCGAGGAACGTGCTGGTCAGCACGCTGGCGGGGAGGCCGTCCGGCATACCCACCACGAGCCCCTCCGGGCGTGTCTGCACGCGATGTGTGCCGCCGGGCACGATGCGGCCGTTCTCCACCGGCACGTCGTTCATCACGCCGACGAACTCCGCCACGAACGCCGTCGCCGGGCGGGCGTAGACCTCCTGCGGCACGTCGACCTGCTCCAGCCGGCCCGCGTTGAGCACCGCCACCCGGTCGGCCACGGCGAGCGCCTCGGACTGGTCGTGGGTGACGAACAGCGTGGTGATGCCCTCCGCCAGCTGCACGCGGCGGATCTCGTCGCGCAGCTGCACCCGCACCCGGGCGTCGAGCGCCGAGAGTGGTTCGTCGAGCAGCAGCACCGACGGCGAGACGGCCAGGGCGCGGGCCAGCGCCACGCGCTGCTGCTGCCCGCCGGACATCTCGTGCGGGTAGGACCCGCCTCGCGAGCCCAGCCCGACGAGCTCCAGCAGCTCATCGGCGCGGCGACTGCGCTCGGCCGCGCCCACGCGCCGCATCCGCAGGCCGAACGCGACGTTCTCGGCCGCCGTCATCGTCGGGAAGAGCGAGTAGGCCTGGAACACCATGCCGGTGTCGCGCTTGGCGGCCGGGATGCCGGTGACGTCCTTGCCGCTGATCAGGATGTGCCCGGCCGTGGGCTTGTCGAAGCCCGCGAGCAACCGCAGCGCCGTGGTCTTGCCGCAGCCCGACGGCCCCAGCAGGGCCAGCAGCTCGCCGGGCCGCAGGGTGAGGTCGAGGCCGTCGAGCGCGGCGGTGGAGCCGTAGTCCTTGCGCACCCCCCGGAACTCGACGGTGGTACCCCGCGCGGTGTCGGAGGCGGGCGTCGGCGCGATCACGTCGGTCATCAGGTCGTCCCCCTCGTACGGCGCCCCCCGATGAAGGAGACCGCCATCAGCAGCACCCAGGTGAGAACCAGGCTGGCGAGCGTCAGTGCCACGGAGATGCCCGCGGCGCTGCGCCCGACGTCGATGACGACGACCGGGAACGTGTCGGTGTAGAGCAGGATCCGCGCGATCACGACCTCGCCCAGCACCAGCGCGAGCGTGAGGAACGCCGAGCCCAGCACGGCACTGCGGATGGCCGGCAGCACCACCCGCAGCAGCGCCGACCCCGGGCCTGCCCCGAGGTTGCGCGCCGCCTCCACGAGCGTGCGCAGCGGGATCGCCGCCAGCCCGTTGTCGACCGCGCGGTAGGCGAACGGCAGCGCCAGCACCACGTAGAACGGGGTAAGTGCGGTGGCCGAGGACGAGAACAGCGAGCGGAACGGCTCGGAGTTCAGGTTGGCCTGCACGAACGCGATGCCCGCCGCCATCACGACGGGCGGCACCACGATGGGCAGGATCGTGGCCGTCTCCAGCAGCGCTGCCACCGACGGGAAGCGCAGTCGTACCCACACCGCGGTGGGGATCACCAGCACGAGGACGAGCACGGCGGTCAGCACCGCGATCTGCAGCGACACCAGCAGCGACGCGAGCAGCACCGGATCGGTGACGATGGCGAGGTAGTTGGCGAACCCGTACCCGCCCGCGGGCTTGCGCAGGCTGAACTCGCCCGCGGCGACCAGCGGCACCAGGAAGTAGATCGCGGCGAGCCCGAACACGACGGCGCGCCAGCGGCGCCGGCGCGTCATCGTCGCGCCCCGCTCATCGGCGCCACCGCGAGGCACGCCGCTGCAGGATCAGGTAGCCGACCATCACGACCCCGATGATGATCACCATGTCGAAACCGAGCGCGAGACCGACGTTCTGCTGGTCGGCCAGCACGTTGCCCGACAGCGCCGCCGCGATCGAGTTGGTGACCAGGGGGATCTGGCCGCTGGTCAACGCGAGCGCCGTGGCGTAGGCGGCGAACGCGTTGCCGAACAGCACGAGCGCGGCCCCGCCGAGCGCCGGCGCGAGCACCGGCAGTGCGATGTGGCGCCAGTACGACCACGCCGACGCGCCGAGGTTCTCCGCGGCCTCCCGCCACTGCGGCAGCAGCCCCTCCAGCGCCGGAGTGATCAGGATGACCATGAGCGGGATCTGGAAGTACACGTAGGTCAGGCCGAGGCCGGTGAGCGAGTCGATGCGGAAGCCGAGCCCGTACAGGTCGATCCCGACGCCCTTGAGGAACAGCGTGGCCAGCCCCGTCTGCCCGAGCGCCCCGATGAACGCGAACGCCAGCGGCACCCCGCCGAAGTAGGCGAGCACCCCGGAGGCGGTGGACACGACCCGCCGCAGCGGGCTCTCCGGGCGGCTGGTGAGCACCGCCTGCGCCAGGAACACCCCGAACACCGCACCGATCAACGCCGTGATCGCCGAGATCTTCAGGCTGGAGAGGAACGCCAGCCGGTACTGAGGCTGGGTGACGGTGGCGATGATGTTGTCGAGCGTGGGGCGCCCGTCGGGATCCGACAGCGCACCGCTGATCACGAAGTACAGCGGCCCGCCCAGGAACACGAGCAGGTACAGCGCGAACGGCAGCAGCCCCAGCGCTGCGCGCCACGGCCGGGCCGGCCGCGCCCCGGTGGTTTCCGGGGCCGCGACCGGCGCGTCGAGCAGGGACGTCACGTCAGTGAACCGGTCCGGCCACGCCCCCGGCACCGCCGGCGAACGGGCGCGCGTTCTGCACCCACCTCAGGAGGTCGCGGCGGCCCACCCCTGGGTCACCACCTTCTGCGCGGCGTCGGTCTGGGCCTGCGTCGGGTACTTCGCCTCGCCCGCGACCGGTGGCAGCACCGCGACCAGCGCCTTGTCCGCCGTGCCCGAGGTCATCATCTCGGGCAGCCGCACGGGGCGGGCCTTGCCGGCCAGCCACAGGTTCTGGCCCTGGTCGGAGTAGAGGAACTCCTGCCACAGCCGCGCGGCGGCCGGGTGCGGCGCGTTCTTGTTGATCGCCTGCGCGTAGTACTGGGCGAACAGCCCGTCCGAGGGCACCGCGACCTTCCAGTCGAAGGCGGCCTTGTTCTTCTCGGTCTGGGTGACGTTGAGGTAGTCCCAGTCCAGCACGATCGGGGTCTGGCCGCTCTGGATCGTCGCGTCGTTGGGGTCGACCTTGAGCAGGTTCCCGCCCTTGGAGATCTGCCCCCAAAACGAGATGCCGGGCGCGATGTCGTCGAGCGTGCCCTTGTTGGCCAGTGCGCCCGCCCAGACGCTGGCGAACGCGGACGCGGCCTGCGTCGGATCACCGTTGATGGCCACCTGGCCCTTGTACTCGGGCTTGGCCAGGTCGGCGAGCGTGGTGGGACACGTCGCGACGATCTTGGCGTTGCAGCCGATGGAGATGAAGCCGCCGTAGTCGTTGACCCAGGCGCCTCCCGCGTCCTTGTTGCCCTCGGGGATGGCATCCCACGTGGCGACCTTGTAGGGGGCGTAGAGATCGATGTTGCCGGAGGCGAACGACTGGCCGACGTCGAGCACGTCCGGAGCGCGATCCTGCGTGCCGAGCTGCTTGACGGCGTTGATCTCGTCCTGGCTGGAGCCGTCCGGGTTGGCCGAATCGACCTTCAGGCCGTACTTCGCGGTGAACGCCTTGATCATGTTGCCGTAGTTGGTCCAGTCCGGCGGCAGCGCGATGACGTTCAGCGTGCCTTCGGCCTTGGCCGCGGTGACGAGCGCGTCCATCCCCCCGCCTGCCTGCGCGGACGTGGCGGTGGCCCAGGCGTTGCCGCCGCCGCTGGGGGCGGCGGACGATCCACCGGAACTCACACAGCCTGCGGTGGTCAGTGCGATGGCGGTGCCGATGGCGGCCACCGCCATCCGGCGTCGTGATGCGGTCATCAAGTAGCTCCTCGGGGCGTGCGCGCCGGCGGGTACCGGGGCCGGGTGAGCGTGCAATGTGGACGTTTCCAGCGCATGGCGGCCACCCGTCCGTGGAATGTAACGCCGGTGTCCGACGAAATGCGAGGCTCGAAACGGTCACGGTGCGGTGGCTCGGCGGTGAACCGCAGCCGGTTGTCGCCGGCGGGCGCGCCGGTAGGCCCACTCGTCCCGGAGCGTGAGGCGCGCGCATCGGGCGGCCGGCCTGCGGCGCCACCAGCTCGTGTGGGGAGGGGCCATGCCGCGAGCGTCGCGGTATTGCGTCAACTATTGCAACGCATTGCACGGTATTGCTTGACAGGGGTGGGCTGGCGGATCGAAGCTCGGCACTGCGACTGGAGTCGCGGCGGCACACCGATATCGAAGCCGAGCGGCCGCGGGTGGTCGCGTTCCTGGCCGGCGAGCTGCCAGTGGTTCGCGAGTGCACCTCCGACGCGTGGACGGCGATGGTCACGCGCCAGACATCTGCAGGCAAGGTGATCCGCCGCGCCCGGGTGATGGACGATCCGCTCACCGACTACAACCGCTACATGATCTACAGCGGCCATCGCAATGTCAGCGTCGGCGAGGACATCCGCTACCTCGGCCGCGAACGGGCCAACGCGATCGACCTGCCTGATCACGACTTCTGGGTGTTCGACGACGTGCGCATGGTGGAGCTGCGCTTCACCGGGGACGGGCGCCTGATCGGCTTCGACCTGATCACCGAACCGGCCGTGGTGGCCCGCCACGCGGACTGGATCCGGCGGGCGCTCGCGGCCGCGACTCCGTCGATCGACTACGTTGCCGAGGACCCCACCCGCACATGGCCCCCCGTCCGGCTGCGCACGCTGAAGGGAACCTGACGTCACGGACCAGCACGACGGCCGCGCCGGCTTCGGCAACCGGTTGCGCAGGCTGCGCGAGGACGCCGACCTCACCGGCAAGGAGCTGGCCGAACGGCTCGGGTGGCCGGCGTCCAAGGTGTCGCGTCTGGAGAACGGCAAACAGACCGCGACGGTCGCGGACGTCCGGGTGTGGACGACCTCCACCGCTGCCGCCCCGACCGTCGTCGATGACCTGATCGAGGACCTCCGCAGCCTGCGCGTCGAATACGCGACCTGGCAACGCCGGCTGCGGAGCGGATTCGCGCCGCGCCAGCGAATCGGGCAGCTGCTGGAGGAGGGCGCGGCCGACGTCCGCACCATGCAGACCGCGCTGGTACCGGGCATGCTGCAGACGGCCGACTACGCGCGAGCCGTGTTCCACAAGCTCGCTCTTCTGCGGGGTCACCGGGATGTCGAGGCGGCCGTCCACGAGCGACTGCGCCGCCAGGAACTGCTGTACCAGCCGTCCCGGACCTTCCGGTTCCTCGTGACCGAGGCGGCGCTCCGAGCGCGGCTCTGCCCACCCGCTGTCCACCGCGCCCAGTTCGACCGGTTGCTGGTGCTCGCCGGGCTGGAGTCCGTGGAGCTTGCGGTATTGCCCTGGACGGCCGAGCTGCCCAAGGCCACGACGCACAGCTTCGACCTGTTCGACGACCGACTCGTGCTGGTGGAGACGAACAACGCCGAACTGGCCATCAGCGACGCCGACGACATCGCGCTCTACCGCCGCCTGTTCGACCTCTACTGGGACGTCTCCTCCCACGGCGAGCAGGCGTCCGGGTTGATCACCCGCATCGCCCTGGAGCTGCCGCCATCCGCGCCGTAGCAGCTCAGCGATCCGGATCGGGCCCGACAAGAGCTGCAGCGCGGATCCCAGGTCAGCGCTTCCCGCCGCGCGCCATCGCCAGCACGTCGAGGGCCTCGTCCAGCTGCTGCTCGGTCAGCGTTCCGCTCGTCAGGTGGCCGCGTTCCACCACCACGTCGCGGATCGTCCTGCGCTCCTTCAGCGCCTGCTTCGCGACGGCGGCGGCCTCCTCGTAGCCGAGGTACTGGTTGAGCGGCGTCACGATCGCGGGGGAGGACTCGGCGTACTCGCGGGTGCGCTCGACGTCGGCCTCGGCCCCGTCCACCACCTTGTCCGCGAACAACCGGGCGACGCGGGCGAGCAGGCGCGCCGACTCCAGCACGTTGCGGGCCATCACCGGCATCATGACGTTGAGCTGCAGGTTGCCCTGGGTGCCCGAGAACGCGACGGTGGCATCGTTGCCGATCACCTGTGCGGCCACCATCATCGTGGCCTCGCAGATCACCGGGTTGACCTTGCCCGGCATGATCGAACTGCCCGGCTGCAGGTCGGGCAGGTGCAGCTCGGCGAGGCCCGTGCGCGGTCCGGAGCTGAGCCAGCGGAGGTCGTTGGCGATCTTGTAGAGCGAGACGGCGACGGTGCGCAGCGCCCCCGAGGCCTCCACGAGCCCGTCGCGGGCGCCCTGCGCCTCGATGTGGTCGGGTGCTTCGGAGAGGGCGTCGAGCCCGGTGGCCGCCCGCAGCTCCGCGACGACGGCGGCGCCGAAGCCCGCCGGCGCGTTCAGCCCGGTGCCCACCG
>JBBQEF010000007.1:0-37950 GCA_038320445.1 Mycobacteriales bacterium
CGACGGCATAGGACGTCAGTCGCCGGGGGACCGGATCCGCCTTGACGCGGAAGTGCTCGGCCTTCCCCACGGAGCACAATCAGAATCGGGCTGATGTGCTGCCGCCATCCGAGTTCAGTTCGGCTCACATCTCCGCTCGGAATCGGCGGCGCGGCGCCTGTGCACGTTGCTCGGCTTCCCTGAAGGCCTCAACGCCAGAGGGGACGGCCTCCACCATCTCCCAGAGCGCGGCCGTCGCGACGCGGGCCGCTTCAACGGTCTCCGGCCGTTCGGCCATGATAAGTAGTTCCTGGTATGCGCGACTAAATGCATTACTTTCCTTGTCTCCAAACCGTCCAACTACGTCATGCGCTGACGGCCCTTCAATCTTCTCGACGGCTCGACTATTCAAGGCCTGGTAGGCAGACAGGTAAGTGACGAAAGCGGCGCGGCGTTCATCGCGCAGCTTCTCGTGAGCGTCGTGCAGCCGCTGAGCGGCGGCCCGCTGGCTGTTCACCGTGAGGCGCGCGCTCTGTAGGCTCGCGAGGGCAGTGAGCGCAACACCGCCCAGTGTGCCGATCACCGCTATCCATGCCGCGTCCATCGCCATCCTCGCTCGACTCCTCCTGCTCATCGAAGATGCTCCCATTCAGGCCGTCCCACGTCGACGCAATGGTGCCTGCAGCGCACCAGGCGCTCGTGCAGGAGCGCGGCAGCAGTCCAACCGGCGTGCGATACGCGGGACGCGACCCCGCAGAAGCGTCAGCCGCCCAGTGACGAGCTGATCGCCTCACAGTCTCAGTCGCAGTCTCGTTCACGTCCGTTCATGGCCGGTCGCCAACCACGCCGAGCTGAAGGATGAGCGACGTAGGCACGCTGACGACCGACGCCGAACGACTGCGGGATGACTTGGAAAGCGTGTTGGGTTAACGCCCTCGGGGGTTCGAATCCCCCATCCTCCGCAGGTGAAGCCGGGTGCACCGCTCGTGGGTGCGCCCGGCCTTCTCATTCCCCCCAGCGCCTGGGCGGAGTCGTCGAGGCGATGCCGGGCTGCAGTAGTGCCCCCGGGTGTCTGTCATCTGCAACGTCAGCCGGCTCCCTGTCACGACGACACACGACATCACGGTTCGTGATCGCGGCCAGCCGCACGTCACGGCCCCGACCGCGGCCCTACCGTGCGCACCACAGCGATCATGTCGAACCGCGCGCAGGTGGCTACGTGCGGCCGCCGGGGCGTCGGGTCTCATCGGCCGGTCGAACTCACGCGGCGAGTCGTCGACCACGGCCCCGTTCGACCGCCCACAGCACCTCGGCCAGGCTGGCGTACTGCTTGGCGGGCAGGCAGTGCAGCTCCTCCCGCGAACGGGCGTCGGCACCGTAGTGTTCGGCACCGCTGATCAGCTCCCACCGCTCGGCGGGAAAATGTTGACCGGCCAGGACATGTCGCAACCGCTGGGCCACATCGCTCACGGGACCTCCTCCTCAAGTTGCATGACATACTACGCACCTTGACTGATATCCCGAGCGGGTTCCCAGTCTGCGAGATCCCGCTCGCCGGCCGGGCCTCAGCCGGATCCCGTGACGGCCATGCCCGCACGCCGGACCTCCGTCAGCGTCACCATGCAGGCCTCGTGCGCCCCCGGCCACGACGTGCCCCTCCCGCGGTGTTCAGGACGGCGGCTGGTCGAGGGCGCGTAGCCAGATGCCGTTCTTCGTCTGCACCAGCCCCATCGCCCGCGGATCGGAGCAGCCCCGGCGCGGGCGGTGGGCATCCCAGAGCTCGGCGTCGTCGAAGACCTGCCCGCAGCCGCCGGTGCGCCGGCAGCAGTGGGCCCGCTCGACACCGACCCAGGTGGAGCCGCAGCAGGTCATCTGGATCAGTTGCACAGGCGGAGGTTACGGCGTGTCACCGACAGAGGGACGGGGGCGAGACCCCGCTGAGCTGTGGACGCTGGTCCATCCGGAGGAACTCGGTCACGTTTGCGTGACGCCCGCGTGAGATGACGAGCGACCGGGCACTCCGTCCTCAGCGGGTCGTCACGTGCGACCCCCGGGGCACTTCTGGAGGAATCCGTGACCGTCACGGGAATCATCACCGCCATCATCATCGGCGCGATCATCGGAATCCTGGGACGTCTCGTCGTTCCCGGCAAGCAGTCGATCCCGATCTGGCTGACGATCGTCGTCGGCATCGTGGCCGCGTTCATCGGCACGTTCCTGGCGCGCCTGTTCGGGATCCCGACCGCCACGTCCGGCATCGACTGGCTCGAGTTGATCGTCCAGGTCATCGTGGCCGCGGTCCTCGTGGTCCTCGTGGCCGGTGCCTACGGCAGGCGCTCGGTCCGCCGCTGACCGTCATACCGTCCGAGCGCCGGGCCCGTCCGATGGGGACGGGCCCGGCGCTCGTCTGCGCGGGGCCAGCACAATGGTGCCGTGACGGTCGTGCTGCGGTCCCTGCTGGCTGTCGCGTGCGTCGCGGTGGCGGTGTGGGTCGCGATCACGCGGTGGGCGACGCTGCTCGCCGGCCACCCCGCCTATCCGGTGCTGCTGGCCGCGATCGCGGTGGCGGGCATCGTTCTCGGGCTGCGGGCCAGGCGTGAGCGGCGCGGCGGGGCGGGGCGGATCGCCGCCCGGGCCGCCGGCGCCGTCGTGCTCGTACTGATCCTCGCCGGCGCCGTCTGGCTCCGGCCGTACGCGGCGACGCCGCCGGCCGCCGAGGGGTCGTCGCCGACGGTCGAGGTCGTCCACACGCTGTCCACATGGGAACTGTGTCCCCGCGGTGGCCCGACGGGCGCCGGCGTCGTGTTCTACCCGGGCGCGCTCGTCGACCCGCGCGCCTATCTCGCGCTGCTGCGCCCGCTGGCCGAGCAGGGCCGCCTCGTCGTGGTCGTCAACGCCCCGCTGAACGTGGCGCTTCTCGCGCCCGGCGCCGTCACGGCCGCGATGGACGCCCATCCCGAGATCCGGACGTGGGCGGTCGGCGGCCACTCCCTCGGCGGCGTGCAGGCCTCCACCGCCGCCGCGAGCGGGGATCCGCGGGTCCGCGGCCTGTTCCTGTGGGCGTCCTACCCGTCGCAGGACATCTCCGGCGCCCCGGTGGCGGCCGCGTCGATCTCCGGCGACCGGGACGGCCTCACCACCCCCGCCGACGTCGCGGCGTCCCGTGCGAACCTGCCGCCCGCCACGACGTTCACCGTGGTGAGAGGTGGCGTCCACGCCTACTTCGGCGACTACGGCCCGCAGGCGGGCGACGGCGAGCCCGCCACGGACCGGGCCGACGCGCAGCGCCAGATCGAGGCGGCCACCTCGGCGCTGGTGGCCCGATCCGGCTGACTGCGTCTCCGCGGAGGGTGGCGGATGATCGTCGCTGTGACCACCTACGCCGACGTCGAGGCGGCCGCCGCGCGGCTGCTCGGCCATGCCCATCGAACGCCGGTACTGACCTCGAGCCGGGTGGACGCCGACGTCGGCGCCTCGCTGTTCTTCAAGTGCGAGAACTTCCAGCGGATGGGGGCGTTCAAGTTCCGTGGGGCGTTCAACGCCCTGTCCCGGTTCGACGACGCCCAGCGCCGCGCCGGCGTGGTGGCGTACTCGTCGGGCAACCACGCGCAGGCCGTCGCGCTGTCGGCCCGGCTGCTCGCGATCCCGGCCACGATCGTCATGCCGCACGACGCCCCGGCCGCCAAGGTGGCCGCCACCCGGGGATACGGCGCCGAGATCGTCGTCTACGACCGGTACACCGAGGACCGCGAGGCGATCGGCCGCGCGCTGGCGGCCGATCGTGGCCTGACGCTGGTGCCTCCCTACGACCACCCGGACGTCATCGCCGGGCAGGGCACCGCAGCCAAGGAGCTGTTCGACGAGGTCGGCGGGCTGGACGCGCTGTTCGTCTGTCTCGGCGGCGGCGGCCTGCTGTCGGGCTCCATCCTGTCCGCACGGGCGCTGTCCCCGTCGACCCGGGTCTACGGGGTGGAACCCGCGGCCGGTGACGACGGCCTGCGCTCGCTGCGCAGCGGCTCGATCGTGCACATCGACACCCCGGACACCATCGCCGACGGCGCCCAGACCCAGCATCTCGGCGTGCTCACGTTCGCGATCATCCGCGACGGCGTGGACGACATCCACACCGCGACCGACGCCGAGCTGGTCGACGCCATGCGGGTCTTCGCGAGCACGCTGAAGATCGTGGTGGAGCCGACGGGATGTCTGGCCTTCGCGGCGGTGCGGCGGCGGGCGGCCGAGCTGGCCGGGCAGCGCGTCGGAGTGCTGGTGAGCGGCGGGAACGTCGACCTGGCCCGCTACGCGGCGCTGCTGTCGTGAACGATTTCCTCGACGTCACCCGGGCGGGCTATGACGCGATCGCGACAGGCTACGTGGAGCGGTTCGGCACCGAGCTGGTCGCCAAGCCGTTCGATCGGGCACTCGTCGGCGCGTTCGCCGAGCTCGTCGCGGATACCGGGCCGGTCGTCGACGTGGGATGCGGTCCCGGCCGCGTGGCTGCGTTCCTGCACGACCTGGGGCTGGCTGTGCACGGGATCGACCTGTCGCCGCGGATGGTCGAGCTGGCGCGGCGCGCACACCCGGCCGTGCGGTTCGAGGTGGGGTCGATGACGGCACTCGATCTGCCCGACGGAGCGCTGGGCGGTCTCGTCGCCTTCTACTCGATCATCCACATCCCGGTGGCGCGGCTCCCGGACGTCTTCACCGAGTTCCGGCGCGTGCTGGTGGCGGGCGGTCAGTTGCTGCTCGCGTTCCAGGTCGGCGACGAGCCGCTGCGCCTGACGGAGGCGTTCGGCCACGCGGTCTCCCTCGACTTCCACCGGCGGCAGCCCGACGACATCGCCACGCTCCTGCGCGGGGCCGGGTTCGCCGTCACCGCCCGGTTGGTGCGCGAACCCGACGAGACGGAGACGTCCCGGCAGGCCTACCTGCTGGCCCGGACGCCGTCACCCGGCCCGAACCGTCGAGGATGAGGACGACGCCCGCCGGCGACGGGAACCACGACCGTGCTCGGACGCAAGAACTCCACCTGCGACGAGATCGACCACGCGAACCGAGCTGCGTCCGGGAGACGCGACAGGCGTCCGAGCTCAGCGACCGCCGGTGTATCAGAACCCGGCGTGGAAGCCTCCTGCTTGGGGCTCCTGGGGACGAAGCGAGCAGAGGCGGCAGCATGACCGATCCACACGAGGCCGACGAGTTCGTCGCGACGGCCCACAGGCACTACGACGTGATGCGCGAGAGCGTCGATGCGTTGGCCGACCGCATCAAGGAGGGGGCCCGACACATGACGTCCTGGGGGAGCCAGACGCCCGGGGCGAGCGACACGTCGACAGCCACCACAACCATCACGATCGACGACGTACGCGCCATGGTCGGAAAGGCACTGCGCGGGAGCGAGCTCCCCACTGACCGGTCGACGGCAGTCGTGGCGACGCTCACGACGAAGGTCGTGAAGATGGACGAAGCGGGCGTCGGACTGAAGTTCGCCATCTGCGGGGCCACAGCAGGGGCAGGCATACAGCGCACATCCGGGAGCACCCAGTCGGTAACGATCACGTTCGACCCGACCCGAGCTCCTCCGGAGGCCGCCGAATCGGATGGCGCCTCCGAGCGCCCTGAACCCGACGGAAGCCGACTCGAGGCCGAGCTGGACGCACTCGCCGCGACGATCGGCCGGGGAGCCCTCCCGTGGAGCACGGCAGAGGTGGATCTCGACTTCACGTTCGACGACCAGGCCAAGGCCTCGATCATCGCCGACGGTGACATCAGCGACAGCTCGACCCACCACCTCCATCTTGTGTTCACCACCTCACCCACCGCAGGCTCGTGAGACGTCCACATCGACGCCCGGCGCGATGCGTGGTGGGCAGCCACCGCACCCGGCCCGATGCTGACAGCGGCGCCCGCAACAACGTCCCCATCCAGCCGAGGACGGAGGAGCCCAGACGACGAACGCCGGGCGCCCCGCGATGGGGAAGCCCGGCGTTTCGCCTGATCAGGCTGGCGGTAGCGGTGGGATTTGAACCCACGGAGGCTTGCACCTCACACGCTTTCGAGGCGTGCTCCTTCGGCCGCTCGGACACGCTACCGCAGAGAAGCTTACAAGAGCCTCGACGCAGCCCTCGCGGCGGGCGAACCCGCGTGGGACGAACAGATCATCGACGCGAGGGGGTGCGGCGGTACAGAATCCCCCGGTGATCTCCCGGTTCCCGGTACGGCCCGCGCTCGCCGCCCTCCTGCTCACCCTCGCCACGGCCTGCGCACCGGCCCCCGAGCCGGCCGCGACCCCGGCCGCCGGGTGCGCGCCGGGCGCGTTGCCGACGTTGAAGTCCGGCACGTTGACGTTCGGCACCGACCAGCCCGTGTACCCGCCGTGGTTCGTCGACGACGACCCGACGTCCGGGAAGGGTTTCGAGAGCGCGGTGGCGTACGCGGTCGCCGACAAGCTCGGCTACCCGAAGGAGAAGGTCGCCTGGGTGCGGGTTCCGTTCAACGCGGCGATCCAGCCCGGCCCGAAGACGTACGACATCGACCTCAACGAGTTCTCCATCACCGAAGAGCGCAAGCAGGCCGTGGACTTCTCCGCGCCCTACTACGACGTCAAGCAGGCGGTGGTGACGGTGGCGACGAGCAAGGCCGCGGGCGCGACCACCCTGGCCGCGCTGAAGGACCTGAAACTCGGCGCACAGGTGGGCACCACCAGCTACGACGCGATCGTCAAGCAGATCGCGCCGACCGCCCAGCCCGCGGTGTTCAACACCAACGACGACGCCAAGCTCGCGCTCAGCAACGGGCAGGTGGACGCGATCGTCGTCGACCTGCCCACGGCGTTCTACATCACCTCCGCCGAGCTGACCGGTGGGAAGATCGTCGGACAGCTCCCGCTCGGGGCCGGCACCCCCGAGCGGTTCGGGGCGGTGCTGGACAAGGGCAGCGCGCTCACCACCTGCGCGTCCGATGCGGTGACGTCGCTCGGCACCGCAGGAACGCTGAAGGCGCTGGAGGCGCAGTGGCTGGCGGCGGCCGGATCGGCACCCGAGCTGACGTGACGGGGCTGGCGTCCGGTGTGCGGTCGTGCGCGGTAAAGGGTGTTGGAGCAACGGTTTCCGCGCACGGCTGGGTCGGCTGACGTGACAGCGCCGAGCGCGCTCGCCCTGGGACGCCAGGCGTACCGCCGCTCCCGCGCGCGCCGGTCGACGTGGGTGGCGGTCGTCTCGACCGTCGTCTTCGCCTCCGCGGTCGCGTTCGCCGTGACGCGGTCGCCGGGCTGGCCGCGGGTGAGCCAGACGTTCTTCGACCCGAAGATCGCCTGGTCGTCGCTGCCGGCGATCCTGGAGGGACTGTGGCTCAACATCCGGGTGCTGGTGGTCGCGGAGATCGGGATCCTGGTGCTGGGCCTGGTGATCGCGTCGCTGCGGACCCTGAGCGGTCCGGTGTCGTTCCCGCTGCGGGCACTCGCCACGGGCTACGTCGACCTGTTCCGCGGGGTGCCGCTGCTGATCGCCCTGTTCCTGGTCGGCTTCGGGGTGCCGGCGCTGCGGCTCCAGGGGGTGCCGAACGACCCGGCCGTGCTCGGCACGGTCACGCTGATCCTGGTCTACGCCGCGTACGTGGCGGAGGTGTTCCGGGCCGGCATCGAGTCGGTGCACCCCTCGCAGCGGGCCGCGGCCCGGTAGCTGGGCCTCTCGCACCGGCAGTCCATGCGCCTGGTGGTCCTCCCCCAGGCGGTGCGCCGGGTGCTGCCGCCGCTGCTCAACGACTTCGTCGCGCTCCAGAAGGACGTCGGGCTGATCTCCGTTCTCGGGGCGGTCGACGCGATCCGGGCCGCGCAGATCGAGCAGGCCCGTTCGTTCAACTTCACCCCGTACGTCGTGGCCGCCCTGCTGTTCGTGCTGCTCGCGGTCCCGACCGGCCGGATAGCCGACGGCGTCGCCCGGCGTGCCGCGCGCCGTCAGGGAGCGGCGTGAGCACCGACGTGAGCGGTCCCGCCGAGCCCGTGCTGGAGGTCAAGGGCCTGGTCAAGCGCTACGGCGACGCGACCGTGCTCGACGGCATCGATCTCGCCGTCGCCGAGCACCAGGTGATCACGCTGATCGGGGCGTCCGGGTCGGGGAAGTCGACGCTGCTGCGGTGCGTCGACCTGCTCGAGGAGATCGACGACGGCCAGCTGTTCCTCGACGGCGTCGACATCTCCGATCCCCGCGCCGACGCCGCGGCCGCGCAGCGCCGGATGGCGATCGTGTTCCAGTCGTTCAACCTGTTCCCGCACATGACCGCGGCGCAGAACGTCGCGCTCGCCCCGCGGGTGGTGCACCGGCTCACCGCCGGCGACGCCGACGAGCGTGCCGCCGAGCTGCTGCACCGCGTCGGGCTTGACGCGTTCGCCGGCGCCTACCCCGACCGGTTGTCGGGCGGCCAGCAGCAGCGGGTGGCGATCGCCCGTGCACTGGCCGTCCAGCCGCGGTTGCTGCTGCTCGACGAGATCACCTCCGCGCTCGACCCGGAGCTGGTCGGAGAGGTGCTCGCCATCGTCCGGGAGCTGGCCCGCGGCGGGATCACGATCCTGATGGCCACGCACGAGATGGGCTTCGCGAAGCAGGTGTCGGACCGCGTCTGCTTCCTCGACGGCGGCCGCGTCCTGGAGGAGGGCCCGCCCGACCAGGTGCTGGGCGCTCCGGCGGAGGAACGCACGCAGCAGTTCCTCGCCCGGGTCGTCGCGGCGGGGCGGCTCGCCTAGGAATGTGGGTGGATCTCCGGCCGGCTGCGCGGCACGGATCCACCGCACGCGCCCTGATGCGGGACGGTGAGGCCGGCCGCCACCAGGCCGATGTCCACGAGGGTCGCGCGGTGGCGGGCGCCGACCTCCACCAGCGGCACCCATTCCGCCATGTCGGTGCTGCCCGCCTCCTCGAAGCGCAGCTCCCCACCGGTGACCTCGCCGGTGTAGAGGATGCGCAGGGCGTGCATGTCGGTGCGGCGGCCGTCGCGTCCACGGTCCCAGCGCGTGGAGTCGACGCCGATCAGGGGGCCGAGAGCGATCCGGTAGCCGGTCTCCTCCATCACCTCGCGCACCGCGGCGTCCTCGGGGGGCTCGCCGTGGTCGATGCCGCCGCCGGGCAGAGTCCAGCGGCCGCTGCGGGCGAAACGGGAGAGCAGCACGGAGTCGTCGCGCACGATCACGACGTAGGCCCCGACGCGCGTCTGCTGCTCCACCTGTCCCATCGACGCAGGTTAGTGCGGCAGCCCCAGATGTTCACCTGGCCCCTCACGGGCCGACGCGGCCAGCCCGACGTCGACGAGGTCCACCCGGGTCAGGTCTGGCACATCGCCGAGCGGCACCCACGCCGCCATGTCCGTGCTGCCGTCGACCTCGAAGCGCAGGTCCCCACCGATCACCGTGGCGGCGTAGACGATCCGGATGGCGTGGTGGTCGACCGACCCCTGGTGCTCGACGAAGCGGATCGAGTCGACGGCGAGCAGCGTGTCCAGGCGCACTTCGTAGCCGGTCTCCTCGTCGACCTCGCGCACGGCCGCATCGCGTGGATCCTCGCCGTGGTCGAGCCCACCGCCGGGGAGTGTCCACTCCGGACCGCGCGGGCCGATCCACCGCGCGAGCAGGACGTCCTCGCCACGGACGCACACGGCGTACGCGGCGACCCGCAGGGTCTGCCTCACCGCTGGTCGGCGAAGAACGACTCCAGCAGCGCAGCACACTCCCCCGCCAGCACGCCGGACACGACCTCCGGGCGGTGGTTGAGGCGGCGGTCGCGCAGCACGTCCCACAGCGAACCGGCCGCTCCGGTCTTGGGCTCCCACGCCCCGAACACGACGCGGGCGACGCGGGCCAGTCCGATCGCGCCGGCGCACATCGTGCACGGCTCGACGGTGACGGCCAGCGTGCAGCCCTCCAGCCGCCACTCGCCCGCCATCGCCGCAGCCGCGCGCAGGGCGAGGATCTCGGCGTGGGCCGTGGGGTCGCCGATCGCCTCGCGGGCGTTGCAGGCGGCGGCCAGCTCGCGGCCGTCCGCGTCGACGACGACCGCACCGATGGGGACGTCGCCGGTGCGGGGAGCGGCTGCGGCGATCCGCAGCGCCCGCCGGACCAGCGCCTCGTCCGCGTCGGCGGGAACGGGCCCGATGCGTGCGGCGCTGATGAGCTTTCCGCCTTCGCTCCGAGCCGGTGTCACCGGCTGTCGACGACCTCGGCCAGCGCGTCGGCGAACCCGCAACGACGGCTGATCACGGCCAGCTGCTCGTCGGGGTAGAGCTCCACCTCGCCGGCGAGCACCTCGAGCTCATCGGCGGGCAGGCCCAGATCGGCGAGGATCGCGAGATCGCCCTCGGGCCACGGGTCGTCGAGCGCCTCGTCGTCCGACGGTAGCTCGACGCGCAGCAGATCGAGCACGTCGGCGGCCACGTCGTAGTCGAAGGCGGCGACGGCGTCCGACACCATCAGCGACACCCCGCCCGGAGTGGGCCTCAGCAGGACGAAGAACTCGTCGTCGACATCGAGCAGGCCCAGGACGGCGCCGGTCGAGCGCAGCTCGCGCAGCTCGGTGATGGCCGTGTCGAGATCGAGCAGCGACTCCGGCGTGAGCCGTGTACAGCGCCATCGACCGTCCTCCCGGATCGCCGCGACGGCGTACCCGGGCAGGGCCTGTTCCCGCGTGTCCGCGGGTGCTTCGACGCTCTGCACCGCCATGAGCCTACGGTAGGCCCCGAAACGACTGTGGTCCAAACCACAACGACAAGTTGACCCGCACGGCACCACCGGAGAAGTGCGATGCTCAGGCCATGACGCCGGACGGGGCCAGCCTGCGGGCGAGCGCCCGTGCCGTGCAGCCGCGCACGGTGGCTCTGCGCCGCGCCGTGCACCTCCGGCCGGAGCTGGGCCTGCACCTGCCGCACACCCGCGACGCGATCGTCGCCGCACTCTCCGACCTCCCGCTGCAGGTCCATCTCGGCCGCTCCGTGACGTCGGTCGTCGCCGTGCTCGAGGGGCACCGACCGGGGCCGACCGTGCTGCTGCGCGGCGACATGGACGCTCTGCCGATGCACGAGGACACCGGTGTCGGGTTCGCGTCGACGGTCGACGGCGCGATGCACGCGTGCGGCCACGACACGCACGTGGCGATGCTCGCGTCCGCCGCGCGGGTACTGGCCGATCGCCGCGGCGATCTCGCCGGGCGCGTGCTGTTCATGTTCCAGCCCGGCGAGGAGGGCCATCACGGCGCCCGCCACATGATCGACGAGGGGCTGCTGGACCCCACCGGCCCGGCCGGGCGCCCGGACACCGCCTACGCGCTGCACATCTCCTCGACCGTCCGCAGCGGTGAGATCCACGTCCGCTCGGGGCCCCTCATGGCCGCGGCCGACGTGCTGCGGGTGACGGTCCGCGGCCGGGGCGGACACGCGTCCGCACCGCACGACGCGCTGGACCCGGTGCCGGCGGCCGCCGCGATGGTCGGGGCCCTGCAGACCGCATTGACCCGCCGCATCGACTCCCACCAGCCCGCCGTGGTGACGATCGCGCACATCTCGGCGGGCACCACCGACAACGTCATCCCCGAGACCGCGTTCATGGAGGGCACGCTCCGCACGCTCGCCGAGGCGACGCGCACGCAGATGCACGAGGAGATCCACCGGGTGTGCCGGTACACCGCGCTGGCGCACGGCTGCGAAGCCGAGGTGTCGATCGAGTCGGGCTACCCGGTGACCGTCAACGACGCCGGCGCGACGGAGCGGGTGGAAGCCGTCACCGCGTCGACACTGGGGGTTGAGCGACTCACCACGATGGCCACGCCGATCATGGGCGCCGAGGACTTCTCGTACGTGCTCGCCGAGGTGCCCGGCGCGCTGGCGTTCCTCGGCGCGTGCCCGCCCGGCGTCGATCCCCGCCGGGCCGCGCCCAACCACTCCAACCGCGTCGTGTTCGACGAGGCGGCGATGGCCGCGGGTGTCGCGGTCTACGCCGGCCTGGCGCTGGACGCGCTGGCGACGCGCTGACGCACCCGTGCGCGGAAAGTGTTGTCGGAGCAACACTTTCCGCGCACGAGGCAGGATGGCGGCGTGATCTCCTCACTCAGCGATCTCGGGATGGCCCTGCGATCCCGCGAGCTCTCCGCGCACGAGCACGTCACCGAGGCCCTCGACCGGCTCGCCGCCGACACGCACAACGTCGTGATCACGCTCGACGCCGAGCGGGCCCTCGCGCAGGCCGCCGCGCTCGACGCCGAGCTCGCGCGCGGCGAGTGGCGGGGTCCGCTGCACGGCGTCGCGGTCGGGGTGAAGGACCTGTTCGACGTGGCCGGGCTGCCCACCCGCGCCGGTTCCCTCATCCTGGCCGACGCCCCGCCCGCCGTGGCCGACGGACCCGTCGTCGCGCGGCTGCGGGAGGCCGGCGCGGTGATCGTCGCGAAGCTGCACACGCACGAGTTCGCGTACGGCCCCACCGGCGACGTCGCCGCCACCGGCCCGGCCCGCAACCCGCACGACCCCACGAGGATCACCGGCGGTTCCTCCTCGGGGTCGGCTGCCGCCGTCGCCGCCGGGCACCTGCCGCTGACGGTCGGCTCCGACACCGGCGCGAGCGTGCGCACCCCGGCCGCGCTGTGTGGGGTGGTGGGACTCAAGCCCACGTACGGGCGGCTCTCCACCGACGGCGTGTTCCCGCTGGCGGAGAGCCTCGACCACGTCGGGTTGCTCACCGCGGACGTGCACTCGGCCTCGGTGGCCTGGGACGTCCTCGCCCGCCCCGACGGGACGGGCGGGGGGAGCCGGCTGCCGGAGGTGCAGGGCGTGCGCGTCGGCGTGCTCGTGGACGGCTACTGGCGCGCCGCCGACCCCGTGATCGACGCCGCGGTCGACGCGGCCGTCGAGCGGCTGCGGAACTCGGGCGCGTCGATCGTCGAGGTACGGACCCCGATGATCGACGAGCTGGCCGCCACCTACCCCACGATCGTCGGCGCCGAGGCCTGGGCGACGCACGCGGACTGGTTCGCCGAGCGGCCGCAGGACTACCAGCCCGCGACCCGAGCCCGGATCGCGCCGAACGCGGACATGCCCGCCCGCGCCTACGTCGACGCGCAGCGCGCCCGGCGGCGGCTCGTCGCGGCGTTCCGTGCGGCGGCCGCCGACGTCGACGTCCTGGTGCTGGGCACGACCCGCCTCCGCGCCACCCCGATCGGCGCGGACACGGTGGCGGTCGGTGGCGCGGACGTGGCGGTGCGACCGTCGCTGCTCGCCCTGACCCTCCCGTTCAACCTCACCGGCTGGCCGGCGGTCTCGGTACCCGGTGTGGTGGTGGACGGCGGCATGCCCGTCGGGGTGCAGGTGGTCGGGGTGGGGCTGGAGGAACGCGGCGTGCTGAGGGTCGCCGGGGTGATCGCCCGGCCCTAGCTGCGCGGGTGGGGAGGCGCCGCGCTTCGAGGCATAGTCTCGCGCCGTGACCGAACGGGCGGTGTGTGTGATCGGGGCCGGGCTGATCGGCGGGTCGCTGATGCGCGCCGCCGAGAAGGCCGGGCGTGCGGTGTGGGGAACGGCCGCCTCCGAGGACACCGCCGCCCAGGCCCGTGCCGACGGCTTCGACGTCACCACCGACACCGACGCGGCCCTGCTCCGCGCCGCCGAGGCCGACGCGCTGGTGGTGCTGTGCGTCCCGCTGCCGGTGCTGCCCGAGGTGCTGCGCCGCGTCGACGCCGCGGCACCGACCTGCCGCCTGACCGACGCCGTGAGCGTCAAGGTCGCGGTGGCCGACGACGTGGCGCGCTTCGCCCCGCGAGCCCGCTACGTGGGCGGGCACCCGATGGCGGGCACGTCGGAGTCGGGCTGGGCCGCGGGATCGGCGGAGCTGTTCACCGATGCCGCGTGGGTGGTCGCGGCCGACGACGGTCTGGACCTCGACGTCTGGCGCGACGTCGCCGAGCTGGCGTGGGCCTGCGGCGCCCGCGTCGTCCCGGCCGCGGCCGACGAGCACGACCTGGCCGTCGCCCGGATCTCCCACCTGCCGCACCTGCTGGCTGCGGTCCTCGCCGCCGTCGGGGCCGCGGGCGACGACGAGCTGGCCCTGTCGCTGGCCGCGGGCTCGTTCGCCGACGGCACGCGCGTGGCCGGCACCCGCCCCGAGCTGGTGCTGGCCATGTGTGAGGGCAACCGCGACGCGCTGCTGGGCGCCGTCGACGACGCGTTGGGCCGGCTCGGTGCGATGCGCGGCGCGCTCGCCTCCACCGGCGGGCTGGCCGCCACCGTGCACGCCGGGCACGAGGGCCGTCGGCGGTGGGCCGCCGCCCGCGAGCCGCAGCGCGTGCGCGTGAGCCCCCGGGGGCCGCTCGCGCGGCTACGCGAGATCGGCCGCCGCGGCGACGTCGTGGTGGGCTGGAAGGCCTGAAGGCCCGCCCGGGCTCAGGCCGGTGTGGGCGCGTAGCGGGTGGCGATGCCCGGATAGGCGACCACGATGCCCTCGCCGTCCACCTGCAGCTCCGCGGAGAAGTCGTCCGAGCGGAACTCGACGACGGACGGATCGCCGGTGGCGACCGTGCGGTAGTGCTGATCGACGAGCGTGACGTCGAGATCGGGCATGGACACGTACACCATCGGGATGGAGTGCTCGCCCGCCTCGTTCTGCAGCCCCAGCCGCCGGATCGGCAGCGCGTTGAACAGCACGCAGCCGGCGAGGTCGACGTCCAGCGCCCCGCGGTACTCGGCGCGTGTGCCGCCGGAGCCGGTGTCGAGGAGCCAGTAGCCGTCCTCGGTGCGGTTGATCGTGAGGTGACGCTCCCGGGCGGCCGTGGCGCTCGTCACCGAGACGCGCTCGACCGTGCCGTCCTCGCGCACGACGATCCGGTAGGACGCGGTGAACTCGCCTTCCGGATCGGCGCGGACCAGCCGGCCCAGCGCGCGGAAAGCCAGACCTGCGCCGTGGTGCAGGCGGGCGCCCTCGAATCCGTGACCGTCATCGGCCTGCCACGTGAGCATGGTGGTCGTCATCGGGAACACCGTAGAGGACAGCGCTTCACTTGCGTCCCACCATCGTCGCCTGCCCCCTTCTCGAGCGTCATCCGGGACATATCCTGCACCCCGGCGGGTCACGGCGCCATCAGGACTCCGCATGCACCTGGTCGACCTCGAGATCGTCGCGAACGCCCCGGAAGACCGGCTGGCGCAACCTGCCGCCGTCGGTCCAGCCCTTGTGCACGACCTCGACGACGACGGACGGCTCGCACCACCGCGCCCCGACGGAGTCCGGTCGCGGTGGCCGTTCCACGAACGGGGGCGCGCCGGCGTCGACGAGCCGGGCCCGCAACGCCCGCTGCGCCGCGTCGGACGCCAGCCCGGAACCGACCCGGCCCGCGTACTGCAGGACGCCGTCCGCGTCCGGCACACCGAGGAGCAACGCCCCGACCCGGGTGTTCACCCGTGACGTGCCCACGTTCTCCGGCCGCCAGCCGCCCACGACACACGCCTGCGTCCGCCGGTGCGTGATCTTGATCCAGCTCTCGCTGCGACGACCCGGCCGGTAGAGCCCGTCGGCGCGCTTGGCCACAATGCCCTCGATGCCGCGCTGGGCGGTGGCGTCGAAGAGGGCCTGACCGTCGGTGTAGGTGGGCGAGAGCGCGACGGTCGGCACGGCGGCGATGTCCAGGCGCTCCAGCGTCGCGCGGCGTTCGGACAACGTCCGGTCCAGCAGCGGGACGCCGTAGAGGCGCAGCGCGTCGAACACCATGAACGTGGCCGGCCGGGCCAGCGCCACCCGCTCCTCGACGGGCGAGTGCATGCGGTCGGCCAGCGCGGCGAAGCTCGGCACGCCCTTCTCCAGCAGCACGACCTCACCGTCGAGCAGCAGGTCCGGGGCCAGTTCGGTGAGCCCGGCCAGCTCGGGGAAGTTCGCGGTGACGTCGCGGCCACTGCGGCTGTGCAGCGCCAGCACACCGTCGGCGACGTCGGCGAGCAGCCGCATGCCGTCCCATTTCACCTCGAACAGCCAACCCGGACCTCTCGGAAGGCCTCCAGGGGTGGCGAGCATGGGCTGCACGACGTCATGCTGGCACCTATGCGGGCAATGTGGAGCGGTGCGGTCTCGTTCGGGCTGGTGAGCGTGCCGATCAAGCTGTACTCGGCCACCACCAACCACGACATCCGGTTCCACCAGGTCCACGCGGCCGACGGCGGCCGGATCAAGTACAAGCGCACCTGCTCGATCGACGGCGAGGTGGTGGAGTACGCCGACATCGTCAAGGGCTACGAGACCGACGACGGCGAGCTGATCACCCTCGACGACGCCGATCTCGACTCGCTGCCGCAGGTCTCCGGCCACGAGATCGACGTGATCGAGTTCGTGCCGGCCGACCAGATCGACCCGATGCTGTTCGACAAGAGCTACTACCTGGAGCCGGAGGCCAAGGCGGCCAAGCCCTACGCGCTGCTGCGCGAGGCGCTGGTGCAGACCGACCGGATGGCCGTCGTCCGGTTCGCGCTGCGGCAGCGGGAGAGCATCGCGCTGCTCCGCGTGCGCGGCAAGGTGATCGTGCTGCAGACGATGCTCTGGCCCGACGAGGTGCGCGAGCCCGAGTTCGACATCCTCGAGTCCGAAGTGGAGCTGCGGCCGCAGGAGATGACGATGGCCGCGTCGCTGGTCGAGAGCCTGGGGGCGGACTTCGACCCGTCGGGTTTCCACGACGACTACCGCGACGCCGTCGTGGAGATGATCGAGCGCAAGCGCACCACCGGGGAGTCGCGCCCGGCGCCGGTGGAGCAGAAGTCCTCCGACGACGGCGACAGCATGACCGACCTGCTGAGCGCGCTCCAGGCCAGCGTGGACGCGGCGCGGGCCAAGAGCGGCGGGGCACCGCAGGAGCCGGCGAAGCAGGAGCCCGCGAAGCCCCGCGCAGCGGCCAAGAAGCCGGCCGCGCCCCGCAAGCCCGCGAACAAGGAGTCCGCGGACGACAAGGCCGCGGCGCCCCGCAAGCGCACACGCAAGCCGGCGTAGCCCGGGGCTCCGCACCCCCCTGCGACGCGGGGTGTGAGGGCGCGGGAGGGGTGTGAACGCCTGACCGAGGCGCCTACACCCCCCACGGACGTCGACGCACCCCGTCGACGGGGGGTGGGAGGGCGCGAAGGGGGTGCGAGCGCGCGGGCGACGGGATGTGCGGGCGTGCGGACTGGCTGTGCTCGTCCGCCATGAGTCAGGGGCCCAGCGCGGTCTTGGGGGGTGTCTCGTCGTTGGCGATCGCCTGGAAGAGGGCGCTCGCGCGCTTCTTGTCCCAGTTGACCACGCCGTCCGCCACCGGGACCGTCGTCGAGATGCCGCTGGAGATGCCGCGCATCGCCAGGCCGAGCTGGGCCAGGTTCCACAGGTGGTCGCCGCTGTCCACGGTGATCGCCTGCGACAGCCCCGTGATCAGCGGGACGGACTTGAACGGGTTGAGCAGCGTCCCGGGCGAGATCACCTGCTTCAGCAGGGCCGAGAGCAGCGCGCGCTGCCGCTCGACCCGTCCGAAATCGGAGGAGGCGGTGGCGCGGGTGCGCACGTAGCCCAGCGCGGTGGCGCCGTCGAGCACCTGCGGGCCGGCCTTGATGTTCAGCGCCGCCTTCGGGTCCTTGATCGCCTCGGGGACGTCGAGCTCGACGCCGCCGATGGCGTCCACGACCGAGACGATGCCGAGGAAGCCGATCTCCGCGTAGTGGTCGATGCGCAGCCCGGTGGCCTGCTCCACGGTCTGCACGAGGAGCGCGGGCCCGCCGCCGTCGGGACCGCCGCCCTTCCCGTAGGCCGAGTTGATCTTCGCGCGGCCGTGTGCCGGGATGTTCACGATCGAGTCGCGCGGGATGCTGACCAGCGTGGTCGGCCCGCTCCCGGTGTGCAGGAGCATGATCGTGTCGGTGAGCTGCGAGGTCTCGTTGCCGGTGGCGTACTTCTTGCGCTGCTCGTCGGTGAGCTTCTGCCGGCTGTCCGAGCCGACGATCAGCCAGTTCGTGCCCTTCGACGAGTTGGGGCTCTCCGACGCCAGTGCGGGGGTGCGGCTCAGCGTCGTGTCGACGTAGACGCCGAACCCCACGATCACCAGCAGCAGCGCGAGCAGCGTGACGCCGATCCGCCGGCCCCACCGGGGACGGCGCCTGGCCGGCGGCGGGCGCCGGACCACGGGCGGCGGCGGCGGCGCCGAACGGCGATCCGGCGGCAGCACCGCCGTCTCCTGGATCGGCCGCCCGGGAGGCGGCCACGACTGCGGGCGCTGCGGCTCGGAACGGGTGTGCTGGGGCCGGCCCCAGCCAGGACCGGGCCCGCGATTGTCACCGTTCATGCCGTCCATCCTCCCTGTCCCGCCGAAAGAAGGACGTTCCGCACCCCGATCGGGTTCCCGGGCGGCTACCGAGCGAGCAGCGGCTCACCCTCGAAGAGCCCGAGCTCCTCGCAGTAGAACTCGATGCCGACACCGTTGGGATCGCGGATGTAGAGGCTGTTGTCGATGCCGCGGTCCGGGCCGACGTAGGAGACGCCCGCCTCGTCGAGCCGCTTCCGCGCGGCCGCGAACTCCTCGGGCGAGGTCGACAGCGCGAGGTGCTGCACGCCGCCGATCGTCTCGGAGAACTCGGGGTGGTCGTGGCCGGGGAAGTCGAAGAAGCCCAGCAGGTTGCGGTTGCCGATGTCGAAGAAGAAGTGGCTGGAGCCGCGGTAGTCGCGGTTCTCCACGAGCTCCACCAGCGGGAACCCGAGCAGACCCTGGTAGAAGCGGATCGTCTCCTCGACGTCCTTGGCGATCAGCGCCAGATGGTGCACACCGCGCACGGTGCTGGCCGGGCGCTCACCGAGCGGGTGCAGGTACGTGGCCTTGAGCTCCGCACGTCGGGTGCGGACGGCTTCGAGCTCGGCACCTTCGGGCTGTGGCATCGGATTCTCCTTCTCGTGAACCTGTCCGCCCCAACGATCGTTGCATCAGCAACATTCCGTGTAGGCGCGTCCATGGTGCAGCATGGCCCGCTGTGACGGGTCGTCACCGGTGTCAGATCCAGCGAGGCGGGGTGGGCGGGTGCCCGGTGAGGGCCGAGCCGTCGGCCCGGCCGACCAGCCAGGCCAGGAGGTCCGCCGCCGTGCCCTGCACAGGCACCGCGTCGGCACCGGAACCGAGCATCCAGGTCTGGTCGCGATCGCTCGGGGCCATCAGCACCGACGGGCAGTCGTCCTTCGCCGACAGCGCCCCGGTGGCGTCGTCGAGCAGCGCGTCCACCACACCGGGCGGGAGTTCCGCGACGGACGCCCCCACGTCGAGGTCCACCGCGTGCAACCACACCTCGCGCACCCGCATCCACGGGATCTCGGTGGCCGGGATGGCCCGGCCGAGCGCGCTGCGCACCTCCGTCTGCCAGGTGTCGGCGTCGAGCGCGGCGAGCGCGGCGTCCAGCTCGGAGGCGGTGCTCATCAGCTCGGCCCGAAGGGTCGCGACGGGCGCCTGCGCCGAGGCCTCGATGTCCGTCGTCCGTTGTCCGGTGTCGGTGTACATCGGCGTCTCGACGCCGGTGCGCGCCCAGGTGGCGAGGCGCACCAGCGCCTCGGCGTTGCGGGCCAGGTGCCCGACGACGTGCGCGCGCGTCCAGCCGGGCAGGGCGCTCGGCGCCGCGAGGCCGTCGTCGGGCAGCGCCTCGACCGCGCGCAGGACGAACTCGGTGCCGGCGCCCATCCACGGCAGCGTCGTCTCCATGCGGCTCACGGCTGCACCCCCATCCGCGCCGCGACGTCCGCGCGGAGCGCCTGCCTGTCTATCGTGCCGACCGTGGTGATGACCAGCTCCGCCACGATGTAGCGCTGCTCGAGCACGGTCACTCTGCAACGGATCGGCAACGGCCGTCCATGATTCGGCACCTCACGACGCCTGGCTGATCCCGCCGGCCACCCCGTCGACGAACGCCTCCGCGGGCGCCCGCAGCAGCCCGTGCGCCTCGAGGAACACCTCGTGCGCCGCCCGGCCCGACCATCCGGCGGGTAGCAGCTCCGGCGGCAGGTGGGGATCGCGGAACGGGAGGCGGCGGTAGTCCTGCACGAGCTGCATGCGCTCCACCAGCGCGTCGCGGCCCTGCACCTCGCCACGCCGGTAGCGCTCCAGCCGCGGCCGGTACTGCGCCAGCAGGGCCGCGTAGTCGCGGTCGAGCCCGGCGAGGTCCCACGAGCGAGCGGCCATGTCGCGGTCGGCCCCCGCGCCGTCGGACCGGGCGTGGAAGGCGTCCAGCCGGACGTTCGGATGGTCGGCGAAACCCTCGCGGACCTGCGCGACCCGGTTGTGGGGGCTGAGCCAGACCGACGCCGAGAGCGCCCCGAACCCGAGCCACGCCAGGCGCTTGCGCAGCTGTTCGCGCTGCGCGCGCTCGGTCTCGGGGACCGAGTAGACGACCATGTGCCAGTGGCCGTCCCACGGCCGGGTGGCCCGGTCGAAGATGCGGGCACGGCCCTCGTCGAGCAGCCGCCACGCAGCGTCGGTGAGCACGTAGGTGGTCTCGCGACCGTCGCGCCTGCTCTCCAGCCAGCCCTCCCCGCGCAGGCGCGTCGCGACCACGCGGACCGTCGGCTCCGGCACCTCGAAGCACGCCATGAGCCGGGTCAGGACGCGCAGGCGGACCTCGCCACCGCGGAACCGGAGATAGTCGCCGAACAGGTCGAACACCAGCGAGCGCGCCTTCACGCGCGAAGTGTTGCACTCCGTTGACGGCCGTTGCCACGTCCCTCCATGATGGACACTCCCCGAGCGAGGAGCACAGATGGCCGAGACGTTCGTCCTGATCACCGGAGCCTGGCACGGAGGGTGGGCGTGGCGCCCGGTCGCCGAGCACCTGCGCGCCGCGGGTCACGACGTGCACACCCCGACCCTGCCCGGCCTCGCGGACGGCGCCGACCCCACCGCGCTGCACCTCTCCGACGTCGTCGACTTCGTCGTCTCCTACGTCGAGGACCACGACCTCCATGACGTGACGCTCGTCGGCCACAGCTGGGGCGGCTACCCGATCACCGGTGCGGCGCCGCGCCTGGCGTCGCGGCTGAAGAAGGTCCTCTACTGGAGCGCCTTCGTGCCGGCGGCCGGGAGGAGCCTGTACGACGAGGTGCCGCCGCCGTACCAGGAACTGTTCTCCGGGGTGGCCGCAGCCTCGGGCAACAACACGGTGACCCTGCCCTTCGAGGTGTTCGCAGGCGCGTTCATCGGCGACGCGACGGAGCCCGTGCAGCAGCTCGTGCACTCCCTGCTCGTGCCCCACCCGATGCAGTACTTCACCGAGACCGTCGAGCCGATCGACCCCGCGACGCTCGGCGTGCCCGTGGCCTACGTCTTCAGCGTCGAGGACGTGGCGCTGCCGCCCGGCGAGTACGGCTGGGTGCCGCGCTTCCCCGAGCGGCTCGGCGTCACGGCGGTCGAGGCGCCCGGGAGCCACGAAGCCCTGTTCACGCAGCCCGCAGGCCTGGCCGAGGCCCTGCTCAAGGCCTGACGGCCCCGGGCCCGCTCGCGGCCGGCAGCCGAGCAGGCGGCGCGTCTGCGAGCGATGCGCAATTTCCAGAGCAGTGCTCTTGACGACCGGACCCAAGTCTGCGACGGTTGCTCTGAAACGAGAGCACTGTTCTGGAGGAGAGTCCATGACCACCACGACCGACGACCGCCCGGCTGTCACGTCCCGCGGCGGGACGGCCGCGCTCCTGCTGGCGGGGGCCCTCTTCGTCCTCTACCCGGCCGTCCGGCCCTACTCCGACCTCACGCCCGCCGGTTCGGCTCCCGCCTTCGCGTCCGGAGCCTGGCTGCTCGCCCACCTGTCGGCCGTGGCCGGGTTCGTCCTGCTCCCGCTGGGGCTGCTCGCTGTGCACGCCGCCGTCGGCCGGAGCCGCACGGCGGGCGCGGCGTTCCTCGTCACCTGGTTCGGGGTCGGGCTCGTGCTGCCCTACTACGGCGCCGAGGCCTTCGCCCTGAACGCCACGGGCGAGCGCATCCTGGCCACCGGCGACCTCGGGCTGCTCGACCTGGTCGACGCCGTCCGCGGCGGCCCCGTCCAGATCACGACGTTCGGGGTCGGGCTGCTGATGATCGCCGCGGGATCGGTGCTCGCCGCGGTCGCGGTCTGGCGGTCGGGCGTGCTCGCGCGCTGGGCAGCGGTGCCGATGGCCGCCGGCTTCGTGCTGTTCCTGCCCCAGTTCTACGCTCCGCCCGCCCTGCGCATCGCGCACGGGGTGCTGGTCGGGGTGGGGTGTGCGGTGCTGGCACTGCAGCTCCGGAACGCTTCGCGGCACCGCAACTGACCGGCCGGGCCCGGCTACTGCACCGCCGGGGACGGTGCCCGCACCAGGTCCAGCGCCCGGGCCAGCGTGGTCAGCCTCGCGTCCAGGGTGTCGCCCGCCGGGTACAGCCGCACCGTGTCCACACCGGCCGAGCGCCAGACGTTCAGCCGGGCGCGGACCATCTCCTCGGTGCCGATCAGCGTGGTGGCCAGCACCATCTCGTCGGTGACGAGCGCGGCCGCCCCGCCGCGGTCGCCGCCCTGCCAGCGCTCGCGCACGGCGGCGGCGGCCTCGGCCCAGCCCTGGCGGCTGTAGGCGTCGTTGTAGAAGTTGGTGCCGGCCGAGCCCATGCCGCCGAGGCTGAAGGCCAGCTCCTTCTTCCGGCCGGCGACCATCCCGCGCAGCTCGTCCTCGTCGGCCGCGAAGGCGACCTCGGCGCCCTGGCAGACGTCCAGGTCACGGCGCGACCGCCCGGCCGAGGCCAGCCCAGCGTCGAGCGGGGTGAAGTACGCGGCGGACCCCTCGGGCACGAAGCTCGTGCCCAGCCAGCCGTCCGCGATCTCGCCGGTGAGCGCCAGCATCCTCGGCGACATCGTGGCCAGGTAGATCGGGATGTCCGGGCTCGGCCGCGACGACAGGCGCATCGGCCGGGCCTCGCCGCGCAGCGGGATCTGCAGGGTCGCGCCCGTGAACGCCACCTTCTCCCCCGCCAGCGCCTGCCGGATCACCGTCACCGTCTCGCGCATCCGGGTCAGCGGCTTCGCGAACGGGACGCCGTGCAGCCCCTCGATCACCTGCGGGCCCGACGGGCCGAGCCCGAGCAGGAACCGCCCGTCGGACATGTCGGCCAGCGTCGACGCGGCCTGCGCGATCGCGACCGGCGTGCGCGTGCCGATCTGCATCACGCCCGAGCCGAGCAGCAGGCGGTCCGTGCGGGCAGCGAGGTAGCCCAGGGCCGTCGGCGCGTCGGAGCCCCAGGCCTCGGCGACCCAGCAGACGTCGAGCCCGAGCTTCTCCGCCTCCAGCACGAAGTCGAGGGTCTCGCGCCAGGTGGCCCGCCCGGACGCCTCGACGGTGGTGGCGGTGCGCATCAGCCCGCGACCCGCTCCTTGATCGCGGCGAGCGTCGCGGTCATGTTGGCCTCGAACTCCTTCAGCCGGCCGTGGACGATCTTCTGCTCGTTGCCGGGCGTGGCGTCGATGGCGGCGCTCAGCCCGGAGCGCCCCGGCCCCATCTGCACCCACTGCCGCAGCCGCGTGCCCCCGTCGACGGGTTCGAGGGTGAAGCGCCAGCTCGCCGCCGGCCGCGCGGTATCGCCGACGGCCCAGGCGAACACGCGCGGCGGGTCACACTCGATCACCGACGAGGTGGCCGACCACTCCCCGATCGCCGGGTGCCTGTTGTGGCCGACGAACCGGCTGCCCACCTCGCCCGAGCCGCACACCCACTCGACGCGGCGCAGCTCCCCGCTCATCGACGGCATGAGCGCCACGTCGGACACGACCGCCCACACCCGCTCGGGCGGCGCGTCCACGTGGGTCTCGACCTCGACGGTCGGGCAGTCGGCGTACCGGGCTCCGGTCCACTCCATGCCTGCACGGTTGCGCAGGGCAACCCAGCTGTCAACCGGCCCGCGGTGATCGTCGGTCCGGTGCACTCCCGGCCACCTGTGGCCGGGAGTGCACCGAGCCGGCGGTCTCGAGGCGCGGCTCGCACTCCGCTCAGGACGTGTGGTGCACCTCCTGCAGCCGGTATACGGGCGTCGGGATGCCCTCGGTACGTGCCTTGAGCTGCAGTGCCAGGTAGAGCGAGTAGTAGCGCGACTGGTGCAGGTTGCCGCCGTGGAACCACAGCGCCTCCTGCTGGGTGGGCTTCCACATGTTGCGCTGCTCGCCCTCCCACGGCCCCGGGTCCTTGGTGGTGTCCGATCCGAGGCCCCACACCTTGCCGACCCGGTCGGCGATCTCGTGGCCGACGATGCTTGCGGCCAGGCCGTTCATCGACCCGTAGCCCGTGGCGTAGACGACGAGGTCAGCGGGCAGGCGGGTGCCGTCCGCGAGCACGACCTCGTCCTTGGTCAGCTCGCTGACCTGCCCGTGCGCGAGCTTGATGCTGCCGTCCGCGACGAGCTCCGACGCGCCGACGTCGATGTAGTAGCCCGAGCCGCGGCGCAGGTACTTCATGAACAGGCCGGAGTCGTCGTCGCCGAAGTCGAGCTCGAAGCCCGCCTTCTCCAGCGCCGCGTAGTAGTCGGCGTCGCGTTCGCGGATGGCGTCGTACACCGGCTTCTGGAACGTGTGCAGGATCCGGTACGGCAGCGACGCGAAGATCGTGTCCGCCTTGAACGTCGTGACGCCCGACGCGACCGCCCGCTCCGAGTACAGGTCGCCGAGCCCGAGGTCCATCAGCGAGTCGGAGCGCACGATGTGCGTGGAGCTGCGCTGCACCATCGTCACGTCGACGCCGCTCTCCCACAACGCCGCGCAGATGTCGTGTGCGGAGTTGTTGGAGCCGATCACCACCGCCTTCTTGCCCTTGTAGGCGTCGGGGCCGGGGTGGGCCGAGGAGTGGTGCTGGTCGCCGGCGAACACGTCCATGCCGGGGATCTCGGGCACGATCGGCCGGCCGGAGACGCCCAGCGCGAGCACGAGGTGCCTCGGGTGCAGCGTCACCTCCTCGCCCGCCCTGTCGACGACGACGGTCCACGTGTCGCCCTCGCGCGTGGCGCTCTTCGCGGTGGTGGAGCCCCAGTAGTTCAGCTCCATCACCCGCGCGTACATCTCCAGCCAGTCGCCGATCTTGTCCTTCGGCGAGAACACCGGCCAGTTCGCGGGGAACGGGATGTAGGGCAGGTGGTCGTACCAGACCGGGTCGTGCAGGGCGAGGGACTTGTAGCGACGGCGCCAGGAGTCGCCCGGCTTCTCGTTGCGCTCGACGATGATCGTCGGGACACCGAGCTGCCGCAGCCGCGCGCCGAGGGCGATGCCGCCCTGCCCGCCGCCGATGATCACGACCTCGGGCTGGGTGGTGTAGCCGAGCTCGGCCGCCTCCTGCTCCCGCGCCTCCAGCCACGTGACGCGGTCCGGGTTCGCCCCGTGCTCCGCGCCCATCGGCCGCCGCCCGCTCTGCGGCTCCTCGTGGCCCTTCAGCTCGTCGAGCGTGGTCAGGAACGTGAACGCCGTGCCGTCGACGAGGCGCAGGTGCCCGCTCCCCCGGCCGACGGCCGTCTCGAACACCAGCCACGCGTCGATCACCCCGCCGGCCTCGGTGGGCTCCTCGCTGACCCGGAACCCGGTGGGGTCGACCGCGTCCAGCTGCGAGCGGAGCATGTCGGCGACGCCCGCCGGGCCCTCCACGGTCGTGATGTTCCAGGTGAACGCGACGAGATCGCGCCAGTAGCTCTCGGCGGCGAACAGCGCTCCGGCCGCCTCGGGGTCACGCGCCGTCAACGCGGACTGGAAGGCCGACAGCCACTCGTCCACGCGGACGGCGGCGTCGGTACGGGCTACATCGACCGTCTGGCTCACTCGAGACCTCCTGATCGTGCGACGACGGTCACAGTCAACCGCTCCGCGGGCCGGAGCGCACCTGCCCGGACGGTCGGGCCGCCCGCCAGGTCGAGATCGCCGGCACCGCGACGTCCCGTCGCAAAATGAGATATCCCGTGCGGGAGCCACCCCCAAGGATGGCGTGCGTCACATGCCTTACGTCGCCCGAAGTCTCGGGGCTGCGCAGCGTTGCCGACTCGAGGAGCACCGAACCATGGACGAAGCAGCGTTCCGGCTGATCTACCGAAGCCGCAACCTCATCCCCGACGACCAGCGCAAGGCCGAGCTCGGCACGCTGTTCGGCGAGGCACGGTCGAACAACAAGCGCCACGGCATCACCGGCGCCCTGCTGATGTCCGACGACTGGTTCGTGCAGGCGCTCGAGGGCGACGAGGCTGCCGTGCGGGCCCTGTTCGCGCACATCGAGAAGGACGCCCGCCACGACTCCGTCTCGGTGATCGAGACCGGCGAGGCGCAGCGGGTGTTCGCCAAGTGGTCCATGGCGAGAGTGTCCGCGGACGGCGAGCCGGACATCGCCCTCATCGCCCACGTCGACGGCATCCACCGCGCGGCCCGCCAGAAGACCACCTCGGACCAGGAGTCGGTCCTGGACGTGATGCGCGCCGCCGCACGGGGCAACTCAGCGCCCGCGCCCGGCCGCTCCTAGCTAGGGGAGAGCCGTCCGGGCGAACCCCACAGGCGGTCGCGGCGATGCCGTCCCGCCTGGTCCGGAGCGGGTGCCGTGGCGTGCTCGCAGGCCGCGCAGAGCAGGCACGGCCGCCCGGGAGGTGCGCTCAGCGCCGCCGGGACGACGAGCCGCCCGCACGTCGCCACGAACCGGCCCGCCGCCACGGCGCCGGCGGCCAGGACGGGATCGGCCACCTCGTGGGCGAACCCGTCCTCGCCGCTCGTGACGGTCGTCCACCGCACCTCCCCGCCGCTCACCGGACGCCCACCGCTGCGCCCGTCGTACGCTGCGTGACCGACAGTGAGGGCGTGCGTTCTCGAGCATCACGGCAGTGCACAGTCACGGGAAGACCTCCGGGTCGTGGCCGGTTGGCGAGCGAGGGTGCCCGCTACCGCGGGTGATCGCAAGGGTTTCCTCTCACACGGACCACAGCGAACCCCCATCGAACGGATCGCCACTCACCGCAGCCAATCAATTACTCGCTGATGAGAATCCACCCTGCTTTCCGCCACCCGGGTGGCCTGGTGAGAGTCCGACCTGCCGTTCGTGATTCCCGGGATTCGCGCATTCGCTGGAACCACCCCATCAGTACCGTCGCATTTCCGACGTGCTGTAGCGTTTCTCTGGTTCCTGGTCGCGCTCCCCGGCTTTTGCGTCCGCGGCCTTCGGAACGCCGGACGCACCGGGCAGGGGGTACTTCATGACCGCGACCATCGGCGGGCGCACGACACACCAGAAGCGTCGCGAGTCCACTGCCGAGCGACTCTCCGTGATCTCGGGGGTCCTCGAGCAGCTCGACGCCGACCTGGCCGACGATCCCCATGGCGTGCTGAGGTCGGCGGTACGCACGCTCGTCCCGCTGGCCGTCCAGGTTCCGGAGTTCGACGTGACGATCTCCTCGGGATCCCACCCGGGCGTGGCCGTTCGCCTCTACCGCGACGAGACCGGCCTGCGCGCCGAGCTGGTCGAGGGCCGGGCACCGCAGCCCACCGTGTCCCCCGTCGTGTCGGAGCTGGCCGATCTCCTGAGGCGCGGAGAGGTCCGGCCCCGATGAGCCCGGCCCCGGCCGGCGAGGCGACGGCCGATGCGCCACCCGGAGCCGGCCGGCGGCGGGCAGGCGTCGCCACCGAGCTGGCCCTGATCCTGGGCGGCGCCGTCGTCCTGCTGCTCGCCGTCCTCATCACGCTGCTGGTGCAGGTCCCGACCGTGGCCGCCCGCTACGACGCGGTGCTCCACACCGATGTCGCGCGCGCACAGCAGGCCCGCCAGTTGCAGGCGGCCTTCGCCACCGAGGGCCGCGCCTGGACCGACGTGCTCGTCAGCCGGACCGCGGTCGACGCCCTGCGCGCCCGCACCGCGGAGGTCGACCAGCTCGCCGGGGCCATCACCGCGCAGGTCGACGACCCCGCCGTGCGCGACCAGCTCACCGCGTTCGGCGGGCAGCACCGCACGCTCAAGGCCGCCTACGACAACGTGATCGCGGGGCTGGTCGCCGACCGCGACCAGAACCCGGCCCCGCCGGACCGCACGGTCATCGGCCTGCAGCGCCCCGCCACCGACCTGCTCGCCACCGTCTCCACCGGCCTCGAGAACGCCGTGGCCGGCCAGGCCGAGACGCAGCGCTCGGACGCGGGCACACGGGAGCTGGTCCTGGTCATCGCGGCCGTGCTGGCGCTGCTCGTGCTGCTCGCGGCGGCGGCGCTCGTCGTCGTCCGCATCCTCCGGCCGATCCGGACCCTGACGAGGGACGCCTACCGGGCCGCGAACGAGACGCTCCCCGCCACGGTCGCCGAGATCCGAGCCGCGCCCACCGCCGTCGATCCGCCTCCCGTCGCGCCGCTCGAGGTGAACGGCGTGGACGAGCTGGCCGATCTGGCGAGAGCGTTCTCGACCATGCAGACGAAGGCGATCGAGCTGGCCGCCGAGCAGCACCGCGGTGAGCGCGAGTCCGCCGAGATGCTGATCAACCTCGGCCGCCGCAACCAGAGCCTGCTCAGCCGCACGCTGGGGTACATCACGGCGCTGGAATCGACGGAGCAGGACGCCGGCATCCTCGCCCAGCTGTTCCGGCTCGACCACGCCACCACGCGGATCCGCCGCAACGCCGAGAGCATGCTGGTGCTGGCGGGCGCCACCCAGACCCGCACCAGCTCCCGGCCGGCCGCGGTCGCCGAGGTCCTCCGCGGCGCGCTGTCGGAGATCGAGGACTACCGCCGCGTCGACCTGCGGCCCATGGACGCGGCCGCGGTCACCGGATCGGCCGTGGCCGACCTGGTGCACCTGCTCGCCGAGCTGCTGGAGAACGCCGCCCACTTCTCCCCGCCCGACGCGCGCGTCACGGTCACCGGGGGCCCGGTGAAGGGTGGCTACCGCATCCGGATCGTCGACCACGGCGTCGGCATGACCGGCCGGGATCTCGACGATGCCAACGCGCGGGTGCAGGGCACCCTCGTCAGCCGGACGGCCGGGCGGCTGCTCGGACTCGACGTCGTCGGCAGGCTCGCGGCCCGGCACGGCTTCGGCGTGGAGCTGGAGCCCAGCTCGGGCCCCGGGCTGGTCGGCACCGTTCTCGTCCCCGACCGCTGCCTCGCGCCGCTGTCGGACCTCCCACCGACGCCGCCGCCCGTTCCCGTCGCCCCGGTGGCCGAGGTCTTCGCGCCCAAGGCCCCGCGGACGCGGCCGGAGCCGGTGCGGCTCACCCCCGAGCCGGTGCAGGGCGATGCGGAGCCCGAGCAGACCGAGGCGGGGCAGGCGCCCGCTCCGGCCCCCGCTCCCGCGCCCGTGCTGACCACGGCCTCCGGCGTACCCCGGAGGGTCCGGGGCGCCCAGCTCCCCGACCTCGGGCCGACCGGCGACGACACCGGCTACGCCGCGCCGGACCCGCGCCGGATCCGTGGCCGCCTGCACTCGCTGCAGGCCGGTCTCACCGCGGCCCGCACCAGCGACATCCCGCCCGCGCCGCGGCCCCACCCGCCGGCGTCGAACCCGTCCACCGGACCCATCGCCGTCGTCACGGAGGAAGAGTGACCGTCGAGGAGGACAACGACCTCTCGCGTCCGTTCCTCGGCACCACGCCGCCGTCCGAGCCGCTGCCCGCCGACGCGAGCACCCCGGACGACGACGATCGCGTGCGCCCCTACCTGATCACCACCGGCCGGACCTCCCCGGAGGACGCGGCCGTGCAGATGCAGACGGTGGTGGTGTCGGCCGCCGCGGCCGAGGTGTCCCCCGGGCCCAAGGGCACGGTCGAGCACGCGCGCATCATCGAGCTGTGCCGGAAACCCCATTCCGTCGCCGAGCTCGCCGCCGGCCTGCGCGTGCCGCTCGGGGTGGCGCGCGTGCTGGTCGGCGATCTGCTCGGCTCCGGCCTGCTCGCGACCGGACCGTCCGTTCCGCAACAGGCCACCGACGTCCCCTTCCTGGAAAGGCTGATCGCCGGTGTCTCTGCACTCTGACACGACCCAGGCACTCGTTCAGGTCGCGCCCAAGCCGGTGGTCGTCCCGCCGCCCGCGCCCGCCGAGCCGGAGCCCCCGCGTGCCCCCATCCCCGTCAAGGTCGTCATCTCCGGCGGGTTCGGGGTCGGGAAGACCACGGCGATCGGGGCGCTCTCGGAGATCGAGCCGGTCACCACCGAGGCCGCGATGACCACGGAGACCATCGACATCGACGTGATGGCCGCGGGGAGCACGAAGACCACCACCACCGTGGCGATGGACTTCGGGCGCATCACGATCGACGACAGCATCGTGCTCTACCTGTTCGGCACCCCCGGACAGGACCGCTTCGGCTTCATGTGGCCCGATCTCACCGCGGGCGCCCTGGGCGGGGTCGTGCTCGTGGACACCGACCGGATCAGCGACTGCTTCGTGGCCATCGACTACTTCGAGAAGATCGAACTGCCGTTCGTCGTGGCCGTCAACCAGTTCGACAACCGCGAGAACCTCTCCCTCGACGAGGTCCGCGAGGCCACCGATGTCGACCCGGACATCCCGGTGATCACCGTCGACGCGCGCGACCGCTCGGCGGTCAAGGCCGTGGTCCTGCGCCTGCTCGATCTCATCCTCACGAGGGCCAAGTACGCCACCGGGACGTAGATGAGTCCGGCCGCTCCGGCTGGTCTTCCTGACATGACACGTGTACTGCTGGACATGGCCATCTCGCTCGACGGGCTGATCTGCGGGCCGGGGGGATCCGACGGTGGCCTCTACGACTGGTACTTCGCTCCGTCCGAGGCGAGCCGACCGGTGGTCGACGAGCTCGCCGCCACCACCGGCGCGATCGTGATCGGCCGCGGCGCGTTCGGCACCGGCGACGACGCGGGTGGCTGGGACGAGACCCCGTACGCCGTCCCCCATTTCGTGATCACGCACCGGCCGCCCGTCCCCGCCCCCGCCGGGCCGGTCGAGTTCGTCTTCGTCGACGGGGTGCGCGACGCCGTCGAGCGGGCTCGGGAGGCGGCGGGCGAGCGGTACGCCACGGTCGGCGGGGGCGCCGACGTCGCACGGCAGTGCCTCGCCGGGGGGCTCGTCGACGAGGTGCAGCTGCACGTCGTCCCGGTCGTGCTCGGCGAGGGCGTGCCGCTGTTCGACCGCTCCCTCGCGAAGCTGGGCCTCACGAAGCTGCGCGTCGTCGACGCCCCCAACGTGACCCACCTGCGCTACCGGGTGGCGACCTGACGGGTCGTCGCGTTGATCCGGTTCCACGCGTTGATCGTGGCGATGCCGAGGACCAGACCGGCGAGCTCCTTCTCGTCGAAGTGGTCGGCGGCGGCGTCCCACACGTCGTCGGGCACCGCGTCGGAGCGGTCGGCCAGGCGGGTGGCCGCTTCGGTGAGGGCGAGCGCGGCCCGTTCGCGGTCGGTGAAGTACGGCGTGTCCCGCCATGCCGCGACCGCGAAGATCCGCTCGTCGGACTCGCCCAGGTCCCGCAGCTCGCGGGCGTGCATGTCGACGCACACCCCGCAGCCGTTGATCTGGCTGGCCCGCAGGTGCACGAGCTTGTGGGTGGCGGCGGGGACGGTCGGGGTCTCGGCGGCCCGGCTCAGGGCGATCAGGGCCTTCATGGCGTCGGGAAGGACGAGGACGGGGTTGGTCATCCGTGCCGGCATCGAACGTCTCCTCGGGGATCGGTCACATCGGCCGGCGGTCGCCGGTCATAGCTGTGACTCCGCAGAACGCGAGGATGTGACGAATGCAGGACACCGGCTGGCTGACCGACCGCTTCGAGGAGCACCGGCCCCGCCTGCGCGCGGTGGCCTACCGGATGCTCGGCTCGCACGCCGAGGCCGAGGACGCGCTGCAGGACTCGTGGCTGCGGGTGGCGCGGGCGGGCGCCGACGGCGTCGAGAACGTCGGCGGCTGGCTGACCACGGTCGTCGCGCGCCAGTGCCTGACCCTGTTGCGCTCCCGCACGTCCCGCCGGGAGGAGCCGCTCGACACCCACGTCCCCGACCCGGTGGTCGGGATCGGGGACGCGCTCGACCCGGCACAGCAGGCGCTCATCGCCGACTCCGTCGGACTGGCGCTGCTGGTGGTGCTGGAGTCCCTGGACCCGGCCGAGCGGCTCGCGCTCGTGCTGCACGACATGTTCGCCGTGCCGTTCGCCGAGATCGCCCCGATCGTGGGCCGGACCCCGGCCGCGGCACGCCAGCTGGCCAGCCGGGCCCGCCGTCGGGTCCGCAGCGAGGCCCCGCGGCCGGACCGCGACCTGGCCCGGCAACGGGAGGTCGTCGCCGCGTGGCTCGCAGCGTCGCATGCCGGCGACTTCGACGCGCTCGTCGCACTGCTCGACCCGGACGCCGTGCTCCGCGTCGACGGTGGGGTACGTGCCGCGGGGACGTCGAAGCACGTGCGTGGAGCCGCACTGGTGGCGGGGCAGGCCGTGCTGTTCGCCGCGGGAGCCCGCTTCGCGCGGCCCGCGCTGGTCAACGGGGCCGCGGGGTTCGTCTCGGCACCGGGCGGACGCGCAGCGGCCGTGCTCGCGTTCACCGTCGTCGACGGCCGGATCCACCGCATCGACATCCTCGCCGATCCCGACCGCCTGGCGCGCCTACCCCACCTCGATGTGCCCGTCGACGACGACGATCCGGACCCGTGACAGCGGTTGCGGTGCCGGGCCCCCGACCACCGACCCGTCCGTGATCCGGAACCGGCTCCCGTGGCAGAAACAGTTGATCGTCCCGGCCGCCACGGCCTTCACCGCGCACTGCCGGTGCGGGCAGACCGAGCTGAACGCCGCGAACGTCCCCGCCTCCGGCTGCGTGATCACGACGGAGTGCTCGGGGAAGATCACCCCGCCACCCACGGGGATCGCCGCTGCCGGGATGATCGCGTCGGTCACGGCTCCTCCTCGCTCGCTGACATCCCACCATGCCGTCTGTCGCGCCGGAGCGACACCGTTGCCGTCCTACGGGGTGCTGGCCGGGCTGGACCATCACCTCCTGACGCCGCTACCGTCGACGGGTGTCGCCGGAGAACGCAGGATGTGCCGGCTCCCGCAGCGGCGGGCAGCCCTGCATGACCCCGCCGGTCGGGACGGTCAAGCACCGTGTCGAACGCGCGCGCCCCCACACGGTGCGGGTGTTCGTGTGCGAGGCGCACGCGGTCGGACAGCCCGATCCGCGGCCGCTGAACGGCAACGACCGGGCCGAGCTGCGGCGCAGGCGTCGGCGCGCCACGGTCGCGGCCGCTCGGCGACCGCGTGGCTGAGGGCATCCCCCGAGCACCGGGCCACGACCGCCGGCGCCCCGGATCCTCCGGCGCGCTCCAGCTCCAGCGGCAGCCCGGCCGGCGCTACGGGGTGCCGCCGCGCATCCGCCAGGCGTCCGTGAGCAGCTCCTCGAGCCGCTCGTCGTCGACGCGGCCGAGCCGGACCATGACGAGCGGCAGGCCGTCGTAGGACGGCGGAGCGAAGAACAGCTCGGGCTCACCGAGCAACAGCGCCTGCTTCTCCGCCTCGTCCCCGACGTAGAGCACGGCGACGTCGGTGCGGATGACCCGGCGCCGGCCCGGCAGCCGCTCGGGGTAGGACCAGACGAAACCCTTTCCGCCGACGCGGAAGTCGAAGCCGTCGCTCTCGATCTCCTCGACGTCCGCGAGCGAGAGCGCCACCCGCCGGACCTCGTCGGCGTCAGCCACCACGGCCTCGCATGCCGGGAGCGTATCGGGCCGACGGCACCGCCCAGATGTGCCGTCCGCGGCTGCATACGCAACGATGGCACGGTGAGGACGCGCCTGGTCGAGGTCGGTTGTGAGTTCCGCTATGCGGCGCAGGTACCCACGCCGGCGGTGTTCCAGGTCCAGCCCCTCGACGTGGCGCCGGTGTCGGTACGGAGCGCCACGTCGGCGATCGAACCCGACAGCGCCTTCCGCAGCTACACCGATCTCTACGGGAACCCCTGCCAGCGGCTCGTGATCCCCGCGGGGCGCTCCACGTTCCGGTACGAGGCGCTGGTGGAGGTGCCCGACGCCACCGAGGACGTCGACCCCACCGCGCCGCAGCTCGCCCCGGACGAGCTCCCCGACGACGTGTTGATCTACACGCTGCCGAGCCGGTACTGCCTGCCCGAGATGCTCGGGAACGAAGCCTGGTCGCGATTCGGCGACCTGACCCGCGACTACACCCGTGTGCAGGCGATCTGTGACCACGTGAACGGGCACCTCACGTTCCGCTACGGCAGCAGCGCCCCCACCAGCACCTCGTCCGATGTCTACAGCAGCGGCTACGGCGTGTGCCGCGACTTCACCCACCTCGCCATCGCGTTCTGCCGCGCCCTGAACATCCCCGCCCGCTACGTCTTCGGGTACCTCCCCGACATGGACGTGCCGGTGGACGCCGCCCCGATGGACTTCGCCGCCTGGATGGAGGTGTGGCTGGGCGACCGCTGGTGGACCTTCGACCCGCGCAACAACCAGCCGCGCAAGGGTCGCATCCTCATCGGCCGCGGGCGCGACGCCTCGGACGTCGCGATGAGCACCACCTTCGGCGCCCCGCTCCTCGAGTCGATGGTCGTGCGCTGCGTCGAGCAGGAGACCTGAGCAGCACGGCCACGGCGGCGTCAGCCGCTGCGCACGCAGTCGAAGGTGAGGCCGATCTCGGGGCCGAGGTCGACGACCTCGAAGTTCTCCGGGCTGATGGCGGCGAACGACTGGGCATCGACGCCGAGCGTCGCCCACTTCGCCGTGGAGAGTCGATCGTCGGCGAAGGTCAGGGCGATCTCGCCGCCGTCGGACAGGAGCATTCCGTAGGTCTTGAGGGCGCGCAGGACCACCCGCTGCGACGCGGTGAACGAGGTCTCGTCGAACGACGACTTCAGCCGGAACCGCGCGCCGTAGGGCGGGGCGTCCGGGTTGTCGCTCGTGGGCCCGCCCGCGTGTCCGGCGGGGTGGACGTAGACGCCGGACTTGATGCGGTTGTTCGGGAGGATGAAGCGCAGCGCGTGCGACACCTCGCCCGCTGCGACCTCGTCCGCCGTGGGCAGGAGCGCGGCGACGGGGAAGCCCGCCGCGTCGGCGGAGGTGCACTGCTCCCCGCGCATGCCGTCGGGGTAGGCCTTCTTCAGGTCCCAGACGAACACGCCGAGCGCGGTGTGGGCGGCACCGTCCTGGGTCGCGTTGTAGAGCTCGTAGAGCCGCTGCTCCGCTGTCTCGACGACGAGCACGTGGCAGTCGTTCTCGCTCGTGTCGCACGTGTAGTCGGCACTGCCCTCGGCGTTGCCGTCGGTCGGGATCGGCACGTCGAGCGGCACCGGGTCGCAGTCGGAGCCGCCGTAGCAGTAGCCGTCCGCGGGTGCGGTGATCGTCCGGCGCGGGGTCGAGCCGTCGGCGACCAGGAGTGAGAGGGAGAAGTCGGTCTGCAGCCGGTTGGAACCGCCCCAGCCGCCCAGGTTGGTCAGTGCAGCGATGATGCGGTCCGATCGCTCCGAGGGAGGGAGCCCCGCGACGTCCTTGGTCCACGGCTCAGGCGCGGCGAACAGCGCGCTCGTCGCCGGGCCGCCGCCGCTCGGGGCCGAGCCGGCCGGGCCGGCCCGCCCCTCGATCGCGGTGCTCGCGCACGCCGCGCTCGACAACACGAGTGCGATGGCGGCGACGACCGACCGACGACGCCGTGCGTGGTTCACAGTCCATGATCGTAGTCAGCATGCCGGGCGGTGAACACACCCGACGCGGCCGTCGTCGGTGCATCGTCGCGAGGTCCGGTCCACGCGACCTGGCTGTCGCCGTCGTGACGCGGCGATGCTCCGCGCGATCAGGAGCCAGGTAGGCACGCACCACGCCGTCACGGCGGGTCTGCAACCACACGTTGGTCCCTCTCACCGCGGGCCTCCTTCGTCCTGGGTCGCCGCCTCCGCGCGGCTCGCAACATGCGCTCACCTCTACAACCGATCTGTGTCTTGTAGAGTAGAAAACCTCTAGCTATGATTTCAGCTATCGGAGCGGTCGCGGTCACCCCGTCCGCACGCTCCGAGTGCATCGCCTGTCGTCGATCATGAAAGGAGTGGCGTGCGATGCTGATGCGTACTGACCCGTTCCGGGAGCTGGACCGCCTGACCCAGCAGGTGCTCGGCAACACCGCGGGGACGTGGTCGCGGCCGACCGCGATGCCGATGGACGCCTACCGGTCCGGTGAGGAGTTCGTGGTCTCGTTCGACCTGCCCGGTGTCGATCCGGACGCGATCGAGCTGGATGTGGAGCGCAACGTGCTCACGGTGAAGGCTGAGCGGCGCCCGGTCGCGACCGGGGAGCATGTGGAGATGCAGGTCGCCGAGCGTCCGCTCGGGGTGTTCTCCCGGCAGCTGTTCCTCGGTGATGCCCTCGACACCGCTCACATCCACGCCGGCTACGACGCCGGGGTGCTCACCCTGCGGATCCCGATCGCGGAGAAGGCGAAGCCACGCAAGATCTCCATCACCAACACCGACACCGGCCACCAGGCGATCAACGTCTGACCCTGCCCGCCACCCTGTCCGAGATCCCAGGGGAGGTGAGCCGGACATGACCGACCTGACCAGCACCGCCTCGAGCACGCAGGACGGCCACTGCGGCGCCGGCGCCGGACCCGAGCCTGCCACGATCTCGGTTCCTGGGCGGCTGAGTACGAGCCCGAACGGGCCGTCGCGCCGATGCCCCCGTGGGCGACACCGAGGAAGGCCGGGCAGTGGCCACGTCCCCCGCGGGGCCGGCGGGTGGCGAGCTCCTGACTTCCTCACCTGCAACCCGTATCTCTGTCAGCGACGGGCCCCGCCGGTATCCCATCCAACTGGCGGGGCCCGCGCGTGTCCTCACCCGCGTGCGTTCTCGCTGCGCGGTACGGACTACGGACTACGGACGATGTCGGTGAGGGTGATCCGCTCGGCCGGCCGTCGGACAGCGGCGACGACGAGTCGAACTCGTAGACGGGATCGCCGGGCCCCACCCCGTGCCCGGGTCCTCGCCGGCCGACACGCGCACATGCACGCGGTCACGCATTCGGCGGATGTTGCCGCGGGGATCGGGCCTTCGCCGGTTCGGAGGCAGCGGTCATGACACGCAGGTGCCTACTTTTGACTGGCGTCAAGCTGCATCACTGATCAACGGGCGCTCGAACGCGCACCAGACGCACCAGACGCACCAGACGCACCAGACGCACCAGACGAGCGCAGTTCGTGGCCAAGACTGTGGCCAGAGATCAACTCGACGGATCTTGTCGTCGTCGGTGTGTCCGGCGTTGTTGAGGTACCGGGAGAGCCGATCCGGAAGCTGCCCGTCGACGAGAAACCTCACGCGGCGCCGAGCGGGACCACCCGGCCGTCGCCCGCGGCGAGAGCCCCGGAACTCCGGCGCCGCGAGCAGTTCGTCGCGCTCCACATCGGGGTAGTCGTCGAGCACCTCGTCGATCGTCATCCCTGACGACAGCAACTCCAGCAGATTCTCGACCGGGTGCCGCAACCCGCGCACTGTCGGCTGCCCATGGCAGACGGCCGGGTCCGAGGTGATGCGCTGCAACCGCGACATGACCAAAGGGCACCGCCGACGTACGACCCGACACCGTTGACCATCGGGCCGCCGAGTGTGACCAAAGATCAACTGTGCTACCCAAAACCATCCACCCCGACCGTTCCTGCTGGTCAGAACTAGATTGACGATGGTGCACCCGAAGGGATTCGAACCCCCGACCTTCTGACCGTAGTTCGGAGGCCTACGCCAACATGTCCGGCGATCAGGTGCGCCGCAGGTGCCAGAAGCGCCGAATAGGGACTGTCCGGTACCGATCGACGCCAGTTCGTGGACCGTCCCGTGGACCGAGATCGACGTGAGCCACGGCGCGCCATTGACGTCTGATCATCGTTGGGTGTCGGCGATCAGCCGATTCCCCGTGTATTTGCGCCGCTGCCTCATCCTCCACCCCCGGGAGGCGGCCCGGCCCCGACCGCTCCGTGTGGTCCCCCACCCCGCCGCACGGCCTGCGCCTCGCGCAGGACGCTGCCCCCGCCTCCAGACGTGGAGGTGGG